>JAAZJH010000072.1 GCA_012800435.1 Clostridiaceae bacterium | reverse complement strand
TTTTGTAAAAAATGGAATCCGACGTTGTAAAAAAGACCGTTACGACCACATCGCCTAAGGAGACTCGAGCGCTCGGTTACGCGCTCGCCTCATCTCTTCGCGGGGGCGATGTGGTTCTTTTATCGGGTACACTGGGTGCCGGAAAAACATGTCTCGTCTCCGGCCTCGCTGAAGGTATGCGTGTCCAAAGCCCGGTGTCCAGTCCCACTTTTACGCTGTTGCACACCCATGAACCGCAAGACAAGGACGGGCTTTTCCTACATCATATGGACGTTTACCGACTTCAGGATGCCGATGCATTTCTCCATCTCGGGTTTTATGATCTGATCACAGAAAATGCCGTGCTCTTCATCGAATGGGGATGCCAAGTCCGCGAAGTGTTGCCCGATGATGTCGTGGAGATTCGGCTTGAACAGGTTTCAGACGATGTTGAGGAGGATAATTGCCGTCATGTGACGCTGTTGGCGCCTTCTTCAAAGGCAAATCGCTTCTTGAAGGCGTTTGATGTGTGGGAAGCGTGCCGCTGTATTGCGGGCGATATCGACTTATCATGTTCTTCATGTAATGTCGAGACAGGCGATTCATCGAAGGAAACACCATGATTATCTTAGGCGTTGATACATCGGGCTATTCCGTTTCTGTTGCGCTCACGAGTGACCGTGAGCTTTTAGGCGAATACACAGTCTTGTCAAAAGATCTTCGTAACGCGGTAACGCTGCAGCCGCTAATCGATTCGCTTATGGCATCGTGTCGCATGAAACTTAAAGATGTCGAGCTTTTCGCGGTGGCGAACGGGCCCGGGTCTTTCACCGGAATCCGATCTGGACTTGTTACCGTGAAGGCGATGGCCTACGCAGCGGGGAGTATGGCAATCGGTATATCGTCCTTACGCGCACTTGCTCGTGTAGCACAAGAGCAAGACGCGCTCGTTTTGCCCATGTTTGATGCGCGCGGCGGCCGTGTGTACGCTTCGCTTTACCGCGACGGGAAAGCGTGCTGCTCCGATGAACCGCGTACGATTGAAGCACTCGTCCGCCAAGTGGCGCCGATGATCGAAGAAGGCGAACGCGTCATTGTTACCGGTAACGGTCTTCCCGTTTTTGAAAAAGAAAATATCAATCTTCCATTCATCACTGAATCGGCACCTGCAGAGCGACAGATTATCCGCGCATCCGCTGTAGCACAATTGGCGTTTGAGGATTGGGAACTCGGCGTAGCGGAAACGGATCCTTTCAAACTCGATGCGCACTACGCAATCGCGCCATCGGCCGAAAGACAGAAGCAAGCATGAAGGTTCCTTCGAGCGGACTCCGAATCAATAATCGATCAATTTATATTCGCGACGCTCTTCCCGTCGATCTTGATGACGTCGCTATGATCGACGCGCAATCTTTCACGTCGCCTTGGAGTTGTGACGCGTTAGAACCGTTTATTGTTACTGACGACAAAAATCGATTTTTGCTGGTAGCGGAAGTAGAGCCGGATCCTGAATCACACAAGGCAGCAGAAACACCAATCATCCTTGGTTTTGTTGCCGTTCAAGTGCTCATTGACGTCTATGAAATCCAACGCATTGCCGTGTTGTCTGATGTTCGGAATCTTGGCATCGGCGCGTTATTGATGGCTGAGGTCATGCATCGCGGTGCAACTGTAGAGGCAATCTCGATCATACTTGAAGTCGGTGACGGAAATCGTGAGGCGCGGCGTCTTTATGAATCATTCGGCTTCAAGATTGTCGGAAGGCGACGCTCGTATTATGCCGATACCGGTGAAGATGCCGTATTGATGACGGCAACACCGCCTTTTCTCTTAACAAAAACAAAAGAAAATCTCTGAGCCTGTAAGATTACCAAAAGCTAAAATCATTGACCTTACAATCAGCGATTGTTAAATGCTCAATTTCATTCAACTCTATCTTTATTACATTCTCAATTCGTTGTATAATTTCTTTAGATATGGTTCCTTTTCACCTTGGTTGGTATTTTTAAAAATCCATTTTGCCAAGAAGGGAGGGAACCTTTTTTCTTCACAAGTGTAAATCTAAAGTACGTTAACTTGACAACAACTTGACAACAAGGAGGTGCTCCATGAAAAAGCTATTTGCGATTCTACTTATCCTCGTCCTCCTACTCACCTCATGCGGTGCCAAGGAAGAAGCTAACGAACGTCCGGAAAAATCAGATCAAATCATGAAAAAAACTGTACAGACAGATGACACCGGGAAGAAGCCTCCCAGCTCGGCAGAAGGGGTCATCTTTGACGGAAGAAAAGGTAAAATCCCTTTGAATCAGGAGCTGGAGCGCTACGGGACTCGCATCGCCTTCGACTATGTGCTCTTTGACGATGATCCTGGACTCTTTAGTCCTCCTCCGCAAGGTTTTATCTTCATGTATCCTATCCTGACCTTGAAAAATGAAAGAGAGGATGATCAGAACATTAGCTTTGCCTCACAGTCTTCCTGTGTTGCTACAGTGGATGGTGAAGAATATAAACGCAGCATGGACGCGCTCTATTCATACAGCGGCAAAGACATGCCTACCTTAGACACAACCATCAATAAAGGAATAAGTGAGCAAGTCTACACGGGGATGGTGATCCCGGAAGACTGGAAAGAAATCCGATTTGTTATCAACCAAATGTTTGACGGAGCAACACCTTCTTTGAATATGATTTTTGAGTTGAAACGAGATAGCGGCACGGCTAAAGAAGTCAAAGTCCTAGAAGCTGGTTTCAAAATAATATTCCAGGCTGCACCACGGCTTTCTCCTGAAAACTATCTCAGTGTAGAAGAGATCGAGGAGATTACAGGCCTTTATAATGTGGGAGAACTCGAACCGTTTGTAGATGACAGGATGTCTCAAATAGATTATTTCCTTCATGCCGATCCTGAGGGAAGTCCAGGCTCATCGAAAGCTGTGGAACTTCGATTCGATTTGTACTATGCCAAGGATGAGTTGACTTATGATCAGCTTTTTGTCTCGGGTTCCCAGCTTGTCTTTGATCAGGGCAGAGGATCGAAGAGTTTTGTTGAAGATGTTCCTAATCTCGGTGATGATGCTTACTGGATGATATCAAGTTACAGAAGCTACCCGGAACTTTGTGTTCTTGTGAACGACGATACGTATGGTCCCTTTATGATCGCTCTTTCGATCAATGAAAATGGCGATAAAGAGATCCTGATTCCTCTTGCTGAGCGAACCATCTCTAATCTGAAAAAACTTAATGAAAGCTAGGCGTCTTAGTAAATGTCTTAGCACCGTTTTTTTAAAACTCTTCCTTTTGCCGGACTTATCGTCAAACGTGTAAAATTAAAGCGTCAAAAAGAACGGAGGTCATTGTATGATTTTTCTTTGCTACCCGAAATGCACGACATGTCAGAAAGCTAGGACATGGCTGGAGTCAAATAGTGTCGCCTATGAAGAGAGGCATATAAAAGACGATCATCCTACGGAAGAGGAACTGCGCCGTTGGCATGAGCGGAGCGGTCTTCCTCTTCGGAGATTTTTCAACACAAGTGGACTTTTGTACAGAAAGCACCAGCTGAAAGACAAGCTTCCGAATATGACAGAAGATGAAATGTATGCCCTGCTTGCGACAGACGGAATGCTTGTGAAGCGTCCGATTCTTATCGGTGATGACTTCGTGCTCGTCGGCTTCAAGGAAGCAGACTGGGCGCGGGCGCTAAAGTAAACATAAAACTTCCATAGAGAGATAAGCATGGAGGATTTCAGATGAACAAAAGTAAAGCCTCAACTACAGGAAAAATAGAAATAAGGGAAACAACTTTTTCCGATTTAGATGAGGTTAAAACGCTTTGGTCTGACGGCGAGGTGATGAAGTTTGTGGGCTTCCCGGAAGGTTTGAAGCAAACAGATGAAAAAATGCTAGATTGGCTCGCATGGATTGAAGAGGGAAGACCCGGAATCAATCATTATTCAATTTACGAAAGCGGCATTTACTGCGGAGAAACTTTTTATAATATCGACCCTGAGACAAAGAGGGCAGCCATAGATATTAAGCTGAAAAACTCTGCACGAGGACGAGGAATTGCAACTTGCGCGCTTAAATTTGCCATAGATCAGGCGTTCTTGAATGGAGCCGTTTGCGCATGGGTTGACCCCAATCCGGAGAATAAAAAGGCATTGGCATTATATAGGCGAATCGGAATGATCGAAAAGGAAATACCTGCCGAACTTCGTAATCCGAAATATTCACAGGTCTATTTTGAAATACAAATATAGAACCGAGTCAGCGGTTATTTCTCTAAAATGCGGTCGAAAAGACTAAATTCTCTTACCATCATGTGAGGGAAGCTGGTTAAATGTAAAATTGACAAGCTACAGAGATCGTCTTTATACTTACTATACATTTGTGATCCATTCATCTTGAGAATTAAGGAGGCAGGAAGAATGACGAAAGAAACTGTCGTTTTTCATGGTGGCGAAGATCAATCGATGAAATCCATCGCCATGTTGATTCAGATTTCATCCGATTTCGCATGCAGTATTTATATCGAAAAAGATGGCCGTCGAGCAAATGCTAAGAGTCTTCTCGGTGTATTATCTCTCGGCATCAATAATGGAGATGAAATCGACATTTTGGCGGACGGCCAAGACGAAAAAGAGGCTGTCGAGAAACTCAAAGCATACATCAGTGATGTGAAGCGGTAACTTTGCGCGACCACACGCAATTCGAAATGTCAGGAGGGTGATGATTCCCTAATGACAGGAGATAAAAGCAAATCAAGCACCTTCGAGGTGCATCTTGAATTAGTTCCAGAAGAACCCGGCGTCTACCTGATGCGTGATTCGTCGGGTTCTATTATTTATGTAGGTAAAGCAAACTCACTTCGTCAGCGTTTACGCTCTTATTTCACGCCGAATCCGTCCGTAACGCCGCGGATTCAGGCGATGATCTCCAAGATTGCTTCCTTTGAAACGATTCTCTGTGAGAACGAGGTCGAAGCGCTTATTCTCGAATCCAATCTCATAAAGAAACACCAGCCGAAATATAATATCCTGATGCGCGATGATAAGGAATATCCCTATATCCGTGTAACGATGCAAGAACCATATCCTCGTGTTACTAAAGCGTTCCGTCTTGGCCCGGATGCTGACGAAGGCGCGCGATATTTCGGACCTTGGCTTGCCGGTGACGTTAACCGCGCCTTGAGAACATTGAGCGAGCTCTTTCCAATGAGGAGATGCCGTCGCGATTTGCCTGACGATATCGGAAAACGACGTCCTTGCCTTAACATGGATATCGGGCGCTGTCTCGCTCCGTGTGATGATCGTATTTCAAAAGCGGACTACCGCGTGTTGGCGGAACAGGTCTGCCTTTTTTTGGAGGGGAAGACCGACGACATCACGAAGCAGGTCTACTCTGACATGCGCGCGGCGGCCGATCGACTCGATTTCGAGGAAGCGGATCGTCTGAAACGAAAATGGATGTCTCTTAAAGCGCTTCGTGAGACACAACGCGTTGTCGATCCTTCTGGCGGTGACCGCGATGTGTTAGCCGTTGCTCGTAATGGTCGGGAAGTCGCGATGGTACGGCTTGATATTCGTGATGGACGTATGACCGGTTTCTCACGCGCTTTTGCTGAAGACACGGATGAAAAGGACGGCGCCTATCTTTCTGCGATGATCAGGGAACAGTATCGATCCGCCTCTGTTCCTGCAGAAATTCTTGTCGCCTCGCCACTGGATGATCAAGACGTGTTGACGCAATGGCTTCGAAAGAAACGAGGGCGGGCTGTGCATATCCGCTTCCCACAGCGCGGCGATAAAAAAGCTCTGATCGATATGGCGCGGCATAATGCCGAGAAAGCTTTAGAAAGACGGTCACTTGCACGTGGAGCGGATATGCGTTCAATTCGAGAAACACTGATGACATTGGCCGATCTTTGTCATTTGGAAAGAGCGCCGGAGAGGATCGAAGCTTTTGATATTTCTAACTGGGGCAAAGATATTCGGTCGGCGTCAATGATCGTATTTCGAAATGGAAAACCTGAACGCGCATCGTATCGCCATTTTAAAATAAAGGCTTTTGAGGGAATCGATGATTACCGCGCGATGGCGGAAGTAATAATGCGGCGTGTTGACCGGCTTGAAGACGTATCGTTCGGAGATCGACCGGATCTGATTCTGGTCGACGGAGGGAAGGGTCATGTGTCGACGGTGCTGCCGATATTGGAACGAATCGGTATACCTGTAGCGGGCATGGTCAAAGACCGGCGTCACCGCACACGAGGTCTTGTCATACCAACGGGAGAGATTGTTGAACTATCTAATCCCGAATCTATTGCTGACGCGCGAGCTCGGCCGGAAGAAGAACGTGCGATGCGGCAGGGTCTCCTCCATCTTTTGACTTCGATTCAGGACGAAGCGCATCGCTTCGCACAGCGATTAAACAAGAAAGAGCGTCGTCAACGCGTGATGCGGTACGCGCTTGAGAATATCAAGGGGGTAGGACCTGCGCGACGCCGTCTGCTGCTTGAGGCCTTCGGCACAAGCAAAAAGGTTGAGGAGGCGTCACTCGAACAGTTAAAAGAAGTCAAGGGGTTGCCGGAAGATGTAGCGGAATCGGTTTTCCGCTATTTTCATCCCGATGCGAACGTGGATGATGCCGGTTACGCTGGTCAGATTTGCGTGCAGCCCAATTCATCCCGATGCGAACGTGGATGATGTTCTATCAGAGAAAGGAAGCGAAGACTTGGTATGAAACTTTTCATGATTTCCGATCTGCATCTTTCGTTTGCTTTCGATAAGCCGATGGATATTTTCGGTGAACGATGGAAGAATCACACTGATCGTATAAAGGGCGCATGGTCGGCGATAGTGAGTGACGAGGATGCTGTTGTGATCGGCGGCGATGTGTCGTGGGCCATTTCGTTTGATGACGCGCTTCCCGATTTACGTTGGATTGATGAACTGCCGGGAAGAAAAAAAATTATTCTTCGAGGCAATCATGACTATTGGTGGTCAACGCTCAAGAAGATGAAACGAGTCGTATTGGAACAAGGTCTGAATTCGATTCTTTTTCTCCGTCACAATGCAATGGAGGTTGCCGGATTTGATCTTTGCGGCACACGCGGTTGGGTTTTGCCTTCGGATGATGCTTTTAAGCCGGAAGATCAACGCGTTTTTGATCGCGAAGTGATTCGGATGAACCTCTCTCTTAGTGATTTAGCTACGCTTCGTCATCAAAGAGGTTCGGTACAGCCGGGAATCGCCGTAATGCATTATCCGCCCATTTCTGAGAAAGGGCAGACATCGGCGCTTTCCTCATTGCTTGCTCCTGCAGGAATACAGCGCTGCTTTTTTGGTCATATACACCATGACGTGCCCTTTTACAGTACTTCTCCCGTTGTCGACGGTGTCCGTTATGTGTTAACGTCTGCAGACCATCTTGAATTTCAGCCTCTTCTTATCGGTGAAGACGGTGTTTTCCAAGAGAGTTTATGATGAACAGGTGTCGTCTTGCGGCATATAATGAAGAGAAGCATTATTCGCGTGACAGAGTGACCTGACACGGGATAAAAATACGATAGAAATCGATTCTTTTGCATAGGAGAAATATCATGCCTAACAGTATGACCGGATACGGCTTAGGTGTATCCGAACGAAACGGTCGAACAGTGACGGTCGAGTGTCGATCCGTTAACCACCGCTATTTAGATTTGTCCTTGAGATTGCCTTCTTCACTTTCCTCTTTTGAAATGGAAATTCGTCAACTTTTCAAAGACGAGCTTTCACGCGGTCACGTCGATATTTTTGTGACAATAGCAACAGATGCGAGTGTTCCTCGTGAGATCACAGTGGATACGGCGCTCGCACTCGGGTACATAGAGTCTATTAAAACACTGGAGCGCATCACGGAACGTCAGACAGATGATCTTGTTGCGCTCGTGGCTGCACAGCGCGGTGTACTTACAGAAGATGAACACGCCGAAGATCGAGAGACGATTGAAGGGCAGCTGTTGGAAGCCGCCGCTTCAGCGCTTGAAGCGTTGAAAGCAGCACGACGAGCCGAAGGAGAACGTCTGGCGAGTGATCTTCTGTCCAGAACGGCATCGTTTAAGAAGCTCGTCGATGATGTTGCGAAGCGCTCACCTGAGGTAGTCGATCTGTATCGAAAAAAAATACTGGTTCGTGCAGAAGAACTTCTAGGAGAATCGTATCCTGAATGGTACGACCATCAGCGTCTCTTCGCAGAAACGGCGCTTTTTGCTGATCGCTCGTCCATTGATGAAGAAGTTACGCGCCTTCGCTCTCACATAACGGCGCTTGAAGCAAATTTGTCTGTGACAGGTCCTGTTGGCAGAAGATTGGATTTCCTAATTCAAGAGATGAACCGCGAAGTCAACACGATCGGTTCCAAAGCGAATGACCTTGACATTGCGAAGACAGTCGTCATGATGAAAACACAACTTGAAGCAATCCGGGAACAAGTGCAAAATCTTGAATAAGTTCAATGAGTGAGTGTAATGCGTGGATGGATACCGGAATTATTTACGGGATAAGCTTCCCGAAGTATCATGAACGCATATGTTATGACACAGTTTACCTTTCTGATCGCTTTTAAGTTATGACGTTATAAGCACTGACGGTGTAGGGCAAGAGGATGTAAATATGGATTATGAAATGATCGCAATCGGTTACGGAAACTATATCGCCAAAGCTCGTGTCATTGCGGTTGTTACCGCCGATTCAGCGCCGGCAAGGCGTATGATACAAGATGCTCGCGACAGAGCATCGCTGATCGACGCGACCGGCGGGCGAAAGACCAGAGCCGTTATCGTGATGGACAGTGATCACGTGATATTGTCGGCGATGAAGCCTGACGCGATTACAGCTGTTCCGGATTGTGCGGAAAGCTATACAGAAGACGGCGATGTTGGATAAGGAGAGGAAGATGGAATCGTTCGCAATTCAACCTCGAAAGGGACTGATGGTGGTATTATCGGGACCGTCCGGAGCAGGGAAAAATTCGATCATATCCTCCCTTGTTGAGGCAGACCCGAACAGAGTACATTCGATTTCGCTGACAACGCGGGCGCCGCGACCTCATGAGGTGGATGGCGTCTCTTACCATTTCACGACACGTGAACATTTTGAACAGTTGATTCAAAAAGGGGAAGTTCTGGAATACGATGAGTATTGCGGGTCGTATTACGGCACACCGCGTGAGCCGGCAGTTCAACATGTAAATGCCGGAAGAGACGTACTCTTTGACCTTACAGTCTCCGGTGCGCTGCAGATACGAGAGAAGTGTCCGGACGCTATTTTGGTTTTCATCACGCCGCCGTCTTTACAGGAACTGGTGTCACGCCTTTCGACGCGCGGTACAGAAACGGAAGATGTTGTGGTACACCGTTTGGAAACGGCAAAACGAGAACTTCGTATGGCCGCCGATTTTGACTATTGTGTCGAAAATGCGGTGCTTGAAGATGCCGTAGATGATATTTCCGCTATCATCCGTGCCGAGAAGCGCCGTGCTTCAAGGCTTTATATTGACGACGGAGTCGATAAAACGGTATAGTTTATTGGATTGTGGTATATTTTTGTAGGCTACGATTTTTATTATTTTACAGGAGTAAAAAATGCTGATTTATCCCTCAACAGAAGAGCTTTTAAAGCGGGTTGACAATCGTTATATTCTTGCCATGTTGGCATCGCGCCGTGCTCGACAGCTGACATCCGGCGCTCGTCCGGTCATCGATTCCGATACGCGCAACCGTGTCTCGCTCGCAAGTGAAGAAATCCATGCCGGCCGAGTGGTGTTCCGCTTCGGCAAACACAACGTGATCGTTCCCGAAGATCCTCTTATCATTGCTGCGCGTGAAGCGGCGGAACGCGAAGCGCGTGCCAAAGAAGAAGAGGAGCGCCTTGAAGAGGCGAGCCGTTCGCCGCGTGTACTGAGCCGTGAGCAATCTCCTACAGTTTTTGAATCTGCGGGTATTTCCGTTGAGGATGCATCGCTGATCGCGGAACGTTTCATTAGTCATGTCGAACGCATGGAGCAGGCCGAACGTGCGGAAGAAGAAGCGAAAATATTGGCTGCAAGTGAAGAAGATACGGAAGACGATGAAAACCCGAAATCACAAGATGACGAGACTGATGTAACGGAAGAGAACGGAATGTCGGATGATACTCCGGAAGAGGGAGCGTAACGTGTCTAACAAAGAACATGCGCTTTCTACCATTGTTAATCTATGCGCCAATCGCGGATTTGTGTATCCGGGATCGGATATATATGGCGGACTGGCCAACGCCTGGGACTATGGACCTTATGGTGTGGCGTTGAAACGTCGCATCAAGGCTGCTTGGTGGCGTCGTTTCGTTGAGACGTGTCCGCTAAATGAAGGTCTCGACGCGGCCATCCTCATGAATCCTGAAGTTTGGGTCGCCTCCGGTCACGTTGCAGGTTTTTCCGACCCTCAAGTCGATTGCAGATCTTGTGGCAGTCGTAGCCGTGCCGATCAGCTAATTGAAGACTGGAATGAAGCGCAGGGGATTAAACTGCCGGTGGTCGGTTGGTCCAACGAGGCGCTAGGCGACTATATTTTGGAGCATAAGGTTCCATGTCCGAAATGCGGTGCGCACGACTTTACAAATGTTCGTACGTTCAATCTTATGTTCAAGACGTATCAGGGTGTCACGGAAGATAGTCTTGCCCAACTTTATCTGCGTCCTGAGACGGCACAAGGCATTTTTGTCAATTTTCGGAATGTCCAGCGCACGTCGCGAAGGAAAATACCGTTCGGCATTGCTCAGATCGGTAAAGCATTTCGCAACGAAATCACACCGGGCAATTTCATTTTCCGCACGCGTGAATTTGAGCAGATGGAGCTCCAGTTTTTCTGTGAACCGGGAACAGATACCGAATGGTTCGAGTATTGGCGCGAATTTTGCGTAAAGTGGTTGCTTGATCTCGGCATACGTGAGAATCATCTTCGTTTGCGTGACCATAGTCCTGATGAGCTCTCATTTTATTCAAAGGCGACGACGGATATCGAATACCTCTATCCGTTCGGCTGGGGAGAACTCTGGGGAATTGCGAGCAGAACAGATTACGACTTGAAGCAGCACATGGAGCATTCCCGCCAAGACCTTATGTATTTCGATCCGGATAAAAATGAGAAATATATCCCGTATGTTGTCGAGCCGTCGCTTGGAGTTGACCGTTTGCTTTTAGCTATTCTTTCAGATGCCTATGAAGAAGAAATACTGGAGGACGGATCGACGCGTACGGTGATGCGCTTTAGTCCAGCGATGGCACCTGTTCAGGTAGCTGTTCTTCCGCTTTCTGCAAAGCTTGCCCCGGAAGCGGAGAAGGTCTATCGCATGTTGATGCGTAACGTGATCGCCGAATTTGATACACGCCAGTCGATTGGCAGGCGTTATCGACGTCAGGATGAAATTGGTACGCCGTATGCTGTCACATTCGACTTTGATTCGCTCGAGGATCAGTGCGTTACAGTACGTGAACGAGATTCAATGGAGCAAATTCGTTTGCCGATCGAGGAACTTGAGTCCTTTTTTGAAGGTAAGTTTGATTTGCCATAATGTCGTACCATGTTATGCCGCGATTGTGTGCGACGATATGCGCGTTGGCCGTCTTTTTTGAGGTGACGCATTTCTTCGCGCTTATCGTGGTGTCTGCGGTACAAACATTGAATAATTGGTCAACCACAGCGGGATGTTACCCTTGCTGTGTGAAACAAAAATAGAGTCATAGCGCTGCTGGATAAAGTCCGACAGCCATATAAAATTGTGGAGGAATGTTAATGACAAAGTATGTGTACATGTTTTCTGAAGGCGATGCAACGATGCGCAACCTTCTCGGCGGCAAGGCTGCTAACCTTTCTGAGATGGTGAA
This sequence comes from Clostridiaceae bacterium, assembly GCA_012800435.1. Lineage (GTDB taxonomy): Bacteria > Bacillota > Clostridia > Saccharofermentanales > DTU023 > UBA4923. The sequence goes on along the minus strand of JAAZJH010000072.1, from coordinate 130,684 downwards.
GCTCGGTCTTCCGGTACCCAATGGTTTTACGGTCACGACCGAAGCCTGCAACCGCTATTACAGCGACGGCCAAATGATCTCGCCTGAGATCAAAGATCAGATCTTCAGTGCCGTAACAAAACTGGAAGAAGTTACCGGCAAAGGTTTTGGCGATACGGAGAAGCCGCTGCTCGTGTCGGTTCGTTCAGGAGCCCGTGTCTCGATGCCGGGGATGATGGATACAGTTCTCAACCTTGGTTTTAATGACCGTGTGGCAGAAGGGATGATCCGACTGACTAATAATCCTAAGTTCGTCTACGACAGTTATCGTCGCTTCGTTATGATGTTTTCAGATGTCGTGATGGGAATTGACGCGTCGCTCTTTGAGGCTGAATTGAGCCGCGTAAAGAGTGAAAAAGGCGTGGAAAATGACATGGATCTCAGTGCGGACGATTTCAAGAACATTGTTAAAGCGTTCAAGGCGATCTATGAAAAGAACAGGAAGAGCACTTTCCCCGAAGACGTACAACAACAGCTTATTGCCGCCATTGAGGCTGTTTTCCGCTCTTGGAATAATGAACGCGCGATTTTCTACCGCAAAATGAATAATATTCCGAGCCAGTGGGGCACCGCCGTCAGCATAAACGAGATGGTATACGGCAACATGGGTGAAAACTCGGGCACCGGCGTGGCGTTCTCACGTAATCCTGCCACCGGAGAACATGAACTATTCGGCGAATACTTGATCAACGCGCAAGGTGAGGATGTGGTGGCAGGTATCCGTACTCCCGAGCCGATCGCGCACTTGGAAGAACAGATGCCTAAGATATACGAGCAGTTTGCGTCAATCGTTAAGCAGCTTGAACACCACTACGGCGATATGCAGGATATCGAGTTTACGATTGAAGACGGCAAGCTTTTTATTCTTCAGACGCGCAACGGAAAGCGCACCGCGACGGCAGCGCTTCAAATTGCGGTGGATATGGTGGCAGAAGGCATCATTTCTCGTGAAGAAGCGCTCCTACGTATCGATCCTGCGCAGCTGGACGCGTTGCTCCATCCCATGTTTGATGAAGAAAGCCTGAAAAAAGGAAAACAGATCGCAAAAGGACTTCCGGCATCTCCCGGAGCGGCAACCGGACAAATCGTGTTCAATGCTGAAGAAGCGGAGAAAGCGCATGCCGAAGGTCGCAATGTCATTCTCGTACGTGAAGAAACTTCTCCGGAGGATATCCAAGGTATGAGCATTGCGGTCGGCATTCTGACTTCTCGCGGGGGCATGACCTCTCACGCTGCTGTTGTGGCACGCGGTATGGGCAAGTCTTGTGTCTCCGGATGTTCAGATCTCATCATTGATATGGATGCCGGAACGATGACGGCTGATGGCAAAGTCTATAGCTACGATGATTTTATCTCGATTGACGGTTCTACCGGCATCGTCTACGAAGGTCAAATTGAGACGCGCGAAGCGCAGATGTCCGGCAATTTCCAGACGATCATGTCTTGGGCGGATGAATTCAGCGAGCTTCGTGTCAGGACGAACGCCGATACGCCGCACGATGCGCAGGTTGCACGTGATCTAGGTGCAGTGGGTATCGGATTGACCCGCACAGAGCACATGTTCTTTGAGACGGATCGCATCTTTGCCTTCCGGCAGATGATTGTGTCGCGCGACGAGAAGGCTCGACGCGAGGCACTCGCGCATATTCTGCCGATGCAACAGAATGACTTCCTCGGACTGTTCCGCGTGATGGATGGTCTGCCGGTCATTATCCGCTTGCTTGACCCTCCGCTACACGAATTCCTTCCGACGAGAGATTCAGAGATCGAAGATCTGGCGGCAGCGCTCAAAATGAACGTTGCGGAATTAAAAACGATCGTTGACAGTCTCCACGAGATTAACCCCATGCTTGGGCACCGCGGTTGTCGTTTGGCCATCAGCTATCCCGAAATTGCCGAAATGCAGACAAAAGCCATTATTGGCGCGGCGCTTGAAGCTATTCGCGAGGGTGTCGATGTCATACCGGAGATCATGATTCCGTTAGTGAGCGATGTTAAAGAACTGGCACTGTTGCGAGAAGTCTGCAAAGCAGCTGCCGATGAGTTGATTGAAGCGTCAGGACTCAAGTTGAAATACATGATCGGCACAATGATTGAAATTCCGCGCGCTTGCATCACGGCGGACGAAGTTGCCAAGGAGGCCGATTTCTTCAGCTTCGGCACGAACGACCTGACTCAGATGACCTATGGACTGTCGCGTGATGACGCCGGCAAGATTCTTGAAACGTACTACCAGAAAGGCATCTTTGACGCCGATCCGACGGCACACATTGATCGTGAAGGCGTGGGTGTGCTGATGCGTATGGCTGTGGAGCGCGGGCGCAAAACTCATCCGACGATTGAATTGGGTATTTGCGGAGAACATGGCGGTGATCCGTCATCAGTAGAGTTCTGCCAGATGCTCGGGCTAGACTATGTGTCGTGCTCACCCTATCGCGTACCGATTGCGCGTCTTGCCGCAGCTCAGTCAGCGATTCGCTATCCGAAAAATAAATAATAGAAACAGTTTATCTGATCATCCTGCTGCCTGATTCTTCAGGCGGCAGGATCTTTTCTTTCATACGTTGATGTTTTTTGAACAATGAACCGGATCTCTCCTAAATCTAAAACTGTAAAGAGCAACCGGCTGCCGTCGCTTGATTTTGCGCGCGGTGCGGCGCTTGCGCTCATGGTATTTCACCATGCGATTATGAATGTGCGTTACCTTTATGGATTGGATCTTTTTGCTTTTCAGGAGGAATACTGGTTTATCGGTATCGGTCGACCAATTGTGCTCGCCGTTTTTCTTACTGTGTCGGGGATTAGCTCCGTCTTCTCTAAAAACAATTTAAAGCGCGGTTTTCGTATGCTCGTGCTCGGTTTTGTAGAGACGTTGGGCTCGTGGATCATCGATCGCTGGATCGCTCCTGTCGGCATCATTTATTTCAACGTGATCCATGTTATTGCATGCTCTATCTTTCTTTACTCCTTACTCATGCGTTCTGATGATCATCATGGCGCCTCTAAAGAACCCGGTGTTCATTCTGTAAATGACGAGCTGCTATTGATGTCTGAAAATGACGAGTCCGGTGTTTTAAGTGAAGAAGCAATTAATATTTATGACGGGCAGGAAAAGACGCTTCATCTGAATCAAAAAATTGCGCTTCTTATCATGATCGGCGCGATGGGCATTTTAGCCGCCGGTCTGTTGGAACCGCTGTTGCCCTCATCGTCAAAGAATGGGCTTTTTCTAATACTGGGTGTGCCTCCAACGGGAAGAGATGTTATGGACGGCATGTCGCTTTTTCCGGGGATGGGGTTCTTCCTGATTGGAGCCGCTGTCGGACATTTGCTTTTTCCAAAATCGAGGCAGAATAAGACACCATTAGCATCTTCCGAAGAAGATCAAAAACGTAACAATGATTGTTTGCCGCTTCTTATGCGCCCATTTTGTTTTCTCGGTCGCAACGCGCTTTGGGTCTACGTGCTTCACCAACCGATCCTGTTTATTGTATTGTCGCTTATCCTTGGTCTGCCGACCTTTTGACGCGCGCCTAAAGTAACATTGCTATGACGACGATCACAGTGATTCTGGAAGGACATGAGGAACGGGCGGCCGTTTCCGGAATGCTTCATCACTTCTTTTCGAATGTCAGCGCTACTGGAGTAAAGACTTTTCACGTCGTCGTAGATGAGTATAATGACGGAGCGTCATTGATTCCTGACGGGGCGATAATCACCATCGCGTGCAAGCCTCAGATACCGCCTCAAGCGGCACGTCATGCATCTCGAACCGGCGCGTATGCTGATCATGCCGTTTATGTCCGAACGACTCTTCAAACTGATGGTGAAGAGCAGGCAGAGGAAGCGGACGTTTCGCTTCCTCTATTAAGAGAGACGATTCGTCGCCAGCTTTTCAATGTGCTTTCTGAGTTGACCGGGCTTACGTTTCCATGGGGCATGCTGACAGGTGTTCGACCGACCGATATCGCGCTTCGAGAGCTAGAGCAAGCGCGTAGGGAAGGTGACGAGGCCGATGCGCGTGCCGCAGCGCGCTTAGTAAGCAATTGGAAAACGAGTCAAGCGAAGGCTGAACTTGCCGTCGAAACGGCAAAAAGTGAAGCGCGCATCCTGCAAACGATAGATACCACGCGCGGCGATATGATCGTCTACGTCGGCCTGCCATTTTGTCCCAGCCGTTGTGCGTATTGCAGTTTTATTACGCAGGATGCCATACGTCAGAGTAAAGCGCTTCCTGATTACGTTGATGCCGTTATTCATGAGGCAGAATCCCTGTTTTTAGACGAGAGAATCACAAGATGTTTTCAAAGGAACGGTGTTTCTTCCCAAGGTCGTATTGCGGCTGTTTACTTTGGAGGCGGAACGCCGACAAGCCTTCCTGCGCCACTTTTACAACGTTATCTCGAAGGCGTGCTTCGCGTACTTCCAATTGATGACAAGACGGAATTTACGATGGAAGCGGGTCGTCCTGATACACTCAACGAAGAGAAACTCGCTATTCTTCACGCGCTTGGATTTCGGCGACTTTGTATCAATCCTCAGTCGATGCATGATGAAACGCTCCGGCTGATCGGACGATGCCATACAACTGCTGATGTTTATTATGCCTTTCAATTAGCGCGAAAGGCAGGCTTTCAAGATATCAATATGGATCTGATCGCAGGTCTTCCGAAAGAGACGGAGGAAGAGCTTCTGAACTCGGTGCGAGCGGTGCTTGATCTCGGGCCGGAAAGTATCACGTTACACACGCTGTCCATCAAAAAAGGCTCATTCTTTGATCGAGAAATAGGCGCAACGGCGCTTTTTAGACCAGATCCTAAGCTTGAGGAAGCTATCGAAAAAGCGCATCATCTTCTGCGTTCATCCGGTTATTTTCCGTACTATTTGTATAGGCAGAAAAATTGTCGAGGCGGACTTGAAAATACCGGATTTGCGCGTCCGAATTACTCATGTGTATATAATGTCGCAATGATGAGCGATCAGGTGCCGGTTATCGGTCTGGGGAGCGGATCGTCTTCAAAAAAAATATTCGAGAGGACGGCGAAGCGTTTTCACAATCCCAAAGACATCGACCTCTATATCCGGAAGCTTGATGATCTGATTGAACGTAAACGTCATTTTTTTCAAACTTAATATACTGATCACGATAGAAGAAAAAGTGAAAAATAGACCATCGACACCTTAACTTGTACGGCAACGAATTGACGGTCACTGCCGTAAAGGGAATTGTGTTTCGGTCTTTTTAATTTGACAGATTATCGGCAAGGCTGATTTTGATTACTTGAACGAGTAAGCGATATCGGTCGCCTTTGTTGAAGGTTGAAAGAGAACTGTTACGATATCGGGTCGTGCAAAAAAGCGTGCGTGAATATGTACGGTACCCAGTCCCGCGCTAATGATAAGTTTCAAATCAGATTGCACATCGTAATGTCCTTTCACGAAATGTTTTGCAGCGGGTACGCGTATGAGAGGCAATCCGAAGAGGGTCACTTGTCCGTAATGCGAGTGCCCGGAAAGCATCAGCCCGGTAACTTCTTCATCTTGATAGAGTAGAGCCGTATCGGGTTCATGTGAGATGTAAAGGGTAAACGGCGATAGTGGATCAGTGTGACGAGATAGTGTTTTTTCAGAACTAATGCATCCCGAAATGTCATTGATTTCAAAGCAATTATGTCGAAGTCCATTGTTGGTGTCTCGTGAGGGTGTACCGTGAAGCGCGTCTTCAAATCCCCATAAAGGCAGTTCTTCAAGGCAGGCTCCCTCATTTTCGAGGATCTTGAAACCGGATGCATGGAGGACTTTTTCTGTCCATCGACGAAACCGCGGCGCCTCAAGATCGTGATTTCCAAAAACCGCCCATTTTCCGAGAGGCGCTTCGAGAGACGCTAAAGCGGAGATCGTCATTGATTGAACAGCTTCATCAGCGAGCGGTGTCGCTTCCTCGACGAGATCGCCTCCGAATATGATGGCATCCGGTTTATTTCGCATGATTGCGCGCATCTGTCGATCCAGTTTATCTTTTGTCGTACGGGGGCCGATGTGAATGTCCGAGAAGAAGACTACTTTGAGCGGTTTTGTAAGATGTGTTACGCGCGGGGCGGGAAGCGTTACGGTCACGTGGCGCTGACGAATAAACTTCGGTTCAATAAAGAAGCCATAGAGAAGACAAAGAACGCCGATCGCGCCTATAATCGAGAACAAAATAGGCCACATATTCATAGTTAGCATCCTACATAAAAGGCGCCCCGCTTTTCAAGTCATGGGTTATTTTGCGCGGTATGGTAGAATGAGACGATTTTAAGTTATTAAACATCGTTTTTCGATAAGGCGTTTTAAAATCAAGATTTGCGCTGTCTCCACCTAATCGATAGCGCCAAGAAAGAGGGAGTACAGTATTCATGTACGAGAAAGTTGATAACAGTCTCCATTTTGTGCCGCGAGAAGAGAAAATTCTGAAGTTTTGGAAAGATAACCGGATTTTTGAAAAGTCCTTGAAGATAAGAGAAGGTGCTCCGATTTACTCCTTTTACGAGGGGCCTCCGACGGCGAACGGTGAGCCGCATGCGGGGCATGTGATGACGCGCGCGATTAAGGATTTGATTCCGCGTTACCGTACGATGAAAGGGTATCATGTTCCTCGCAAAGCGGGCTGGGATACTCATGGTCTTCCTGTGGAGCTTGAGGTGGAGCGCCGCCTCGGTCTTGACGGCAAGGAGCAGATTGAAGCCTACGGTGTCGATAAATTCATTGAAGAATGCAAAAAGAGTGTCTGGAAATACAAGCGGGAATGGGAGGAAATGTCCGAACGTGTAGGTTTTTGGGCAGATATGGACAATCCCTACATCACCTATGAGAATAATTACATTGAATCGGTCTGGTGGTCGCTAAAAGAGATTTGGAATAAAAATCTGATGTATAAGGGCCACAAAGTGGTGCCTTATTGTCCGCGTTGCGGAACGTCACTTTCAAGTCATGAAGTAGCACAGGGCTATCGAAACATCAAGGAACGTTCCATCTACGTGCGATTTCGAACGGTCGAAGACCCCGACACCTATTTTGCCGCTTGGACGACAACGCCTTGGACGTTGCCGTCGAACGTCGCGCTTTGTGTCAATGAAAAAGAGAATTATGTACTCTGTGAACTCGATCACGAACCGGACGGTTCCGTGGGGCGTCCTCGTTACTGGATTGCGGAAGAACTTAGTGCTGAGGTGTTCGGAGAAGAGGCGCGTATATTGAAAAAGTGTAAGGGCTCGGAGTTGCTTGGTACACAATATCAGCCGATCTATCCATACGCAGAGGATACTGTCGCAGAGCAGGGCAAAAAAGCTTTTTATATCGTGTCCGATCCTTTCGTCACGTTGACGGACGGTACAGGTATCGTTCACATCGCGCCGGCATTCGGTGAAGATGACGCACGCCTAGGTCGCGTCTATGATCTGCCGCACATCCAGTTTGTAGCTGAAGACGGCACCATGACGGAAGAAGTATCTGACTTTGCGGGAGTGTTTTGCAAGGATGCGGACGACGGATTGGTAGAACGTCTTAAAAATGAGAACAGCCTTCTTTTCGAAAAAGAAGTAGAACATACATATCCGTTCTGCTGGCGCTGTGATACATCGCTAATTTACTACGCTCGCTCGAACTGGTTCATTGAAATGACGGCGTTGCGGGATCGTCTTCTTGAAACCAACGCGGAAATCAATTGGATTCCGTCGCATATCGGAACAGGTCGCTTCGGTCACTTTTTAGAGAATGTTATCGACTGGTGTCTGTCACGTGAGCGCTACTGGGGTACCCCGCTCCCGATCTGGGAGTGCGAATCCTGTACGCACCGCCATGTGGTGGGTTCTATTGCCGAGCTGAAGGAGATGTCTCCGAATTGTCCTGAGGAGATCGAATTACATAAACCGATGATTGATGCGGTGCATCTGACGTGTCCGAAGTGCAAAGATTCGATGACTCGTGTTCCCGAGGTCATCGATTGCTGGTACGATTCCGGCGCGATGCCGTTCGCGCAGTACCATTATCCTTTTGAAAACCGCGAGATTTTTGAGGAACGGTTCCCCGCAGATTTCATTTCGGAAGCGATTGATCAAACGCGCGGCTGGTTTTACAATTTGCACGCGGTAAGCAATTGCCTCTTCAATGAGACCTCGTTTAAATCCTGTATTGTGATGGGACATGTTCTTGACCAAAACGGTGTCAAGATGTCGAAGCACCTCGGAAATGTTGTCGATCCCAATGATATTTTGTCGAAGGAAGGCGCGGACGCCATCCGTTGGATGTTCTATGTGGGCAGCCATCCATGGCTTTCTGCGCGTTTCTCGGAAGACTTGATCCGTGAGACAAAAAGACGTTTTATGGGAACGTTCTGGAATACGTACGCGTTCTTTGTTCTCTACGCTAACATCGACGGTTTCCTGAAAGAGGATTATGACGATTTCCCTTTGAAAGATCATGTGACGCTGATGGATCGGTGGATCATGAGTCGTCTTCACTCGCTCATCCGGTTCGTCGATACGAGGCTTAGCGCGCTGGATATTACGGGCGCGGCGCGCGCGATTGAATCCTTTACGGATGAATTATCAAACTGGTACGTTCGTCGTTCAAGAGAGCGTTACTGGGGAGGAGGCATGGATGACGACAAGATCACTGCATACTTGGTTCTATATGAGGTGCTTGTGACTTTGGCACGTCTGATTGCGCCTTTCACGCCTTTTATGGCAGAGATGGTCTATTTAAATCTTGTTGCAGATCATATTGAAGGTGCGCCGGAAAGCGTTCACCTTTGTGATTTCCCGGAGATCGACGATACTTGGATCGATCCGGAGCTTGAAAAAAATATGGACGTTGCACGCGAGATCGTTACGCTTGGCCGAGCTGCGCGGAACCGCGCGCAAATAAAGATCCGACAGCCGCTTTCAGAACTGATCGCGATGGGTTTCGATCCGCTTTCCGACGAGTTGTCCATCTGTGTTACAGATGAGCTGAATATTCAGACACTGACGTTCTCGGACGATGATGAACGCTTGGTTGATTATGAGTTTAAGCCACAGCTTCGTACTCTCGGTCGACTTATGGGCAAGGATCTTCCCAAGGCGCGTCCCATGATCGAAGCCCTTCCCGGCAAGACTACGATGGCTATGTTGCGGGAGAAAGGCTATGTTGAGATTGATGTGGACGGCACAGTATATCAGCTTAAGGAAGACGATCTGCTGATCAGCGAAGTATCTGCAAAAGGCTATGTGGTTGAGGGAGAAAGCGCAAATAAAGTCGCGCTTGACACGATGTTAACGGAAGACTTGATTGAAAAGGGTACTTTGCGCGAGATCGTAAGTAAAATTCAGACAATGCGCCGTTCAAGTCATTTTGAAGTGACTGACCGTATTCGTCTTTATGTCATGAGAGGAGAGGGCGCTGAGCTTGTGGAACGGCACGCGGAAGATATTGCAGGCGAAGTGCTCGCGTCGGAGGTGCTTTTCTTTGAGAATGGGGAGACGCTTCCGCGCGGATCGAATCAGCAGACATGGGATATTAATGGCAACGACATGACCTTTGCCGTGCTTGTGCCGCAAGATGAAAGTATCTAATTTCGATACGCGTTGCTACGCAGCGGTGTGGAGGAGAGGGATCGTATCGCTAACCCAAGAAAACGAAATGAGGTAATCGTTTCCACGGTACAAAGTGCCCTGATCGCAGCGCTCTATATACTGTTGACGTTATTGCCGTCTTTTATGAGTTACGGCATGTTGCAGCTTCGCGTCTCCGAAGCGTTAACGGTGCTTCCGGCAATTTTCCCATCGGCGATCACCGGCGTATTCTTGGGCTGTTTGTTGTCGAATATATTAAATCCGTCGCCATTAGGTCTGATCGATGTTGTCGCTGGAAGTCTGACGACGCTGGTTGCCGCGTTTGCGACATGGCGTCTTGCGGCGCCGTGGCGTCGCAAGCTTGCTAAAGAGGGTTTTCGGCGATCAGAGAATAGGGATGAGAATAAAGAGCTGCCGACATGGCGCGATTTAGTCATTCCGTTACTTCCGCAGGTTCTGTTGAACGCATTGGTTGTGGGTGTGTATCTGCCCTTTCTCATGACGCCTCAAGCCGTCACGTTTGGACTCGTGGCTGCAAGTTGCGGGTTGTTAGCCCTTTCTCAAAGCATCGTTGTGTTTGGACTTGGGCTTCCGCTCGTCACAGCACTGGCACGTACTCCGATGGGCATGAAGAGTATTAGGCGTCAGGACGCCTCTTTTCTGACAAAGCGCACCGATTGAATGTGACGAAGAGGACGCTTCTTCAGAATGTTGCTTCATCTCATTTCAAATCGCAAGGAAGACGTGCGACAGGCAAAACAAATATCGGGTGAAGTCTAAAAGGTTCGTTGCTATGACACACTACTTTTCTAAACAACCGGAAACACCTCACGCGTATGGCTCCTTTTCTTTATCATGTGAAGGAGAAACACTCACGTTTGGTACAGATAGCGCCGTTTTCTCAAGAGACCGCGTTGATCCCGGAACGAATCTCCTTTTAGACACAGTCCTTCTTATGGAAGATCGTCGTGAAGCATCCGTGCTTGATCTTGGAACGGGAACCGGGGTTCTTGCTGTCGCGCTTGCAAAATGTCGTCCTTCCTTTCAGATAACAGGCAGCGATATCAACGAGCGAGCCGTCCAACTTGCAACTCAAAACGCAAAACGAAACGGTGTCACGGGTGCAGATTTTGTATGGGCGGACGGTGTGCCTGAGGATAGGGGGCCGTTCGATCTTATCGTCATCAATCCGCCTATTCGTGCTGGAAAAAAAGTTGTGTACCGTCTATTTGAAGAGGCGGCAAAAAATCTGAAAAACGACGGCGCTTTTTACACGGTTATCCGTGTCCGTCAAGGCAAAGCATCGGCGGCGCGGAAACTGCAAAATCATTACAGCGTCGTAGAAACAGTCGCACGCGCTAAGGGTTATCACGTGCTTCGTGCAATACGACCGATACGCAAAAGGTCTGTTCAATAAGACGCGACGACAGCTAGTGATACTCGTTGAGAACATCCGTGTTTGCTAGAATAATTTATGAAGTAAATGTGTGATGTGTAATCAACGGGGAGGGAGCATGGAGATGATTTTTATCAGCGCGATCGGACAGGATAGCCATCGCTTCGTTAATGAAGAGACCTCATCTTCATCCGAGCGTCGATTAATGCTGGGCGGCATAGAGATCCTTGGAACTCCTGCTCTTGAAGGCAACAGCGATGCGGACGTTGTCCTACATGCGTTAACAAACGCGTTGTCGGGTCTTTCGGCAGTGCCTGTGCTTGGTAGAAAAGCTGACATAATGTGTGAATCCGGCATCACGGATAGCTCGACGTACGTTCGTGTAGCGCTCGAAACATTAGACGACATCCGGCTTACACATCTCTCCTTTTCGATCGAAGCAAAGCGGCCGCATCTCGCAGAGCACATCGTTGCTATGCGAGAAAATATTGCACAGCTCACCGGTCTTCCAGTAAAAAACGTCGCTATAACAGCAACGTCAGGTGAGGGACTGACAGCGTTCGGAAGAGGAGAAGGCATCGCCTGCACCTGCATCGCGTCAGCTTATCGACCCTCAGAACGATGATCGTTCAATTATACTTTAAGAAGATAAGTGCCGAATATTTGACAAGATAATGACATCTCGGGTTGGTGCTCATTATTAGAAATCCTGCTCAAAAGCGCGTTTTAAAAAGTCGGCACAGCAATGCCATTCAATCCCTCAGATTAAACATGATTTCAACAAAGCATCCCACACAGCAAGCATGCGTTCCATCTGATAGAGCTCATCGAGCAACATCCTTTTCTCAGACGGTGAGGCGCGTCGCCTGATGTGTTTTGGGATGGGAAGATCGCGGAAGACATGCAAGATGGCGTACGCAGTTTTGAAAAAGAGTTCGTCCTGTAGATTTCTAATACCAAGAAAGTAATCTCCGACCCGATCAAGTGCAACGGCAGCGGGAAGTGAGGTGATGGCAGTTTCTACATCGGTGAGTTTATTTTGGCAAGACAAAATAATCTTTCTCGGCGTGCCGAGTGTGTTGGCAAATCGAAGCGTTTCCCATCGGCGTTGCGCACCATATCTTGAAAGATAGGTATACGTAAAGCCGTTGGCGGTGTAAATGACGGCGACAGCCAGCAAGATGAATGATCCATAGCTCCGTGTAACGAGGAAGAAGACAATCCCGATCAGCGCGAAAAGCGCTGCAAAGATCAGTGACGCAACACGAAAGATGGTCGTCAGCCGACGTTTCATCAAGTGAGATTGACTGAAATCGTTGTGCAGTGTTTTTCTGAAATTTTGCGCAATCATTCGAAATTCAGGTTGTCTCGCCGCGACTCGCAGGCGTTCCGCCGCGAGGACACTCCCGTATGCCGGATCGTCTTCAAAGAGCCATTGCAACAAAAGCGTCTCCCATGGGGTGAATGACGAGAAATCGATGCGATCCGGATTTCTCCAAATGAAAATTTCGTCGACAAAAGCGATCTCTTTCTTGGCCGTCAGACTAAGAAGCGTTGACAATAGGATATCGCTGTCACGAAGACGGCTGCGTTGCAGGATTGAGATGTACGCAGGCGGAGCCGTCGCCGGCCAATAGAGGTAATCCGGAAGAAATTTTCGGCGACGCGGTGTCCAATTTCGAACTGTGTGTAAGATCAGAAGGAAGAACAGCGCCGTGAGACTTAAAATCCCGATCATCCGCGTGCTGTTCCTAGAGAGCAATTCCATATGGATCAGCATCTCGCGCCGGTTTTGCGCGTCATCCAAAATATCAGCGGCGGTGGATTTGAGGCCCTCTTTCGCGGTCGCTAGAGGAAAAAATTTGATCGGGAGGCGAAGAACAATACCCATGCCTTCGCGACGAGTAAATCGATGATTATCAACGATTGTCAGAATGTTTTCTTCCTGGTTGATCGCGGCGGGATGGGATGTGACAGCAATGACAGTTGCCCGGTCTGCAGGAACTGAGGAGGGGAGTTTAACGGACCAGATAAGATTACGAATATTTGTGCCCTTCGGCACCGAACAGAGCGCTCCGGCTATCATCGCATATCCGTCTAGTTTGACGACGCCATGATTCCATTGATAGGTAAGCTGAATAGCGAAAGTACCGGAAATTGATGAAAGATGGACTAGAACACGTGTGCCGTCTGTTTTTTTCTCAATTTGGTAAGTATGGGGTTGAGGGCGCGTACCGTCCTTAGGTGTGATGTTGACAAGATCTTTCAATTCTCCCTGTTCGACACGTGCTTTTTTCACGGCTACAAGTGTTGCGTCCCCGCTTAAGGATGTCCCAATATCAAATGCGAAGGAGAGATCCTCTCCCTGATAAGTGCAATAGAAAGTCTCAGTAATAAGCACGGTATTATCCGAGCGAATTAGAACATCGGCATGAGCAAGATCTACCGGAACAAGGCGTATCTTGTCACGGGCCTTCGCCGGTTGCGTTTGCGAGAGGAGAAGCGAAAGCAGCAAAAGGAGAAGTAAAGCGAAGGGGTATCGTCTTCGTTTCGGTTTGTTGTCGTTCTCTCTCTTCTTGTTGAAAGTTTTTGAGATGCGCGAAATGCGATGCGAAGAGAGCAAACTAGGTGTGGACATTCGGATGGACTGCATGTTGTTCGGCATAAAGGTGTGCTTTCACTGATATTCAGGAAGGACGGTATTCTTCTCAGGCGCTCGGGATGAGGGAGCATCTCCGAACGCTGTACGCTTTTACAAAACTGCCATTGATCTCGGTTGTTCCCGTTTATGAGGAGGAGCACGCGACAAATGACATGGCAAGCAACCGATGTGGCGTTTTGTTCTTTTATCTTATCATGGAGATGAAATACCTGAAAACGAGTAGCCTACGTTTGATTCCTGTTAATGAACAGTAAACTAAAGTGCAGCGCTAACTTTTCTTCACATCTAGCTTACACTGCTAATCAGCCATTGTATTATTTCCTGCAAGTCTCTAAAACCCTGATTTGACGGGGGATTGAGAGAGCGGTATACTGCATTCTAGCTTCGAATTTAATTCGGGTTACGAAGAATCACGGCGAGGGGAGGGATAAACTTGACGGAGATTCGTGTAAAAGAGAATGAATCCCTGGACAGCGCTTTGAGACGTTTTAAACGATCCTGTGCTCGTTCGGGCGTGCTTGCTGAAGTCAGAAAGCGTGAACACTACGAAAAACCCAGTGTTAGACGCAAGAGGAAAGCAGAAGCCGCCAGAAAGCGCAAACGCTGATCATTCAATTTCAATTCTAAAATAGACCTCATGCTTTTTTCGAAAGAGTCATGAGGTTTTTTTAATGGTTTTTAGTGTATTCTTTATGCCATGAACGCACAACAAAATGCAATTGAACCGAAATTACGCCATAAACTTATTCGTTGGCTGACGTCGCCTCCATGGAAGATCAAATCTGTGGTATCAGACGAATCAGCCGACACTGATATTTTGGAGCGCGTACTAATCGCACGAGGTTTTGACACCGAGATAAGCCGCGATGTTTTTTTTAATGCGACGATTGATGATCTGCCTGATCCTTTTTCTTTTATAGACATGGCGCGCGCCACGTCGATTATCTTAGATGTTATGCGGAAGAGGTCTCCGCGCATTCTTATTTTCGGAGATTATGACGCTGATGGATTGACAGCATCCGCGCTTCTCGCGCGCTGGTTTCACGCACACGAGATCCATCCCAATATTCTGATCCCTGACCGTATAGACGACGGATATGGATTATCGGCGGCTTTAGTTGAAGAGATGTTACTGCATCGTCCGGATCTTGTGTTAACGGTGGATACTGGAACTACTGCAGCGGAATTTATCTCATTGCTCGTGAATGAAGGCGTTCAGGTCGTTGTTACCGACCATCACGTACCGACGTTGCCTTTCGATCGACAGATCGCACCGTTGATCAACCCTTCAGCCGATGATGAAACATATCCGTACTGCGCTCTAAGCGGTGCGGGGGTAGCCTTTATGTTGACGCAAGCATTAGATTTGACGATCGGAGAACATACTTCTAACCGTGATTTGCTGGCTGTGCTTGCCACCGTAGGGACGATTGCCGATGTAATGCCGTTGACCGGTGTCAATCGTCTGCTTGTTCGACACGGTCTCGAACGCTTTAACACTGACGCGCCGGTTGGCCTCGCAGCTCTTTTTGACTTGATGCGTCGACGTGATCCTTCAACGATCTTCTCACGTGATATCGCATTTTTTATCGCTCCTCGCCTGAATGCCGCAGGGCGCATGGGAGATGTGCGTCTCGCACTTGATTTGCTTCTTGAGGATAACGCGGAGCGCGCGGCTATGTTAGCGTTGCGACTTGACGAACTCAATCAAGAACGCCGCCGTGTAGAGGGTGATGTCTTTGACGAGGCGCTCAAGATGGTAACGCGCGCATGGGGCGACGAAGCGCCGGTAATTGCGATCTCGTACGGTAATGACTGGCATCCCGGAGTCCTAGGTATTGTAAGTTCACGTTTGTCGGACCGTCTTCACGTTCCGGCTATCACGTTGCGGGAGGAAGATGGTCTTTTGATTGGGTCGGCACGCTCTTTCGGTTCAATCAATTTGATCCTCGCTCTTGATGCCGCAAGTGAGTATCTTGATCGTTATGGAGGTCATAGCGGTGCGGCAGGTCTACAGCTTAACATTGATCAAATTGACGCCTTCAGTAAGGTGATGGAGTCGTATATGCGTTCGATTCCTGAAGAGGAGCGAGAAGTAACTTATGAAGCTGATGCCGATGTTCTCGCATCAGAGATCGACGGTGAGCTGGTAGATCGATTGGCGCTTTTGGAGCCTACCGGACAGGATTTCGGGAAAGCCGTTTTTCTCATTCGTCAATTCGTCATTGACGATCTGAAACGAGTTGGAGAGGGACATCATCTAAAAATGCGTCTACGGGCAGGAGATGAAACCATGCAAACTTTTGATGCAATCTTCTTTCACGGAGGAGACGAAGCATCTTTTTACGCCATTGATGATGTCATTGATGTATTGGTTACTCCTGAATGGAATGTATGGCAAGGGAGATCAACGATACAGCTCAACATTGAAGCAATACGCCCTTCGCGCGTGAGTGAAGAAGACATCCTCGCTTTTAATACATTGACTCGTTTTTATGAAACGCCGTCATCGAAAGATCCCGCATTATGGATAACGTTGAAACCTGCGTTTTTCACAGCGCTATGGCTGTTTTTAGCTCAGCTTGGAGCAAACGGCGACGGGCGGATTGTCTTTTCGCCGAGTCGTTTGGCTTGGATTCTATCGCATCGTTATAATGTAGAGGCGGATGCGTTTGCTGTATTAGCGGCTCTTCGTATTTTTTCAGACGTAGGTCTATGTCATTTTGATAGCACCGGAACAGGCTTTTATGTTTTTATGCCCAAGGAGCAGGAGAGCGATCGACCAAGTCTCACATCATCACCCCTTTGGACGTTGCTCTGCCGTTTCGGTTGGTTGGATGATGAGATATGATATATGTGTGCATTGACTGAAATTGATGTTGATTTTCTCGGGAAGTAATCGCGCGTAAGACCATATTGTAATCACGAAAGGGATGGCATAAGAATAAATGGCTCATCGGCAGTCTAAAAAATCAGTGCGGCATGCAGTGCCTGAGATGTCGTTAAGTGACGTCGAGCCCGCCCATTATACAAAAGAACAGCGTGAGCGTTTGGCTCAGGCAGATGAGGAAGCGCGACAGCTGATTGAGGAATGGAAAAAGCTTGCGCACAAAGATGAAGCACCGCTTATTGAGAAAGCATATCGCATCGCGCGCGAAGCACATATGAATCAATTCCGTGCGACCGGTGAGCCCTATATTGTTCATCCGATAGCTGCCACGAGGATCCTAATCGATATCGGTATTGTTGACGAAGACACGATTGCGGCGGCTTTGCTGCATGATACCGTTGAAGATACTGATGTAACCTTTGATGATCTCGTAGAAGCATGCGGTCAGGATGTCGCCGATCTGGTGGACGGTGTTACAAAACTTTCACGTATTTCTTATTCTTCGCAAGAAGAGAAGCAAGCGCAGAATTACCGCAAAATGTTTCTTGCGATGGCAAAAGATATCCGAGTAGTCATCATAAAACTTGCCGACCGTCTCCACAACATGCGAACGATCGACCATATGGATCCTGATAAGCAAATCGAGACGGCACGCGAGACTATTGATATTTATGCCCCGTTGGCCGCTCGGCTCGGTATTCATCGTCTGAAATGGGAAATTGAGGATCTAAGCTTACGTTATCTCGATCCGGATGCCTATTATGAACTTGTCGGTATGCTGTCGCAACGCCGTTCTGACCGCGAAAAACACCTTCAAGAAATCATCGCTTTGCTAAGAGAGAAAGTGGCGGCGATGGGGATCAAAGCGGATATTGAGGGACGGCCGAAACATTTTTACAGTATTTACCGTAAAATGCGCGCTCAACAGAAAGAAATTTATGAAATATATGACTTATTCGCTTCGCGCATCATTGTGTCGACAGTAAGCGATTGCTACGCCGTGCTTGGGCTGGTGCATGAGCTGTTTAAACCTATTCCGGGACGATTCAAAGACTACATTGCCGTTCCGAAAAGCAACGGCTACCAATCATTGCACACCACGGTCATCGGCAACAACGGCATACCCTTTGAAGTGCAGATTCGCACGGAAGAAATGCACCGCACCGCAGAATATGGCATTGCCGCGCACTGGCGTTATAAAGAGGGCGTCTCTGACAAAAAACATCATAATCTTGATGTCCGTTTGTCCTGGTTGCGTCAATTGCTCGAATGGCAGAGTGATATGAGCGACGCGAAACAGTATATGGATTCACTTAAAGAAGGCTTGATACCGGACGAAGTCTTTGTTTTCACGCCTATGGGCGAGGTAATCGCGCTGCCCGCGGGCGCAGTACCGGTTGATTTTGCATACCACATTCACAGTGATATCGGGAATTCAATGTACGGCGCTAAAGTGAATGGACATATGGTGCCTTTGACTTATGAGCTTAACAACGGTGATATTGTAGAAATATTAACGTCCGATAAAGTGCGCGGACCTTCACGAGACTGGCTCGGCTTCGTCAAGAGCAGCACCGCCCGCAATAAAATCTCAACGTGGTTCCGTAGAGAGCGCCGTGATGAAAACATCATTCGCGGTAGGGAGCTTTTGGAGCGCGAGATTAAGAATAGCGGCTTTCAGCCGTCAGATCTCATGAACCCGGATTTTTTTAAACCGTTGTTGAAACGTCATTCTATGCATAAGGTCGATGACCTCCTCGCCGGCGTAGGCTACGGCGGATTTGCACCGGGACGCATTGTTCCGCGCTTGCGCGATGCGTGGTTGAAGACATTGCCGCAAGAAGAAGTCTTTAGGCTCGGTTATCGCATCACAAAATCAGGCCAAATCCTGAAGAACACGGGTCAAATGCTTGTAACTGATGCGCTGATGGCCGCCGATAAAACAGGCGAAGAAATAAAAAAGAAGAAAAAGAAGAAAAAAACGGGGGACATTCCCGTTGTCGTCAAGGGTATTGACAATGCCTTGGTGAAAATATCGCGCTGTTGTAATCCTGTGCCCGGCGACCAGATCATAGGCTTCATCACGCGAGGCTCGGGTGTCGCTGTCCACCGGATCGATTGTCCGAATATTCGACGTATTCTTACTGAGTTTGACCGTACACCGGAAGATGCTGAGCGCGCCGCGCGTCTGATTGACGTTGTCTGGACGACGGACGTGGGAACGAAGCGTCGCACCTATCCGGTCGATATGCAAATCATCGCGCGCGATCGTCCAAATCTTCTCGCAGAAATCTCCGTAGCGATCGCCGAAGAAGGTGTCTCTGTTCAGTCGGCACGCATCCAGTCCGCCCGAGACATCAGCGCGAGCTTACGTCTGATCGTTGAAATCTCTGACCAGTCTCAGTACGACCGATTAGTCGGCAGGGTGAAGGCGATCGACGGGGTCGTGCGTGTAACGCGCGGACACAATCCTTTATAAATAACTTTTAAATGACAGTGACGGACGTCATCACGAGCGGTCGGCGACGCGTGTGTTCATACAGTACTTTTTGTACCTCTTTGCTGACACTGTCAGGTGTCATCGCTCTGTCAAGTGGTTTTTTCTTTTTAAAAAGGCGTTCTGCCATGTCTTCAACCGTATCCTGACAGCTCGTAATCATCTTTTTCATGTCACTTTGATAGGTAAAGCCGCTTGCTTTAACGATTGGAGTGCCGTACAGTCGATTGGACAAGCGGTCGATTACGAGCATTACTGAGACCACTCCATCATTGGCAAGCCTCAGGCGATCGCTTAGGACGAGCTCATCGACATCGCCCATGCCGGATCCGTCAATGAGAACACCGGCGGCCTCAGTATAGCCCGCAAATTCCATGCCGTCCTCTGAAAACTCAAGCACGTCTCCGTTTTGCAATATCGCGATATGATCGTTGGGTATGCCCATCAGACTAGCCAGCTCGGCGTGCTGGTATAACATGCGGTATTCTCCGTGCGCAGGCACAAAATAGGTCGGTCTCGTCAAGGCGAGCATCAGCTTCAGCTCATCTTGGCACGCGTGACCGGAAGCATGAACGGCAGAAAGCGATTCATAGATGACGTTTGCCCCCCGCATGAAGAGTTCGTTAATGACGTTGTAAATGGCGGCTTCATTACCGGGAATCATACTTGAGGAAAGAATGACCGTGTCGCCCGGTATAATTTCGGCCAACTTATGTTCAGAGTAGGCAAGCCGCGTTAGTGCCGACATCGGTTCACCCTGGCTTCCGGTAGCGATGATCACGATCTTTTCAGGCGGGTACTGATCCAACTCGTTTATTTGAATGATCGTATCGGGTCGATATGTCAGATAAGCGAGCCTATCCGCGGCTTCAAAAACGTTCTGTATGCTTCTTCCGAGTATGAGGACTTTTCGGCCGAAGCGCTCTGCTGTGGAGATGGCCTGTTGCAGTCGAAAGACGTTGGATGAGAACATGGCTACAATAACACGCCCGGTCGCTTGATGAAAGATATTGTCAAACGTTTTGCCTACTTCACGCTCGGAAAGGCTGCTTCCCGGAAGTTCTACATTCGTGCTTTCCGAGATTAGCAGAAGCACGCCTTCGTTGCCTAGCGCGGCTATTTTCCCAAGATCGGCGTGAGGTACGTCAGAGGTAGGCGTAAAATCGATTTTGAAGTCGCCGGTATAGAAGATGATGCCGACCGGTGTGTGGATCGCGATGGAAACGGCGTCCGCGATGGAGTGATTGATATGGATGAAATCAAAGGTAAAAGGGCCGATGGTTAGCGACTCACCCGCACGGACAACCTGCAATTTGTTACTCTTTACTTTGGGACGAAAATCGTCGAGCTTCAATTCAATCAATTTCATCGTCAAAGGTGTCGCGTAAACGGGGACGTCAAATTCTTGAAGGAACCAAGGTATCGCTCCAATGTGGTCCTCATGGCCGTGAGTAATAATCAAGCCTCGGATTTTCTCTTTATTTTCACGAAGATATGTGAAATCCGGTATGATCGTGTCTACACCGGGCATATTGTCATCGGGAAAAGCGATGCCGCAATCGATAATGATGATATCATCGCCGTATTCAAAAACGGTCATGTTTTTTCCGATTTCGCGCAAGCCGCCAAGCGGTACAATGCGTAATGCCGGAGCATGGCTCTTTTTGCCGTTTTTCTTTTTAGGGGTACTGTCATGCGCCTGCTTTGGTCGCAGAACACCACGCGGAGACGGGGTATCTTCTTTCATGTCGCGTTGGGTTTTGTCTGATTTTCGATATTGGTTCATATATACTCCTGAATGTGTATCCTTAATCGCGCCATAAGACGCGTATGTAGTCCTGTAAATGTAAATGGAAGGCTTAAAAATGTTTTGCGCGATCGCCGCCAATCAGTTTCGGACGGTACATGAGGGCGGTGAGATGTGCATGACCGATCGATTTCTCTTTGAGGCGCAAAGGGCGTTGCACAAAGCGGATATGCATGCCGATAAACGTATCTCCGATGTCAAGCCCCATTGTGCCTTGGAGATGCTCAACAAGAACGGGGTTCTGAAAACGGTTGTATGCGGCCAACGCGCAGGCTCCTCCTGCATGGAGAGCGGGTACGGCATTTACTTCTTCAAGTCGATCGCGAATCATTATGTCACGCTCTACTACAAGCGCTCGGTTTAAGTGTTCACAACACTGAACCGCGAGGTGAAATCCATGTTTCTCTATGAGAGGGAGGACCGCGTCGATAACAAGTTCGCCGGTCGCCATGCTGGAACCTTGGCCTATTCGGATGCCGAGAATCTCGCTTGTGCTGCATCCGAGCACAAAAAGATCCCCTTCACACGAGTAAGCGGCTTCAGCGATCAGTTCCTTGCACGCATTTTGCAACGCTGTTCTAATCGCTGTTTCGCCGGATCGGCTATCTTGTACTATCGGGTCGTCTATAACGTTCATGACATTCCTTCTTTCGAAATGCTCGTATGTTTCAAAGCATAGGTTCAATGATCTTCTGAAAGTATATCCAATTGATTAAGAACAAGTTGAGATACTATACTCGAGATCTCGCTTGGTGTTTCCTTGTAGCCGTGGAGCAACCACTCCTGTACAATGCCACGAATGCCGTTAACGACAAAATAATAGAAATACTCGAGTTCAACGCGTGAAAGATCCGGTCGAAGCTCCTCCATGCGTTCTATCACAGCGTCGTGACCTCGTTCGACCGTACGCTGAAAAAAACGACTTTCCGGATTCCGGAAAAGGACGGTGCAAAATGTCGGGTTATCGTAGAAAAACTGGAACGCTTCAACGAGTGTCGGCAGCCATTTTTGCCCTTTTTTGTCGGTGACGACGTGTAAAATATCGAACTCGTCGGAGACGATTCGGTTGATGATGTCTTCATATTGTGCGACCACCTCATCTTCGATCGACTGAAAAAGATCACCGATGTTTTGGTAGTGAAGATAGAACGTCGTGCGGCTGATGTTTGCGCGGTCTGTTAACTCTTGAATCGTAATATCTGCCAACGATTTTTCAAGAAGAAGATCTACGAGGCTTCTCTGAAGCGCCATTGCTGTTCGCCTGCTTCGCCGATCGCCTTTGATGCGCTGAGTTGATCGTTCATCATTTAACAAATAGCGGTTGTTGTTTCCTATGCAGCGTTGGAGATCATCTTTCTTTTTATACGTCATATTCGGTCTATCTTCTTTCCTTCAAGCAGTCTAATTTTAGCAATCCTACATGTGTGCTGATGTGTCACGTGTGTTCTTTTCCTGTATAAAATCGATCCTATATTGAGAAAATGATTCTGAACTTTTGTGTGTTTCTGTGACAATCTTAACACAAACACGACAGTTTGTCGCTTTTTGTTAATTAAACGACAAATGATGTTATTGCGTTATTTGCATATCGCAATCAAGCTTCTCTATAATGGCGTGGAATGCCTGATACTACTATATGAACGTGTTTTTCGAATGCGTTTTGTCGAGGCGTATCCAAGGAATCGGGATGAATAATCCTTAGAAAGAGAACGGCGCGATGATGAACAAATTAGCGAACCTCATCGTTAAAGGACGAGTCATAGTTGTGATAGTTTTTCTCGTTCTTTCCATCATTTGCGGCTATCTTGCTACCAAAGTCAAGGTCAATTACGATTTGACATCTTATCTTCCTAAGGATGCGCGTTCGACCATTGCGATCGATGAAGTGATGGCTGAGTATACCGATAACATTCCTAACCTGGAAATTGGAATTCCGTGTGAAACGATAACGGATGCTCTGAAGTTCAAGAAGGAGCTTCAAGCGCTTGAGCACGTGAATAGTGTCCTTTGGCTTGATGATCAGGTTGATATCGGTATACCCCTTGCCCTTTCGGATCAGAAGTTTGTCGATGGTTTCTACAAGGACGGCATGGCACTTTTCCAAGTGACAGTGGACACAAGTGAAGACATGCCGGAGCTTGAGTTTCTAACGAATTTATACGACTTGGTCGGTGAAGATGCCGCCGTTCGAGGCCAGCTTGTTGAGCACGCGCACATGCAGAGCGCGACGACATCGGAAGTGACAAGCATTGCCACATATGCTATTCCTATAGCATTTGCTATCCTGCTTTTTACAACGACGTCATGGTTTGAGCCAGTGCTGTTTATGGTGGTCATTTTTAGCGGTGTACTGCTCAATATGGGCACCAATCTCATCTTTGACGATATTTCTTTCATCACGCAGTCGATCGGCGCAATCTTGCAACTTGCGGTGTCGATGGACTACGGAATTTTCATTCTCCACCGTTTTAGCGAATACCGAGGCGAAGGTTACGATATCAAGGAGGCCATGAAAATGGCGATCGTCAAGAGCGTGGCACCTGTACTTGCGTCGGCGCTAACGACTATATTCGGTTTCCTCGCACTCGTGTTCATGCGTTTCGGTATTGGATTCGATCTCGGAATTGTGCTTGCAAAAGGCGTATTTTTCAGTCTGTTGAGTTCGTTCCTATTACTTCCTGCGCTTACAACTTTGACGTATAAATTGATTGACAAAACGACGCATCGCTCGTTCATCCCTTCGTTTGAAAAGCCTAGTCGCTGGATCATCAAGTTCGGAATTCCCATCTTGATCGTAGCTGCTATCGTGGTCGTGCCGTCGTTCCTTGCACAACGCTCAAATCGTCTGTTATACGGAGCGCGCACATATCCGGCGAAGTCACGTCAGGAACGCGACTGCCTGTTGTTAGAGGAGCGATTTGGCAACAATGTCCCGATGGCGCTTCTTGTACCGCGCGGGGATTGGGCGCACGAAGGACAGCTTGTAGATGCGCTTACTGACATGCCGGAGGTCAAATCGGCGATTGGCTATGTGACAGCCGTCGGTCGCGGCATTCCAAACGAAATATTACCGGAGCGGCTCATGTCGTCTTTACTTTCAGAACATTACAGTCGGATCATTTTGATCGTTGATTCTCCGGACGAGGCGCCTGAGACGTTCGATACGGCGGAGAAGATCCGTGCGACAGTTGACGCCGCTTATCCTGATGGGAATACACATCTTACCGGCGCTAATATGGTTTTGCTTGATATGCGCTCTACGATCAATAAAGATATTTTAATTGTTGACGGATTGGCAATCCTGGCGATTGCGCTTGTCATCATGTTCACGTTCCGATCGCTTATGATTCCGCTGATTCTAGTTCTTACGATTGAACTGTCTATCTGGATCAACTTGGCGATCCCGTATCTTACCGGCATTCCGCTGAACTTTATCGGGTTCTTAGTTATCAGTACGGTTCAGTTGGGTGCGACGGTTGACTATGCCATCTTAATGACGCAGCATTATCTTGATCATCGCGTAGAGCTCAATCGAAAGGACGCGGCCACTCATACTTTTGCGACGGTTGCCGGTTCCATTATTCCGCCCGCGCTCATTCTGGCTAGTGTGTGCTATGTGCTCTATTTTTCATCGAGTCTTTCCGTCGTGAGCGAGCTTGGACGCGTACTCGGACGTGGTGCGCTGACATCGCTGTTTATGGTGTTATTCCTGCTTCCTAATTTGCTACGCTTTTTTGACCCTCTAATTGAAAAGACGACGTGGAAGCTGAAGTTTCTTCCCGATAAGCATACCTATCGCCGAAAATCACGCGACGCCTCAGCACGCCGGCATAAAGAACATTTTTCTCTGAAGAAAGATCCACAGGAGGACTTTTCATGAAATCACCCGATCGTTTATCACGGCGATGCCGATCCGTGCTGCAAATTTTGAAGCGCGTCACTGTCGTGTTACTCGCCGTCACTTTCATGATTACGTATGTACCGCCTCTCGTCCAAGCAGAACGCGGCAACAAGCCGATCATGATTCCGACGGACGGTACCGCTAAGCGCGAAGTTATTTACGGAAAACTGGACGCCGTAGGGCAAGTCGAGCAATTGTACGTAATCAATCATTTCCAGCCGGCTGAACCGAAGACAATTGTCGACTACGGTGATTACGACAAAGTTGTTCAGCTTACAGGTGATCAGCCACTGATATATGAAAACGGTAAAGTGTCTACGGAGTGCGCCAAAGGTCATTATTACTACCAAGGTAACTTGAGAACGCGAGAGCTTCCGTGGTCGATCATCATCAGCTATCGTCTCGACGACCTTATGCAACTTCCAAAAGATCTTTCCGGTGCAAACGGTCGTCTTGTTATTGAATTAGCAGTACGCGAAAATAAAGACGTCGACGGCGGCTTCTTTGACCACTACGCTTTGCAGGTTACTATACCGGTCGATCCCGGCTGTGCTCGTGTCGTATCCGCATCCGACAATCTCATGTTGGCGTACGCAGGTTCAACTCAACAATTCTCTTCGATTGTGTTGCCGGGACAGGAAACGACCATGAGAGTCGAACTCGATGTAGAAGACTTTCACATGGGACAGATGACCTTTGCCGGTATTCCGCTGTCTTTGACGATTGATCTCTCGATGTACGAAGATGAGTTCGCTCCGCTTGATGATTTGTCTGAAGGTATTGCCGCTTTTGCTGAAGGCAGTGATCGACTTCGCACCGGTTATGGCGAGTTGATGGGCGCTTTTGACGAGCTTCGAGGGGGGAGCTATGAGCTCGTTCATGGCGGTCAACAGCTTGCTGCAGGTGTCAACCAGCTTAAAAGCGGAGTGAACCAATATACTTCCGGTGTTTCACAATATGTGGACGGTGCCAGAAAGGCGTCGTCAGGGTACAGCCAGTTCGACAAGGGTCTGTCGGAAATGCACGCTGGCGTTAAGACATTAAACAATGAAGGCAAAACATTACTGTCGGCATCGTCTTCGATCCGCGACGCCTTAATCGAGTTGGCATCTAAACTGCCTCCGCCCGATCAAATTGCAGCTCAGATACCTTCCTTTAGCGAAGCTGATCTTGCACAGTTGGATCAGCTGGTTGATGGCTCCGAACAATTTCGAGACGGTCTTCATGCCATCGGCAAATCAGATGGCGGTATGTATCAGCTCTGGCAAGGTTTAGTTACGCTCAATGGTTCGCTTGCAACGGCTAAACAAGCTGCCGATCAGATTCCTGTGCCTCAGGTATCATCGTTCGAAGAATTGTTGGCTCTGTACGAAGGCATAACGATCACCGGTGACCCCGAGAAAGTCACAGCATATTATACGATGATGACGCGGATTGTCGCCGGATACGCGGCATCCTATGGTTTGCTCCAAGCGACGCTGACCGGATTAACGGATCAGGAGATGGGTGTTCCCGCGCTCGTTTCCGGTGCACATCAGTTGTACGACGGTCTTCGTCAGCTTGACAGCGCCTATTACGGCGCGACAAACAGCGATGGTTCGCATAGCCCCGGGATTCATGACGCGATCGTTATGATCCGCGATCGCATACGCGATATGGCTGACTCGGCGGGGACATCCTTGGGCGATGTTATGGAACAATATTCGCAACTCTATTATGGAATTCAAGCATTAAGAAATGGGTACGCAGGCGTATATGACGCTCAAGGCAATCCGGTACCGGATGCGTCCGGCAACCGGCAAGTCGGATTCCATCAAGGTCTCACTCTTTACATGACGGATGGCGTAGGCGGTTTGCTCAGCGGTTTTGAAGGTAGCGCGGGCAAACCCGGACTGATCGAGGGATCAGCCAGCATTAAACAGGGCTTAAGCACGCTTGCCAGTCAGGGAAGCACACTTCAAAACGCGGGGAGTACAATCTCACAAGGCATTTCTCGTACAAGCAGCGGCATAAATACTTATGTAGACGGCGTCAATCGTTTCCAAAGCGGTCTAGGCGAATATCAGGATCAGGGTATGAACCCCTTTGAGGAAGGCATTATTGAGTTTGATGAAGGCGCGCAGAAAATGATGGAAGAAACGAAGGATCTTCGTGAGAAATTCATGACCGCAATGCAGGAAAAACTGGACGAATTGTCAGGTGAGGAGTATGAAATCCGATCCTACGCCTCGGACAAAAACAAAGATGTAGCAAGCGTCCAATTCGTAATCATGACCGAAGAGGTTCCGCCTGCCAAGAAATAATATGCCGAATAATCTTTTAAAGCAGCATCAGTATTTAAACGGAGCATACAGAGGTCGGTATGCTCCGTTTTATGATGTTTGGATGATGGTCTGTGTGTTGTCAGTCTTCTTTATCCGTATCGGCATCCGGTTTTTGTTGAAGAAGTGAGCGAATATCCTTAAGTAAATCAAGCTCCGATTCTTTTTCTACCTCTTCTTCGTCTGCATCGGTCTCTTCAGAAGAAGCAGCTGCTTCTTCGTGTTTCCTGCGCAAACGATTTGCCGTGCGTACGAGTAAGAACAGGAAGAAAGCGACAAGCAAGAAGGAAATGACGTTCTGGATTAACGTGCCGTAAGTGACGGCAACTTCCTCCAGTTCGCCACTGGCAGGTTTAAGCACAATTTTCAAGTTGGCAAAATCGATGCCTGCCGTAAAGTATCCGATCAGCGGCATCAATATATCGTTGACAACACTGTCTACGATGGCTTTGAAGGCCAGTCCCATCACAAAACCGACAGCGGCGTCTAACACATTGCCCTTTGCAATAAATTCTTTAAATTCTTTTATCATAATGCTTTGATTCTCCAAGAAATTTTGCTACATATTTAGCGTGTAATTGGCGTTATCTTGTGCCGTGCAAATTTTGACGTGTGAGATTTATCTAAACAATGCGGGATAGTGAAATAAATATATTGTGTTTATTATATTCGCGTCACATGTACTTTGATGGAATCAGGAAGCTTCGGCAGTTCATCGACAGCGCAGCTGAGGCTCAGTGTAATGTTGGTTTCGACGTGACGAGCAAGTTTTTCAAGCCTGTTGAGAAAGTCGGGGAGACCTTCTAGCGCTTCTTTACCCGCAATTTTAAAAACACTGTCGACAAAGATATGAGAAATATCATAATCTTTTGCGTTCATGCCGGCGATGAATGCGAGCAACTGATCGTAACCTTGAATAGGATATTCTGTAATGTCAATGAATCGGACGGAGTGTGGAATGTGGTAGCTGGCACCTTTGCCGGACTCCACAAAAACCATATTCGCGTGTTCGTCTCGTGCTTCACGTGTCATGATTTCCAACATAACCGGTGTCTTACCCGAACCTTTTTCTCCAACGACTACATCAACAAACATAAGTACCTCCGATATTAGTTGACCCTTCTCATATTCTGTTATGGATCAAGTAGCACAAACCGATCAACGGTTATAACAACGTGTTTCCTTGTTGACCTTGATCATACGCTAAACCGCTCCATTTTTGAAGCACATTTTTTACAATGAAATGATGATTATTTGACATATCTGTTGACAGCTAGAAAAGTGCATTTCAAAAAGTTCATCATCTATCGCTAATTCGCGTTAAATTGAGATTGTATCATCTTCATTTAATAAATCTCTAAAATCTTCTTTTCAGTATTATAATTATTATAAAAGTTGCATGCCAGCACATTTTGCGCTATTGTGTAGGCACATTATATTTCAGGGGGCAATATGATTAGGGAATTTGACGTAAAACTTTTGACCGCGTCTGTAGAACGGATGTGCGGTGAAAACGCATGCGATCTTCCGGATGACGTTGAAGAAGCGATTGTTAACGCTTTGAGCTGTGAAGACGGTCGGCATGCTAAGTCGCTTCTATCCGATCTTTTAGAGAACGCTAACGTAGCGCGCAATAAACGTATTCCTCTTTGTCAAGACACAGGTTTGGCTGTTGTTTTCCTTGATGTCGGCCGTGATGTACATTTCTCCGGTGATCCTTATGAGGCAATCAACGAAGGAATCCGGCTCGGGTATCAGCGATACCGACTACGCATGTCAGTCGTTGGCGATCCTCTTCGACGTGTTAACACCGGTGATAATACACCGGCCATCACGACGATCCGTCTCGTCCCGGGAGATCGCGTAACGATAACGCTTTTGTCAAAAGGATTTGGAAGTGAGAACATGAGCCGCCTCGCTATGCTTCGTCCCGCAGATGGCATAGAAGGCGTTCAAGCATTTGTTTTAGAGACGGTTAAACTTGCAGGGCCGAATGCCTGCCCTCCTCTCGTTGTCGGAGTTGGTATCGGCGGAACGTTCGATCATGTAGCGTTTCTTGCCAAGAAGGCGCTCGCGCGCCCAATTGGAGTACGCCATTCTGATCCGTTTTACGCTGATTTTGAAGAAACCTTACTTACTAAGATCAATCAACTCGGCATTGGTCCGCAAGGTTTTGGCGGTCATACGACGGCGCTTTCTGTTGCGGTGAATATTGCGCCGACGCATATTGCCGGTTTGCCGGTTGCCTGCAATCTCAATTGCCATTCGACTCGTCATCGTCAGGAGGTCTTGTAATGAATCATAATGAGGCAGTTCGCCGAGTAACTCTACCGTTGACAAAGGAGATAGTGTCAAGTTTTCGCATGGGGGAGCGCGTTCTTCTTACGGGACCGATGTTTACACTTCGCGATGCCGGCCATCAACGTCTTGTCGCTCTGTTGGAGCGTAATGAAGATCCGCCTTTTCCGCTGGAGGGCGCCGTCATATTTTACGTTGGGCCGACGCCTCCGCTTCCCGGATACGCGATGGGGTCTGCCGGACCGACAACATCATACCGTATGGATCCATACGCTCCTTACCTGATTGCTCGCGGTCTTCGCGGCATGATCGGAAAAGGAAAACGCAGTCCTGAAGTGATTGACGCGATGACACGTTATGGATGTGTGTATTTTGCCGCGACGGGCGGAGCAGGCGCGCTGCTTTCACACGCCATCGAGTCATCGGAGATTCTATTTTGGGAGGATCTTGGAACAGAGGCGCTTCGCCAGATCCGAGTGCGCGACTTTCCTGTGACAGTTGCCATCGATACGGAAGGACGTGACCTCTATGATGAAGGTCCTGCTGCTTGGCGCGCGATGCAAAATATTGTTGTAGATAATATCGCTGATGGAGAGCGAACTGAGGATGACTGAAGATACGATGCTGAAAAATGTCTTAGAAGGTCGCGTCAATATTGATAAACGTCCGATCTATCAATTAATCGCTGAAGCGATTCGGGCTGACATTGCATCAGGCAAACTTTCAGAACATACGAAGTTGCCGTCCATCCGAAATATGGCAGAACAGTACGACGTTTCCATAGGTACCATCCGCCATGTTTATGCGTTGCTCAGTCGTGAGGGAGCTGTTGTTTCACGTCGCGGTCAGGGTACCTTTGTGGTTGGCCAAGTAATAGATGAGCCGATGAAGAGTCGTAAGGAGCGTGCGATGAAGGCAATCGATGACACGCTTTCCGCGATGACAGAGCTCGGTTTTTCCACACGTGAAGCGCAAATCTTCTTCGAATTACGACTTCGACAGAAAGAAGATGAACGCCGTCCTGTTCGACTCGCGCTCATTGCGGCAACGCCGGAAGAGCGTTCGGTGATGGATCGAGCGATGGAGACACTCACCATGACGATGCGTTTTTGGTTGTCATATGATGATGTTCTCGCAAGTCCTGACCGCATAGATATGGGGTATGACTTTATAGTTACCCCCACAGCCCTCTACCGCGAGTTGTCGCTCATTGTATCAGACAGAGTGGCGATTTTGCCGGTCGCGCTCCGGCCCGAAAGCGATACAATGGCCGCTTGTCTTTCAGTAAAGCCGGGAGAGAGTGTCGGCTTCCTAACGGCAAGTGAAGGCTTTTTCAAAGTGATGAAACAGGCTCTTTTACCGTATTTGCCCGAGGCATGTGTGATTGCTTCACAACAGTTGCGTGAACAAGCCGGCATGAAAGAGTTTATGAAACAACAGGACTGCCTCATGCTCGCGCCGGAGGTAGCGGATTTTGCACCTTCCTCAGTGATGGCGCTTGTGCGCGAGCGGGCGCTTTCAGGCATGCGTGTCGTCCGTACCCGATTTGAATGTGATGAAGGATCGATGCTCTATGTGCGACGCGCCGTAGATGAACGATATCGAGAGCTGCGCGACATCGGGCGACCGGACTAAGTCTTAATGACTAAATGGGATCAAATGCAATGACATATTAAGTATTTTCATTCTTTAGGAGATATGCGCATGTGAATAATTGTGGATGATCTCATCAGATCAAATCAGTAAAACAGAAAGATGTTAGAACTTAAGGGCGTGAAATATGCCGAAAGAACGTGAGGATCAACATGCAGGAATCGAATGGTAAAAAACTGGTTATCGGCGTTATTGGTGCCGACGTACACGCTGTTGGTATTCGAATACTTGATTTTGCTTTCACCGAAGCCGGATTCGATGTCACAAATCTCGGAGTGATGGTTTCACAGGAAGAATATATCGGCGCAGCGATCGAAACTCAGGCCGATGCGATCATTGTCTCTTCACTCTACGGCCATGGCGAACTCGATTGCCGCGGATTTCGTGATAAGTGTGATGAGGCAGGTCTGGAAGGCATTCTTCTTTACGTTGGAGGGAATATCGTCGTAGGTAAACAAGATTTTTCCGAAGTTGAAAAACGCTTCCACGCCATGGGTTTTGACCGCGTATTTCCACCAGGCACACCGCCGAAAACAACAATTAATTGGCTGAAGAAAGATCTCGGGGTTGAATAAGATGCGTCCTGTTTTACTCATTGATTTTGGCAGCACGTTTACTAAAGTGACGGCTGTTGATTTGGATGAGGAAGTTCTGCTTGGGCACGCGTCGGCTTTCACGACGGTCGATCATGATATTGGCGATGGTCTTTCTTTAGCGATGAACGATCTGGAGAAAGAGATCGGTGTGCTCCAATATGATTACCGCCTTGCCTGCTCATCTGCTGCAGGCGGTTTGCGTATGATTGTGTCCGGATTAATGCCGGAATTAACAGCTGAAGCAGGTCGGTTGGCTGCACTTGGCGCCGGCGCAAAGATTACACGAGTTTTTACGCATCGACTAAGCAGGCAGGATTTGGCTCATATTGAGGCGAACCCTCCTGATATTTTTCTTCTGGCAGGCGGCACGGACGGCGGCAACCGAGCGGTTATCACAGATAATGCGGAGGCATTGGCGCGTCTGGATGCACGTTTTCCGATCATTATAGCCGGTAATCGCGATGCGGTCGATGATTGTGAAGATATTCTCAGCGATTTTGAGACAACGGTCTGTCCGAATGTCATGCCTCGTTTCAACAAGCTGAATATTGACCCTGTTCAAAAGGCCATTCGATCGTTATTTTTAACACATATCATTCGAGCTCGCGGGATGACAAAGGCATCAAGCCTGCTTTCAGGAATTCTGATGCCTACGCCGTCTGCGGTGCTTTCCGCGATGGTACTGCTCGCGAAAGGAACTAAACGTGAGGCGGGAATCGGTGAACTTTTTGCTATCGATGTGGGGGGTGCGACGACCGATGCTTATTCCATCGCAGAAGGTCATCCTACGGACGTCAGCGTCGTATTAAAAGGCTTGGAAGAACCGTACGCCAAGCGTACCGTTGAGGGTGACATCGGTATGCGCTACAGTGCAACGGGCATTAATGACGTCATAGGAACCGCACGTCTTGCCGAAATGTCCGACACGACCGAGGAGGATGTACAGCATTACTTGACTGCCATCTCGAAAAATAAGGCGTACGTGCCGACAATAGATGATCCGCGTTCATCTTCTTTGGATCGGGTATTAGCTTCGAGTGCCGTCGGTATCGCGTCCACGCGTCATGCCGGCACTCTTGAAGAGGCATACACGACATCCGGTATCGTATACGTCCAAACCGGCAAAGATTTGCGAGGTGTCCGTCATATTTTGTTGACGGGCGGTTCGGTCATTCATGCGTCTGATCCGAGATCGATTGCCGAACATGCGCTCTTTTCAGAAGATAATCCCTTTTCATTACGCCCAATAGAGGCTGAGATCTGGCTTGATAAGCGTTATATACTTGCAGCGATGGGTGTGCTTGCCGAACGAGAGAGTGACATAGCGCTGCGTTTGATGAAAAAAGAACTGATATCTTTGGGGATGAGTACAGCTTCGCATGTCTATACCAAAGAATAATATAGACAAGTTTATGATGACTCGTCACCGGATGAATCGGAGGAGGAAGGTTAAATGGATGAAGTTCGCAACGAGAAATGGACGCTCGATGACTTTGAACGCAAGCGCCAAGAAGTGCTTACGCAGTGGCCGACCGGAAAAGACGTCAATCTCGAAGAAGCGTTCGCGTATCATCAGGGACTCGAGCCGACGAAAGTGTTTAGCAATGCGCTTAACGAGGCGAAGAAGAAGCAAGTGACACTTGTGCAGCCGCGAGCGGGTGTCCCGCTTGTACAGGATATGATCAATCTTCTGACATATCTACAGAACGAAGGGGAGGCTGATCTTCTGCCGACGACAATTGACAGTTATACACGTCAGAATCGTTACCAAGAGGCGGAAGTTGGAATTGAAGAGTCGGTACGCACGCAAAAAAATATGCTGAACGGATTTCCTGCCGTTAACCACGGTGTGCGCGGTTGCCGGCTGTTGATTGAATCTCTTGAACGACCAATACAGATCCGTCACGGCACTCCGGACGCACGGCTTTTGGCTGAAATGACCTACGCCGGAGGTTTCACAAGCTTTGAAGGCGGTGGAATCTCTTACAATATTCCCTACGCGAAAAATGTATCGTTGGAACGTACAATTCGCGATTGGCAATATGTAGATCGACTAACGGGATTGTACGAAGAATCCGGCTGTCCAATCAATCGTGAACCGTACGGTCCTCTTACCGGCACACTCGTACCGCCTTTTATCTCACATGCCGTTGCCATCATTGAAAGTCTCCTAGCTGCGGAACAGGGAGTGAAAAACATCACGGTTGGATACGGACAGTGTGGTCATCTTGTGCAGGATGTTGCGGCTATGCAAGTATTGCAAAGCTTGACGGACGAATACCTTCGTAAATACGGTTATGGTGATGTTCAGGTTACAACCGTCTTACATCAATGGATGGGCGGTTTCCCGCAAAGTGAAGCCAAGGCGTATGCGGTAATCGGGTGGGGGAGCGCTGTCGCAGCGCTTTCACATGCGACGAAAGTCATCGTCAAGACGCCGCATGAAGCGTTCGGCGTTCCCACAAAAGAAGCGAACGCATCGGGACTTTTGTGTACGAAACAGATGATTAATATGTTGGGCGAGCAAAGTCTAGACACGTACAGTCTGCAAGATGAAAAAGTCATTATCGCCTCAGAAACGCGATGTGTGCTTGAGAAATGTTTTGAGCTCGGAAAGGGCGACATTGCACGTGGCACCATTCTCGCAATTCGTTCTGGCGTTCTCGATATTCCATTTGCGCCAAGCCGTTATAACGCCGGCAAGATGCTTCCTGCCCGCGACAACGACGGCGCTATTCGTCTATTCCACCCGGGGAACGTTCCCCTGACACAAGAATTGCTTGATTTTCACCGCCAGAAGATGGAAGCACGCGCGAAATACGAGAAACGTGAAGCTTCCTTCCAAATGGTCATCGATGATGTTTATGCTATTAGTAAGGGACGCTTGGTCGGGCGCCCGAGAAATGAATAAAAGGGAGACTATTACCTTATGAAAATTAAAAATATTATTTGCGCACCCGGTGTAACGGGGTTTTACTTTGACGATCAAGCCGCTATCAAAGCAGGTGCGGGAAGCGACGGGATGTTTTACACAGGGCAGCCTGAGACGCTCGGATTTGATCAAATTCGACAGGCGGGGGAATCTATTTCCATTATGCTCGTTCTTGAAGATGGACAAGTCGCGTGGGGCGATGCTGCTGCTGTCCAGTATTCAGGTGCCGGCGGTCGCGATCCTCTCTTTCTTGCCAAAGATTTTATTCCGATCATTGAAAAAGATGTCGCGCCGAAGCTGGTAGGAAAGTCACTGACATCTTTTAAAGAAACAATGGAGGTTTTCGAAGATTTTCACGATCACGACGGAAAGAAACTTCATTCTGCAATTCGCTACGGTCTCTCTCAGGCCGTACTGGATGCCGTCGCGCTAAGTCAACGCAAGTTGATGTGTGAAGTTGTCGCGGATGAGTTTGGGACCACAGTCAGTGATCGTGCGATTCCGATTTTTGCTCAATCCGGCGATGCGCGGCACCTTAATGTCGATAAAATGATTCTAAAAGAGGTAGACGTCCTTCCGCATGCACTGATTAATAATCTGGAAAAGCTCGGTCCCAATGGGGATACGTTGGCTGAATACGTCAATTGGTTGCGTGAGCGTATTCTGCGTTTCAGAGGAAGTGAAGATTATCAGCCAATGATTCAAATCGATGTATACGGCACAATTGGTCAATGCTTTGGTTATGACAATATCGAGTCGATTACCGACTATCTATCAAGACTTGCAAAGCTTGCCGATCCTTTCAAGTTGCGAATTGAGGGGCCGATTGATGCTGGAACGCGGGATCTGCAACTTAAGTGGCTTGCGGCGCTTACACGTGAAGTTGGAAGACGAGGCATTCCCGTCGAGTTAGTCGCCGATGAGTGGTGCAATACGGTAGACGATGTTCGCGATTTTGTAGATGCCGGAGCCGGTCACATGATTCAGGTCAAGACCCCGGATCTCGGAAGTCTTCATAAAACAGCGGAAGCATTGCGCTATTGTCTTGATCACGGTATCGGCGCATATCAAGGAGGCACATGCAACGAAACGGACCGTTCTGCACAAGTGTGTGTGCACGTCGCGATGGCGATGCGTCCGGCTCAGATCCTCGCTAAGCCGGGCATGGGTGTCGATGAGGGCATCATGATCGCACGCAATGAAATGCAAAGGATCCTTGCACTTCGCACTGACATTATAAGATAAATAGCTCGCAAATGACTTCAGCCTTGATGAGACATTAGGCGATCATAATGCATTTGTCCGCAAGCTTAAAGAAGGAGTTGGAGATGAAAATTCAGAAAAAAGCTCATGCAGGCACGTTGGAGTCTGGTGATGTGCTTGTGACCGTCATGCCTTCAGATACGCTAACAATTGAGATTCAATCTCCTGTAGTGCGCCAGTTCGGCGATGCAATAGAACGTTCTGCTCGCGATGTCCTTGATGCGATGAACATTCGCCAAGGAGCCATTCATCTTGACGATCAAGGAGCATTGGATTGTACACTTCGTGCGCGACTCCATACGGCAATCAGCCGTGCTTTGATGGAAGAAGACGATACCGCAGATCCTTCAGGGAAAGACGGGAACACAGTCGTTATGACGGAATAAGGAGGATTGCGATGAGGCGCTCATGTCTTTTTTTACCCGGCAACCAACCGAATATATTGCAAAACGGGATGGTGCTTCCGTGTGATGTTCTAATTTTTGATTTAGAAGATGCCGTTTCTGAGAAAGAGAAGGATGCGGCACGCGAACTTATCAGTCAGGCACTGACAACGCTTGACTTCGGTGTGCGAGAAAAGGTCGTGCGCATCAATGACATGGAAACTTTTCATGCCCGCCTTGACATCATCAATGTCACGAAAGCCGGGGCGGACGCCCTAATGGTGCCAAAAACGGTCGGTTCTGACACCGTTCAAAAAGCGGCATCTATCCTGGATGAAGCTGAAGAAAAAGCCGATTTGCCGCTCGGTAGTGTCGGCTTGATTCTTCTCATTGAAACGGCTATGGGCATTGAGAAAGCTTTTGAAGCTGCATCTGCTTCGTCTCGTGTGCGCGCACTTGCACTTGGAGGCGAAGATCTTGCAGCGGATTTAGGCTGCTCCAGAACGAAAGCGTCACGAGAACTGTTTTATGCGCGTACAAGACTGGTAATGGCCGGTCGCGCATGTGGATTGGATGTTATCGATACCCCGTTCACTGATGCACGCGATGCGGAAGGTTGCTACGAGGATGCATCTTACGCTCGAAGTCTCGGTTTCAGCGGAAAACTTGCCATTTCACCGCACCATCTCGAACCTATCCATAGAGCGTTTCGACCAAGCGAAAGCGAGGTCGCTTATGCACTTGACGTGGTTAGCGCGATGAGACGAGCAAAAGAAGAGGGACTTGGCGCTGTTTCGCTCAGAGGTAAAATGATTGATCTTCCCGTATTAGCGCAAGCAGAGCGAACGCTTGAGCTCGCCACTGCATCAGGCATGTTGAGCACATCACGTTCAACATCGACGAAAGGAGATTAGAAAAGTGAAACTGAGCCGCCGAACCGGTAAGGTTATGCCTTCTCTGAAGGATGCTATTCGCTCGTCCTGTTTAAAAGACGGGATGACGATTTCCTTTCATCATCACCTGCGGGCGGGTGACTATGTGCTCAATGATGTTCTTCACACATGCACAGAACTTGGTTTTTCGAATCTCACAGTAAACGCGTCTTCCATTATGGCATGTCATACCCCTTTGGTAGAGGCGATTCGAGCTGGAGTTGTTACCGGAATCGAATGTAATTTCATGCATGCCTCTGTCGGTCACGCAATATCACAAGGGCTTTTAGCGAATGACGTTCTTTTTCGGACGCACGGCGGGCGACCTGCGGCGTTAGAAAGCGGAACGGCTCACATTGATGTCGCTTTTATCGCGGCGTCCGCTTCCGACCCGGAAGGGAACTGCAATGGCAAAGAAGGACCCTCGGCTTTCGGATCCATCGGTTATGCGATGAGTGATGCCGTTCATGCGGACTACGTTATCGTCATTACCGATCACCTCATGCCTTATCCGCTGACAGACGTATCTATTCCGGAGAACCTTGTTGATGCCGTTGTCGTATGTGATTCCATAGGCGATCCCGACCGCATCATGTCCGGCACCACACGCATTACACGCGACCCGATAGGTCTGTTAATCGCAGATTATACAGCACGGGCGATTGAAGCGTGCGGGCTTTTAGAGGACGATTTCTCGTTTCAGACGGGCGCGGGCGGCACGTCTCTTGCCGCTGCTGCTTACATCGGAGAGCGGATGCGAAAACTTGGTGTTACGGGCAGTTTTGCCTCAGGCGGGATTACCGGATTGCTGGTCGATCTTTTGAATGAAGGTGTTTTTAAATCACTTGCCGACGTTCAGTGTTTCGATCGTGAAGCGGCGGCATCGATACGTAAGAATCCGCACCATGTTGAAATCAGCGCTTCGCGCTACGCTAGCCCGCAGGCAAAAAGCACGATCGTCGATCGTCTTGATGCAGTGATTTTAGGTGCGACGGAAATCGGTACGGATTTCAGCGTCAATGTTCATACCGATTCGAACGGGATGATTATGGGCGGCTCAGGCGGACACAGCGATACGGCGGCAGGCGCTTCGCTTGCGATCATCGCAGCCCCGCTCGTGCGAGCACGTCTTCCTCTAATCGTGGATCGCCCGCAAACCGTCTCAACGCCGGGCAAGACGATTGATCTTCTCGTAACGCAATACGGTATGGCGTACAATCCAAAACGTCGTGATCTGCACGATTGTTTAACGGGTGCCGGACTACCTGTTTTTTCAATTGAAGAATTGAAAGAAAAGGCAGAGCGCCTGACAGGCAAGCCTCGCCTTCTGAAAAATGAAGGGCGCATAGTGGCGCGCGTTATCGGGCGAGACGGTGATGAGCTTGATGTCATCCGCGCCGTCCATAAATAAGTATATGAACTCCGCCGTTTTTCAGACAAATCAGATTGATTGATTTATCAAGTTCGCAGATGTAAAAATTGTAGCGAAAACGTCGGCCGATTAAAGTAAAATCAGCTTTTTGATACATTGTTGTTCATGTTCAAAGTGAGACAACGGCGACCAAACATCTGATGACGTTCCATAAATAATAGCGTGTCCCGTAGTGTTCCCTTTAGGGGACGGATGCTGTAGCCTAATTCATGTCGCGCTTTTTCGCTGGAGAAATGACACGGTGTTTGAAGTGTATGAAGTGAATATGTCGTAAAAAGCGGCGGTTTATTGAAGATACGGCTGAATCCTTCTATGATCGGCGCACCAATGCGTGCCAGCCAAAGTGGAATCGTCCGCTTTATTTTTTTGCGTCCAATCAATTCAGCTACAATATTTAACATATCCTTGATACTCGTCACATGGCCGGAAAGAATATAAGATTCGCCGATCTTGCCGTGCAAAATCGCATTGATGGCGCCTTCAGCGATATCGCGAACATCTGCGAAATTATAAGTGCCGCGGATCATTCCGGGAAGTCGGCCAAGCGCAAAACGTGAGATGAGACGGGTCATATGTCCTTGAAGTTGATCGTATGGTCCGAGGATCCCGACAGGTTGGACAACCACAGCGGGAAAACCTTGCTTTGCTGCGTCGAGAACAAGCTTAGTCGCACTTGCTTTCGATTTGGCGTAGCTTCCGATAACAAGTTCGGGATCGAAATGTTCTATTTCAGCGATAGAAACGTCTTTCTCAGGTACAGGAATAGCATGTACCGTGCTGCAATAGAGGAATCTGTGAACACTGTGGTAAGCGGAGGCATCCAACATATTTCTCGTACCGTCGACGTTTACTTTGAAGACGGCAGGGGCGTGACCTGAGAAGATGCTGATTTGGCCTGCTAAATGCAGGACGTAAATCTCCTTATCCTCTAAACCTGCAAACAAAGGTTCAAGGCTTTGTCTGTCTAAAATATTGCCGGAAATGACTTCACAGTTAATACCGCGCAAAGCTTCCGGACGTTCCTTTTCAATGATAAGTGCGCGTACGTGTGCACCCTGCATAACCAAGCGTCGAATGACTGTATTACCGAGATGACCGGAGGCGCCGGTCACAATCCATACTTTATGGTCGTTTTGTAAAACTCCGCTAACGTCATGGCTTTGATGATTTTTTTCTATTTCCGTATTTATTGACACGGCTTGTCCCCCCTAATCTATCGTTGTAAGAAACCCGCATATTCTTTATAACATGTGCATAGACGCACAGTTACGTAGAAACAGCGGAAAATTATGACGAAAAAGAAAAGATCTAATGTCGAGTCGGGCACACTTCATCCTTAAACTTCATCTATAATAAATCTATAATAGTAAGTAAAACAGGGTGACCGCTT
Source organism: Clostridiaceae bacterium (assembly GCA_012800435.1). Lineage (GTDB taxonomy): Bacteria > Bacillota > Clostridia > Saccharofermentanales > DTU023 > UBA4923. Next base: position 90,699 of record JAAZJH010000072.1, on the reverse strand, counting down.
TCACAGTCTAACGTGTGACGGTTCCGGAGAGGATTATTCATGTCATATTCAGACCGTATGCAACGCAACCATCTGTACTCGATTCTTTTGTCACCACGTGGCGCAGCGCGCATGGCAGACCAAGGAATGCAGATTGCCCAGCAGTATCTGTCGCCGTTTGATCTATTGATCGGATTGATCGGAGACAGCGGTTCCGGAAAAAGTATTCTGATCAAGGGTATGTTTCCGGGTTTAGAGTTGACGAACGATGACGAAGGTGTCAACGTGAGGCCGCTTCCGCTTCTCCATCAGGACGATACCGGTTTTTTCACGCCCCACACGTACCATATCGATATCCGTTTTGAATTGGCGTTCACGCAAGCTCATGAGCTTGCCGATGCGATTAATTTAGCTCTATCGCGTAGAAAACGCGTGATCGTTGAGCATTTCGATTTGATTTATCCGTATCTCGGTGTGAATGCACATTTGCTCATTGGTCTCGGTGAAGAAATCATAGTGACACGTCCAAGTGTTTTTGGTCCGGAACCGGATGATATTAAAGAAGTAGTCTACGCATCGATTAACACGCGACGGATGGCACATTCGGCAGAAGATTTAGTCGAGTACTGTCTTATTGACCGCCGTGTTTACCGCTATGAACATAACGATGTCCGCTCGGGTTTTATCCTTTCGTTTCAGGATAAACCGGACATTGATCTTCGTGATTTGGAAAGAGATGTCAATGGTCTTATTGCGAAAGATTTGCCTATTTCATATTTGGATAATACCCACGTTCTGATAGGTGACCAGCGCCACTACTGTACGGGTCCGCGAATGCATGTGGCATCGACCGGAAAGATTCGAAATTTTCAGCTTTACCACGAATTCATCACTCATCCCATCACTAAAGAAGCACAAATTCTCGGACTCGTTGAAATACCTAGCGATTACAGTCTCTCCGAACTTAATACATTGAAGTTAATGCACTACATGCCGTCAGAGAAGGAAAGAAGTAGCGAGTCAATTCATGACTAATAAGCTTGAAAAGCAAATCTATTATCAGCCTGTGAAACTTGAAGAGATGCTTCGTGCGCGTGATCTGCGCTTGGCACGTCAAAAACGCCTCTTGAGTGAGACCGGTTTGCCGCTTCTTTCTATGACGCTCAATATCCCGGGTAACGTCAAGCGCACGCGTTTGAGTGTTCTTTTTTTTAACAATGAAGTAAAACGATTGAAAGATGTATTAAAAGGTCTCGGAGCGAAGATCGAGCACGAAAATATTTTGCGGGAAAAAACGGGAGATGAAGCTCTTTTTGCCATAAAAGGTCTAAGCGCTCATGCTGTGAAACGTCTGGCAATAGCCTTGGAAGATCAAAGCCCCGCTTCTCGTCTTCTTGATTTAGATGTTATTGATCAAGACGGTTCCCAGATCAGTCGAAGCGCGCTCGGTGATTCGCCGCGGCGATGTCTGCTCTGCGATCAGCCAGCCTCAATCTGCGCGCGTTCTCGTGCGCATGATACAAATGCGCTTGATCGCGAAACTAAAAGGCGGATGATGCAGGCCGTGGCCGGGGAGGCATCGGCACGTATGGCGGCAAATGCTTCGGAAGCATCTTCATTTGAACTTATGGTGTCCAAAAAACCCGGTCTTGTCACGATGCAGAGCTCCGGTTCACATGATGACATGGATCGTTTTACTTTTGGTCGTGCGCAATCGGTATTTTATTCTTACTATGAAGCTGCGTTTCGTATCGGTTTTTTTTCCGAGGAATATGTCTCGTTGGAATCATTTGAAGTATACGAATGCAGGGGAAATCGAGCAAGTAACAGAGTAAAATCTGATGAACATCCCGCTGCCATTAAAACGATGCCTGCGTTATCTCAAAACGATGCGCAAAAGCTTCGTCTGGAAGGAATATTTGCCGAACAGCGCATGTTTGATTCGACAGAAGGCGTTAATACTCACCGTGGTTGGATTTACATGTCCGGTGTGCTGCTTGCTGCGATGGGGTTGTTCTTTCGCGGCGCGTTGGGAGAGGACGCGACGCTTTTTGAGAAGTCGGATACCCTAAAAGATAGATTTCAGTTCTTGATCATCAAGGTCGCAGAAGCACTGGAGCATGTTGTTAATAATTCTCCGTTCTTTGAGCAGGTTAGAGCTGTACTTCCGGTTGCCTCGGAAGCATCCGGAGTTCGCCAGGAAGCGCTCAAAGGCTTCCCGTCGATTATGGATACAGGATTGCCGGTGATGACATCAGTCTATTGTTCCTTAGGATCAAACAGCACAGAATATGATGATGCAATGGGGCGCCGTGTCTTTTTGGCTTTACTTGGAGTAATCGATGATACGACCGTTACGAAAAGAGGAGGCAGTTTGCGTTCCAATACCTTGCGTACTTTCCTGTTGAACTATTGGGTCCCCGATGTGCGGTTACAGGATGATGAATGGATTACTGCATGGATAGAGGCGTTAATAAAAGCTGACGATTCGTCTATTGATGCATGTCTTTCTCTTTTGGAATTACAATTTGAGGAAGAACGGCTAACTGCAGGAGGAACAGCCGATGCGCTTGCGGGCACAAGACTTGTAAACTCTTTTTTTAGAGATATTACAAATATGTTACTTTTTTGCTAATCTGCACTACACAGGCTTTATGGCTTAATGGACATAAGTTGCTCTTCCTAACCGCTGATGCTATAATCTGTCTAACTATCTGCACGCGTATTGTTGTGCAAAGGAGCTTTCGGAATGCACGGACGACGGAATCCGAAAAAAGGTATACGTGCGGTGACACTCCGCACAAGTCGTGTACCGGTTGGCCGGTGGCGACGCATGCTGACGAAAATTCTTGCTAAGAATTTTCTTCTTTACGCGCTTGCAGTGATTGCCTTTGTAGCTGTGCTTTCTGTATTTATCGCGCAAATGGTCGTTTCGAACAAAAAGGAAGCGACTATTCAAGCGTTCGAACAATTTGATCAAAAGAATCACCAGGCCATGCTGATCAATCGAGGTGATACGCCAACGTTTAGTCGACAGGATAAAGCGAACAAACCGGATGAACTGCTTCCGCTTGATGTCGATAACACGATGTCTCCAAATGACGCCCTCGTTATTGAAATCACCGACGAGCCCGAACCTTCGGAATCGGATCCGGAAGCGTTGTTGAATGTGCTTCCTACAGAGCCGGTTGAAACAGCGGCGCCCTCAAAGCCTCCCGTTGATAATACGCCGCACTATGTTCAAAAAGAAGTAGTTTATGTGCGTGTCGGACCCGGTCAAAATCATGACGTCGAAGGTCTGGCTACTTTCGGCTTGAAACTTCTCGTGCTTGAGAAAGGCGCTGAATGGTCGAAAGTTCGCACAGAGACGGGTATCACGGGCTACATGCGCAACGATCTTTTTGACGTCAATGTTCCCGTACGTCCGGAACCTGTCGCTCCGCCTGCGCCTGTCGATCTCTACGTTAAGGCGAAAGTCGTTAATCTTCGCGAGCAGCCGACTGAAAACTCAGCAGTGGTCATTTACCTTTGTGAAAACGATCGTGTCAGCCTGATCGCTGAAAAAGGCGATTGGGTTCAGGTTAGTATTGTCAGCGGCATTGAAGGCTATATTCACAAAGACCTTTTGAAATCGACACCTCCCGAGGATACGTTTGAGAGCATGGGCCGTACACTCTACGCCAACGAGGATGAGGTCTTGTTGCGCAATTCACCGTCTGCTAACGGACCGATTATCGGTTCCGTGAAGCGCGATGAGAGTGTGTATGAAATTGAGGCCAACAGCACGTGGTCAAAGGTTCGCTTGTCAAACGGTAAAACCGGATTCATACGCAGCGATATGTTGACCATCGTTACGCCTCCGCCGGCAGGATATACTCGTGTAGAGAAGACGGTATACATCAATTGCGCTTCCGTGAATATTCGCACAATGCCGAATACGGATTCGTTAATCGTTGCCGTTGTTTATGAAGGTGCATCTATTTTGACAAAAGCGGTTGGCAGCGAATGGACGATGGTAAAAGCGCCAAACGGCGAGTTCGGTTATATCCGCAACGATTTGATTCGCAATACAGCGACAGTTCCTTCTTCGCCGCCTTCCAGCACGACTCCTGCGTCAAGTGCAGGAACGACGAAGCCGGCTACGACAACGAAGCCAACCTCTCCTCCGGCGCCCGCTTCATCCGCGGCTAGAGGCAATCCTGCCAATGATGCCGTACGCGCCCGCATCGTTGAGATTGCAAGATCGTGTGTCGGCGTGCCGTATCGCTCTACTGTCGATGCAGTGACGAAGAATTATATGGATTGTTCCGGTCTCGTGTACTACGTCTATAAAGTTGCCGGTTTCAACTGGCGATCGAGACAGAGCGCCAATACTATTGCTCAGACCTATGGCACGAGAGTGGCATTCAGAGCTTACGACTATTCCTCGCTGTTGCCGGGCGATTTGTTGTTCTATTCAAGCAATGGCGGCAGGACTTATGATCATGTTGCCATTTATATCGGAGGGGAGCAGTTTGTTCATGCAACGCGGCCTGCTGCCAAAATTGAAGGCATACGAAACTATTACCGTCAGCCTTCCCTGGTAAAACGTATTTACGACTAATTTATACTTATGTTTAGAACTGGGATGCCATGTCACCACGTGACAATGGCATTCTTTTTCATTTGCGACAAAGGAGATGTGCATCCTTATCTTTGATGTCATAGCGTACGTGTTTGATTTAAAATATTATAGCTGACTTGTGCCGACTCATTTTTGGTATAGTTAACGATATGAAGCCTATGAATAATGAACAGAAAATAAGGGATGCAGTTCTTGAACCGTGTTCGCCGTATCGACCGGCAGAAGGCTGTGCGCGCGTTACCGTGATTATCCCTTTTTACAATGAAGAGGATCAGGTTTTAGAGACACTCAATGCAACGCGATCAGTGCTCGATGCGACGGGAGAGCAGTGTGACATTCTTGCTATTGATGACGGATCGTCGGATTCAACATGGGAAGTGCTTCGCACTTACGGACTTCACCATGATGCCTTTTCAGCATTACGATTCTCTCGTAATTTTGGGAAAGAAGCTGCTATATGTGCCGGACTTGCACATGTCAAAGGTGATGCTGCTGTCGTGATGGATGGAGATTTGCAGCATCCTCCGAAACACATTCCGCTTATGATCCGTTTTTGGCGTGAAGGATATGATGTCGTGGAAGGCGTCAAATCGTCTCGCGGTCGAGAATCGATTTTTTCTCGCGCTGCAGCGCACTGTTTTTATCGCATGTTTCACAAGATGTCCGGAATTGAACTGAAGAATGCATCGGACTTCAAATTGCTCGACCGAAAAGTGATTGACGCATGGAACGCTTGTCCGGAAAAAGAAACTTTTTTTCGGGCACTTTCTGCCTGGCTCGGATTTTCTCGTAAAACGTTTGATTTTGACGTCGAAGATCGTACGAAGGGAAATAGCAAATGGGGTTTTAAGAATCTGATACGCCTTTCCGTCAATGCTGTCACCGGTTTTTCATCGCGACCTTTGGTATTGATCACTTGGCTCGGGATGTTCTTTCTCGTCTTCTTCTTCGTGCTCGGTGTTCAGACTCTTATTCGTTATTTCAGCGGAAACGCGGCATCGGGTTTTACAACCGTGATTCTACTTCAACTGCTTATTGGAAGTCTTGTATTGATCAGCCTTGGTTTGATCGGTCTATATCTGGCAAGTTTGTTTCATGAAGAAAAAAAGAGACCGCGCTACATCGTTTCTGATATGGTCAGAAAAAGCCATGTGAAGAGCGATGAAAAACTACGAAAGATGTTATAAACACATCGTTAAATTGAGTCTTCTCGTACTGCTTTAAAGTACACTTAGGATCATCTGTATACAGGTCAAGCGTTACGTGATTAGTTGCCGTTAGAATCACCGAATTAAAATCGGATCGAATTAATATGTGGCATTTTTCAAGGAAGACGGCAATCGAGTTTCACTAATAAAGGTGCGAGGAGAGTATTAATGTTGAGAATTCCTCAAACGCGTTATGATCTTGCGTTGTTACTTGACCGTCTGACGATAGAAGGCGGTGTAGATCTTCATCTCCATTCATCGTGTTCGGACGGCGCTAAGACGCCCCAGGAAGTTGCACGTTCTGCAAAGAGAAATAGACTTCGTGCTTTTGCGTTAACTGACCACGATACAATGGCGGGTGTTGTTGAGGCAAAGGAGGCAGCAGGTGATGACATATTGTTTTTTCCCGGTATCGAATGCTCGGCAGTTGATTTGGGATCAGAGGTACACATTTTAGGTTATTTTTCACGATTATTCGTATCTGAGATTGAAGCATATCTTGAAGAGCGTCGACGTGATCGACACGACCGTAATCGTCGCATGCTCAGCAAGTTGCGTACGCTGGGGTATCCTATAGATGAGGATTCTCTTACAGCTTACGGCGGAAAAGGAAACGCGAGTGTAGGAAGGGTCCATATGGCGCTCTGGCTCGTTGATTACGGCGGTTGTGAGTCGATATCCGACGCGTTTCGAGCGTTGCTTTCGGAAGGTAGGCCTGCTTATGTACCGAGGCCCCGTCACTCCATCCGCGAGGTCACTAATGTCATTGCAAAAGCCCAAGGTGTCTCTGTTTTAGCGCACCCTGCGCAGTACGGGTGGTGTCGCTGTCCGGAACATCCTTCTACACGAACACGTCTTTTAGAACGAATAATGCGATGTAAGAATGCAGGGATTGATGGTGTCGAGTGCTTTCACGGTGAAGCAACCGAAGAAGAGCGTCGCCTGTTGTTTGACGTTACAACGGAACTTGACTTGATTAGAACAGCGGGATCGGATGATCACGGGCGCGTTGATACGCATGCACCCATGTATTTTGGCTCGACAAGATTTGTTTAAAATCTGTTTATTTAAAACGCCAATTCTAAAGCTTTTTTGATTCATATGTTCTCTTATTTTCATGAGACATCACCCATGATAATTCGATAAAATAGGAACGAATCAACACATAAAATGATGTGAATACGTTATGATAGATAATAGAAATGAAGGAACATAAGTTGTCCGAATGACGACTTTCATCCGTAAAGTGCAGAAAGGTGATGCAGAACATAATGTCCTGATCACCTAAGAGCTATGTTTTAAATATGATTAACCAATAGAGCTGGATTTTAGGAGGTTATGACGTGATCCAATACGATAAGAAGACAATCGATGACATTGATGTTCAGGGAAAGCGCATTCTTTTGCGCACTGAATTTAATGTACCGTTCGATAGGGAAACGAATGAAATTACCGATGATCGCCGTATTCGCGCTTCGCTGCCGACGATCAAGTCGCTTGTAGAACGCGGTGCTCGCGTTATTATTGCGACACATCTTGGACGACCCAAAGGCTTTGACATGGAATTCACGCTAAAGCATGTCGCTCATCGTCTCGCTGCCTTGTTAGGTCAGGACGTAAAACTTGCCAATGATGTCATAGGCGAAGACGCTCAAAGCAAGGTAGCAGCATTGAAGAATGGTGAAGTTCTTGTTCTGGAGAATGTCCGTTTCCACAAGGAAGAAACAGCGAATCATCCTCTTTTTTCTCAAAAGCTTGCCTCTATGGCAGATATTTATGTAAATGATGCCTTTGGCACATCACATCGTGCTCATTCATCGACATCGGGAGTTGCATCCTTTTTGCCTGCGGTGGCAGGCTATACGATCAGCCGAGAGCTGAACATGATGGGCAATGCGCTTTCTAAGCCGAAACGACCGATGACGGCGATTCTCGGCGGCGCAAAAGTATATGACAAGATCGGTGTCATTCGCAACTTGCTGAAGACAGTGGATTATCTGCTCATAGGCGGCGGCATGTCGTACACGTTTATTGCGGCGCAAGGTTTCTCAGTCGGCACATCGCTATGTGAACCTGACAAAATCGAACTTGCTAAAGAGCTCATGCGAGAGGCAGATGAGCGAGGAGTTAAGCTTGTTCTTCCTGTCGATCTTGTAGTCGCCGATCGTTTCGATAAAGATGCAAAATACATCATAGTACCTTCGAATATGATTCCGGATGACATGATGGGGCTTGATATTGGGCCTGAAACGGCACGCATTTTCTGCGACATTATTCGCCAATCCGGAACCGTCATCTGGAACGGGCCTGTTGGTGTATTTGAGTTTGACGCATTCGCAAAGGGGACACGCGCGTTGGCAGAAACCATGGCAGACATCGACGCGGTGACTATTATCGGGGGCGGTGATTCTGCGGCTGCCGTGGAGCAGTTCGGACTAGCGTCAAAAATGAGCCATGTGTCTACCGGTGGCGGTGCTTCGTTGGAGTTCCTTGAAGGCAAAGTGCTTCCCGGTATTGACTGTCTGCTCGATCGCAATCCGCGAACGAAAGTGGCAGCAGGTAATTGGAAGATGAACCGCGAATCGCCTCAGGATGCAGTGGATCTTATCCATCAGTTGATTCCGCTTTTAGACGACGCGCCGGCACGCGTCATTGCTGCAGTTCCGTTTACGGCCTTGGATGCAGCACTAAAGGCATCAGATGGCACAGTTGTTCATGTCGCCGCGCAGAACGGACATCCGAAAGATTCCGGTGCGTACACGGGCGAAATTTCTATGCGAACACTGGCGATGATGCACGTACCCTATGTCATCATCGGACACTCTGAGCGTCGCGGATATTTCAATGAAACTGATGCGTTCGTAAATGAAAAGCTCCTCGCTGCATTGCAGTGGGGCGTACGTCCAATTGTCTGTTGCGGTGAGACGGAAGATGAGCGCAAAGAAGGGAAGACAAAAGACCGCGTGACCTCACAGATTAAGAGAGCGTTTGATGGAGTGAAAGCGTCGCAGCTTTGCCAAGTAATCGTTGCCTATGAGCCCATTTGGGCGATCGGCACCGGCAATACCGCAACGCCCGAACAGGCTGAAGAAATGTGCGAACTTATTTATGAGGTTCTTTCCGACCTGTATAGCTCGGAGGAGGCGCTGAGCGTCAAAATCCTGTACGGCGGATCTGTTAACGCCGACAACGCTGCAGAACTATTTGCTCAACCGCATATCGACGGCGGACTTGTTGGCGGTGCGTCACTGAAAGCGCTCGATTTTGCTACGATCGCTAACAGTTAAACGGATGGCGCCAATACCGGATGTCGGAATAACCGGCGCGCCAAGGCATCGCCTCAAGCGCGCCGTATTTACGAAAGGATATCAGAGCATCAACACTATGATGAAATTAATTAAAAGACCTGTTGCGTTGATCATTCTCGACGGATGGGGGATCGCTCCGCCGTGCGAAGGCAATGCGGCTCTCGCCGCCAATACACCCTACATAGATCATCTTATGGAGAAATGGCCGGTGACTCAAATTAGTGCATCCGGAAGAGACGTCGGTCTGCCGGATGGGCAGATGGGCAATTCTGAAGTCGGTCATACGAATATTGGCGCGGGTCGAGTCGTTTACCAAGATCTACTTCGTATCAGTAACGAGGTGGACGACGGCACCTTTTATCAGAACGAGGTTCTTCTTGGCGCCATGAATTATGCGTCAGACGAGGATAAGACGTTGCATCTTGCCGGGCTTTTATCCGATGGCGGCGTACACAGTCATACCACACATCTTGAAGCGCTGCTTAAGATGGCCAAGCAGGAGGGTGTCAAAGATGTCGCGATTCACGCATTCTTTGATGGACGCGACACATCGCCGACAGGCGGTTACACATATATGAAACAGTTGCTCGAAGCAATGGATAGGATCGGTATCGGAAAAATCGCGACACTTTCCGGACGTTATTACGCAATGGACCGCGACAACCGCTGGGATCGTGTTGAGAAAGCTTATCGCGCGTTGACGGCAGAAGGATTTGAAGGCTCTTATGCCCATGATCCGTTAGAAGCTATTCGGCAGTCCTATGACGCCGGCGTTACCGATGAGTTCATTGTACCCGTAGTCATGGCAAATCAGGACGGGTCACCTGTTGCGCCGGTTAAATCGGGGGATGCATTTATCTTCTTTAATTTCAGACCGGATCGTGCACGTGAACTTACAAGAGCATTCTGTGAACCGACATTTCAGGCGTTTCCGATAGAACATAAGCCCATGGGGCTTCATTACGTCACATTTACGGAATACAGTACTGATTTCTACCATTTTCCCGACCTTTTTGTCGCTTGGCCGCCGTTAAACCTCACCGGAACATTCGGTGAGGTTATTTCGGAAGCGGGATTGAGGCAACTTCGTATCGCGGAGACTGAAAAGTACGCACACGTTACGTTTTTCTTTAATGGCGGACGCGAAATCAGTTACGACGGAGAAGAACGGATCCTAGTGCCATCACCTTCCGTTCCGACGTATGACTTAAAGCCGGAGATGAGCGCATATGAAGTTACAGATCACTTGTTAGAGGCGCTTTCAGATGACCATTTCGATGTCGTTATTCTGAATTACGCCAATGGTGATATGGTCGGTCACACCGGTGTATTTGAAGCGGCGGTAAAAGCGATCGAAGCGGTTGATGAGTGTCTTTCACGCGTTGTTCCAGCAATCGTCGATCGCGGAGGTGTTGCGCTAATTACGTCTGATCACGGCAACTGTGAGGCCATGCTGGATCCCAAGACGAATCAACCATTTACAGCACATACGACGAATCCCGTGTGGCTGATTGGGGCCGGTCTTTCGAGCGGCCATCTGATGAAAGGACGTCTCGCTGATCTTGCACCGACGCTTCTCGATATACTCGGCTTACCGAAATCCGAAGAAATGACGGGGCACTCTTTGTGGTTGAAAGATGAAGTATGAATATATTCACGTGTTTGCTTCGCGGCACATATTTTCACCGCTGCCGGCAAGCAAGAACATGTTATACTGAAAAACGTGTATGACTATGAATATTATAACGATGTGAAACAGTTATTCAGGAGGTAAACATGACAAAAGAAAAAAAATTCGTGACGATGGACGGGAATACTGCCGCCGCCTACGCATCGTATGCATTTACGGAAGTGGCGGGTATTTATCCGATCACTCCGTCATCACCAATGGCTGATTACGTTGATAAGTGGTCACAGGAAGGTCGAAAGAATATTTTCGGTCAGACTGTACGCGTTATCGAAATGCAGTCAGAAGGCGGTGCGTCAGGCGTAGTTCACGGCTCACTTGCGACCGGCGCCTTAACGACGACGTATACAGCATCACAGGGACTTCTTCTGATGGTTCCCAATATGTACAAACTCTCGGGCGAATTGTTGCCTGCCGTTTTCCATGTAACGGCACGCGCGCTAGCCACGCATGCTCTATCGATTTTCGGTGACCATAGCGACGTGATGGCTGTGCGTCAAACAGGTTTTGCGCTTCTTGCGTCACCTTCGGTTCAAGCCGTCATGGATCTTGGTGCTGTTGCACATCTTGCCGCCATAGGCAGTCGTGTACCTTTCCTGCACTTTTTTGACGGCTTTCGTACATCTCACGAAATACAGAAAATTGAGGCTTTGGAATACGATGATCTTGCTAAACTGATTGATCAGGACGAACTCGAAGCCTTTCGCAGGCGCGGTTTAACACCGAACGATCCTGTGCTCCGCGGTTCTGCGCAGAATCCGGATATTTTCTTCCAGCAACGCGAAGCCTCTAACCTTTATTACGATCGTCTGCCGGACATCGTTGAGCAGTATATGGATGAGATTGGTAAACTGACCGGCAGGGATTACAAGCTGTTCGGCTACTATGGCGACCCTGAAGCAGAAGAAATCGTTATCTCAATGGGTTCAGTCTTTGAGACTGTCTGTGAGACGGTTGATTATCTCAATAAGTCCGGCCGCAAGACCGGTGCTTTACATGTTTATCTCTATCGTCCGTTCTGCACAAAGCGTTTCCTTGATGCTATTCCGGCCTCTGTGAAAAAAATAGCGGTGCTTGACAGGACGAAAGAATCCGGTTCCATTGGCGAGCCTCTGCTGCTTGATGTGATCTCAGCTTTTGCTGAGGCGGGTCGAGCGGCAACTATAATCGGCGGACGTTACGGTCTCGGTTCGAAAGATACGACACCGGCTCAGATTAAAGCAGTATTTGATGAGTTGAAGAAAGATCATCCGAAACCGCGCTTTACAATCGGTATTGAAGACGATGTGACAAATCTTTCCCTAGCAATAGGCGATCCGATCCATGTATCACCGAAAGGCACATTCGCTGCGCGTTTCTGGGGTCTCGGTTCCGACGGCACAGTCGGCGCGAATAAGAACTCCATCAAGATTATCGGTGATAATACGCCGATGTACGCGCAAGCCTATTTTTCTTACGATTCTAAAAAATCGGGCGGTGTTACGATCTCTGACCTTCGTTTCGGTGATAAACCGATCCGCGAGCCGTATCTCGTTGAAAAGGCCGATTTTGTTGCTGTGCATAACCCGACGTATGTTCAGCAGTATGACGTGATGAGTTCGCTTAAGCCGGGCGGTTCATTCTTGCTCAACACTTCTCATAAGCAGGATGAGCTTGATGATTTCTTGCCCGGACACGTAAAGCGCTATATCGCTAATAATGATATCCGCTTCTACATTATTGACGCCGTTCAAATTGCTCAGGATTTGGGATTAGGAGGCAGGATTAATACAGTCTGTCAGGCGGCATTCTTCAAAATCAGTGGCGTTATTCCTGTTGATGAAGCTGTGCAACACATGAAGGACGCTATTGTCAGATCTTACGGTCATAGAGGCGAAGACGTCATTAACATGAATTACAGCGCCGTCGATGCCGGCATTCGTGATGTTTGGAAGGTTGATGTGCCGGCTGCCTGGAGAGACGCGGAAGACGAGCCTGCAGAACCTCGTGACGCACCGGCATTTGTTCGTGATATCGCAGACGTCATGAACCGTCAGGAAGGCAATAAGCTTCCCGTATCGGCATTCATGGATCATGTTGACGGCACGATGCCGCAGGGCACAACGGCATACGAAAAACGCGGCATCGCGGTGAATATTCCGAACTGGATTCCGGAAAATTGCATTCAGTGCAATCAATGTGCTTTCGTGTGTCCTCATGCGGCGATTCGTCCTTTCCTTCTCAATGAAGAAGAGACGAAGAATGCGCCGGAAAGTTTCACTACGAAGCCCGGCATGAAAGCGTATGAACAGTACCAATTCAGGATTCAAGTTTCAGCACTGGACTGCACGGGATGCGGCGCATGTGCGCACGTTTGTCCTTCAAAACAGAAGTCCCTTGAGATGCGTCCTCTGGTTGACAGCATGCAAGAGAAGATTAATTGGGAGTACGCGATGTCGCTTAGCGAAAAGCCTAACCCGATGAACAAGAGTACACCGAAAGGCAGTCAGTTTGAACGACCGCTGTTCGAATTCTCAGGTGCTTGCGCAGGATGCGGTGAAACACCGTATGTGCGCCTAGTGACACAGTTGTTCGGTGATCGCATGATGGTTGCCAACGCAACAGGTTGTTCTTCGATCTTCGGCGGATCGGCGCCATCTATGCCTTATTGCAAGAATAGCGCCGGTCACGGACCTTCATGGGCAAATTCGCTTTTTGAAGACAATGCGGAATACGGTCTTGGTATGCACCTCGGCGTAAAACAGCTTCGTGAACGTCTGACGGAGCATGCTTTAGCGCTTAAGGAAATGGGTATTCCCGAAAATCTTAAACAGGCCGTCGAAATTTGGCTTGAGAAGAAAGATGATAAGGAAAATGCCCGTCTTGTAGCGGATGCGTTCATATCTGCACTTGAAGAAGCATCACTTCAGGGTGAGGCGGATGCTTTGAAAGAAAAGATCATCGAACTAAAGGACTACGTCATGCTCCGTTCCACGTGGATTTTTGGCGGTGACGGCTGGGCCTATGACATAGGCTACGGCGGCCTCGATCATGTTTTGGCTTCCGGTGAGGATGTCAACGTGCTCGTTCTCGATACGGAAGTCTATTCCAACACAGGCGGTCAGGCGTCGAAATCCACACCTCTTGGTGCTGTAGCGGAATTTGCCGCCGGCGGCAAACCGCTGAAGAAGAAGGATCTCGGCTTGATGGCAATGACGTACGGTTATGTCTATGTTGCCCAAATTGCGATGGGCGCAAGTCATATGCAGACGCTTCGAGCCTTCCGTGAAGCGGAAGCTTGGAACGGTCCGTCATTGATCATCGCTTACGCTCCGTGCATCAACCACGGTATTCGCGGTGGAATGACACTTGCGCAGGATCGTCAGAAATTGGCTGTCGATTCAGGTTACTGGCACCTTTGGCGATATAATCCTGCGCTGCTCGACGTAGATGGGAAGAATCCTTTCATCCTTGATTCTAAAGCGCCGACATTGGATTACGCCGCATTCCTGAAAGGTGAAGTAAGGTATACTTCTCTTTACAAGAGATACAACGAGGAGAAAGTCGCTGAAATATTCAAGCTTGCCCACGAAGCGGCTGAAGAGCGTTATCAGAATTACTTGCGATTTGCTAATCAAGAATCATGAGATAACGCGCGTTAACGGCGCCTCGACAGGCGAAGGAGAATCGTTCGCGATCTCCTTCGCTCTTTTTTCAACCCGTGATTGCCTTTGAGCGACGTGTTAGGTACGGGAAGGAGAATTTGACCGTGCGTATTAAGGACAGCCGAGCCATTCTTTTCAGCGATGCAATGATTCCCAATCTTTTTATTCAGGACGTCATGCCCGAACTATCCGGAAATGCCGTGAAATGCTACTTATTTTTGAATTCCGTTTCGCAGAGCGGATCACGTAAGGCGAACGTAGAAGATTTGGCAGATCGTCTAGGCATGTCTCTGGATGACGTTGACGAAGCGCTTATAGAGTTGAAGAAGCGCTATTTGGTAACAGTATCCGACCAAGACATCACGATTTCCGATCTAAAGATGCAAGAATTGCAGAAACGCTACCGTCCGATTACGTCATCATCTCCGCGTGAAATACGCCGACGCGAGACGATGCACCAAGATCGCGAGACAATGGTGAACCAGATTAACCTAACATTTTTTCAAGGTATGATGACGTTTACGTGGTATGATCACATCGACCGATGGTTTGAGGCATACGGATTTGAACCGGAAGTGATTTACGCTCTGTTTCAGGAGGCGTCCAATAATAAGAAGCTTTCCGGCCCCGGATATGCATCCAGAATCGCTGAAGATTGGGCTGCTGCCGGTGTAAAGACTTATGAGCAGCTTTCTGTCTATTACACGCAATTTATGCGTAAAAATGACATCAAAGCGCTTGTAGGGAAGAGACTGCGTCGTCGTATGTCTGAGTACGATCTTCGTGACGTTGACCGTTGGGTAGATGAATACGATTACGATGAAGATGTAATTGAAGAAGCTCTGTCAAGGACGACCGGTGCGCAAAGTCCGAGTGTTCGTTACGTGGGCGCCATTCTTAAGGACTGGTATGAGAATGGCGTCAAAACGGTAGAAGATATTGAAACGTATGAGCGCAGAAGAGAGGCGGAGCGCACCTCGCTTCGAGAGAAAGCAGCAGCGCTTGGCAGCAACCGGGGCAATTTTTCGACTTCACATGAGGATGAGGCATATGATGACGGCAGTTTGCCCGAGGCTGCGCCGATGCCGAGGATTAGATAAGCTATGATAAGTCTTTCCGGAAAATTAAACCGTGATCTTGAGCGTCTTTATGACCGACGTCGTCAAGAAGCGTATCAGCGCCGCGATGACCGCGTGCGCGCACTTTATGATGCGTTTCCGGAACTTAAGGAGTTCGATCGTGAAATTCGCCTCCTTGGACTTGAACGTTTACAGGCTGATTGCCGCGTTTACGAAAATATTACGAATCCACAACATGATCGAGAGCAGCCCTCTCCGTCGACTCCGGATGATGAACGTATTTCACTAATGGATGATTCTCCAGAAAGAACTTTTTTTCGTAACACCGATCCGGATAAGACGGAAGCGCAACAGAAGTCAGAGCAAGCGTTTCATGAAGCTGTAGCGCGTCGTGACGCTTTCCTGCGGCGCCACCGTATTGACCCTCTGTATCTGGAACCTGATTACATGTGTGCTGTCTGTCAAGATACGGGTAGAGTTGGAAACCGTTGGTGCGCGTGTCGAAATGTGGCGATTCAGTCGTTTATACCGCAGTATTTTCCGGATCCGATGAGTCGCTACGCGCTTTTTTCAAATTTTAATCTCAATCTATTTGACGCGCATGTTCTGTCAGGGAAGAAGGATACCGGAATCTCACCACGAGAGATTATGTCGGGTTACGTCAACATGGCGACGACCTATGTTTCCAATTTTGAGCGCCTTCAGGATCGGAATCTATTCTTTTCCGGTGCGCCGGGTACCGGTAAAACATTTCTCATGCAATGCATCGGCAATCGCTTGATGGAGGACGGAAAGACTGTCATGTATGTCTCGTCGCCTACCCTTTTTGATATGATGGCCCGATACAAACGCCAGCAATTGTCCTTTAGAGCGGATCCTGAGCAACTGGAAGAAGCAACGATGCTTTATGATGCGCTGTTGTCGTGGGACTTGCTTCTAATTGACGACCTTGGTACTGAGCCGCTGACGCAGGAATCGTTCGCTCAGTTGCTCACAGTGTTGGATACACGCCAGAACAAACATCTGGCGACGATCATCGCCTCCAACTTAACCGTCCGTGATCTTTCGAGAAAATATGATCAGCGTATTGCAAGTCGAATCGCAGGCAACTACCTTACCTGTAACTTTCCACCGGATGACATACGTTTGCGAATAAAAAATCTTATTGAGAAAACAGGAAAGCTCGATTCTGTCGACAGACCTTTCACATCGCAGGAGGGACTGCCGTGAGAATTGGAGTCGATCTTGTCGCGGTCAATAGGATGATTTGTGCGGTTGCTCGCCACGGTGAACGATTTGTTGACCGTATTTTTACTTCGTGTGAAAAGTCTTTATGTAGAGGAGACGCTTGTTGTCTTGCCGGTCGATTTGCCGCCAAGGAGGCTGTTTCCAAAGCGCTCGGAACCGGGATAGGGCGTTCCGGCATTGCCTTTCATGACATTGAAATATTACGTGGTCGTAACGGCGAGCCGATCGTTAACCTGCATGGAGCCGCTAGGAAGCATTTTGAATCACTTGGCGGCGTTGCCTGTCATTTAAGTATTTCACATGAAAAAGAGATGGCATGCGCCTTTTGTGTGTTGGAAACGGACGATGCATCTGTATTCGCAGATGAATTGAGAGCTGATACATCATGACCGAAAATCATCAATCCGAAAAGCGGCAGAGTGACGAGAGGATTTCCATCGCGCGGGGTTCCTCCTTTGGCTCGGATTCACTAAATAAAGCTGATAACAAGAGGGCACGTCGGCCTGTATATCTCGGCTCTGGAAAAACGAAATGGCCGCCATGGGTTCTGGCGATTATCGTCTTTTTTCTGATGATGGCAGGGCTTTTTATTGTGGTACCCGGTTTGATTAGCCGTGTTCCTGAAAGCCAGCCGCCAGATGAGTCGTTTTCATCGTCGAATGGTGTATTACCGGATCACTCTGCCGACGCGGTGATCGCGACATCGTTTGCCCCATTACTTGAATCACCTGATTTAAAGGCGCTTCGAGTATGCGATGCGCTATTTAACGAACCGTGCGTTATTCTTGAAACACGGGGTGAATCGTGGTTTAAAATTCGTCTCGAGGATGGTATTGAAGGTTATGTCAGACGCGACCATTTGGCAGCGGGAACGCGCTCTGTGAATCCTTCGGGCGCTATTGCGCGCGTACTTGTGGTTGATTCTTATAAGCGCATCATGAGTCACGCATATCAAGGAACACTCCTTGTTGAAGCACCGATGGGGAGTGTTTTCTTTTCCGATTACCGGCGCGGTGATCTATTTCGAATTATCATGCCGGGCGGCGGAGAAGGATGGATCAGCGGAAGCGGCGTCATTACCGGACCTATAGCAGATTCTCTAAAAACAGATGAAGATCCGCAGACGGTCTTTGCTTCGACAGTCCGGCGTTTTTTTCGCGCAACCTATATCCCTGCTGGATCTACCTTGCAGGGGATGTCGCCTGAAGGCGCCGTTTTTGTAGCCTCGCGCCTGGTAGGATTGGAACTTTCGCGGACGATCGCGGGACTCCTAAACGCCGGCGAGCCTCTTTCGCTCCCCGAAAAGGATGGCTCACTTGATCTATCGGCGCTTCACGAAGGCGATCTTCTTTTTTATCGCGCCAATGATTACGCACTTGCCGTATGCGTACAGGATCATCAACTTCTTGTTACACTTCCCAGTCGGACGACACTTCGTTTAATTGATCTCATTTCTCCTGAGGCGCAGCAGATTGCCTCTAAAATTCAAGTCGCTCGTCGACTTTTTCCATAAGCTTTTCTGAACGATCACTAAGGATCGTCAGACGTCATTTTCGTTGATAATGTCTTGATATTTGTGTATAATGACTCTGCGATTGGTCATTTTGTTCAGATATTAAGACATTTTCCGGATAACATTTTCAGAAAATAATCTTGGTATTCCGAGCGAAAATGACACATCAAAAGACTAAGGAGAAGAAAACATGAAAAAAGTATTTGCATTACTGATTGCGTTGTTGATGGTGTTGTCGATTGTTGCCTGTGCTCCGTCAACTCCGGATCCGGAAGTGCCTGAGACTAAGAAGACTGAAGCACCGTCTCCGGAAGGTTCCGAAGATCCTGTAGAATCGGAAGATCCGGGGAAAAAGGTGTACAAAGTCATTCACCTGATCAACGGCAACCTCGGCGATAAGTCCTTTTTTGACTCCGCTCAGGCGGGACTTGAGAGGCTTGCTGCGGATGGTCGTATTGAACTCAAATATGAGGAGATGGGTGCAGCCGAATCAGATCATCCGAGATGGCAAGAGACGCTAAATGAAGTTTCCGAAAGCGGCGAATACGATCTCGTCGTTTGCGGCACGTATCAGATGCCCGACTACCTCAAAGAGACCGCGACCGCTTATCCCGATCAGTTGTTTGCGATTTATGATGACACCACCTATGTGGGCGATAATGCCAACGTTGTGAACATCAGCTATCGTCAGAATGACATGGGATACATCCTCGGCGTTTATGCAGCAGCACTGACGACTGCGGAAGGCATTGATAAAATCAACCCTGAGAAGACGGTTGGGTTTATCGGCGGCATGGACAGCCCCGTCATCAATGACTTCCTTTACGGCTTTCTAACCGGTGTCAAAGATACTGATCCAGATGTTCGTGTCGATGCACGCTATGTCAACAGCTATGCCGACACAGCCACGGCCAAGGAAATGGCGCTCAGCATGATCAACGACAACAAGTGCGACATCATCTGGGGCGTCGCGGGTCTTTCCGGCAACGGCGGCGCTGAGGCGGCGCTTGAGTCAGGCAAAGCTTGGTTCTTCGGCGTTGACTCGGATCAAGAGCTGACGCTTCCTGAAAACCAAGCCGCCATCACACTGACTTCGGGTCTCAAGAATGTCGGCGACTCTCTGATCTGGCTTATCGACGAGTGGGATGCCGGACGCACCTACTGGGGCGAGGAAGTGAACCTCGGTTTGCTTGAAAACGGAGTCGGCTTTGTAAGTGACAAGAACTTCAAGAAGTACACACCGCAGGATGTTCAGGACAAGGTACTGGCCGCAGCGGAAGCGGTTCGCAACGGCGACGTTGAAGTCCCTTCGGCGATTATCGACAACGATGGCGCAATCGCGCTCCGCGAGCAAATGAAGCCTTAAGTTGATTTTCAAAGGCAAAGACTCCTTTAGGAGGTATGCAACGGGAGGGGATCCCTCAAAGGATCCCCTCTGTTATATGTTTATGATCTTCAAGTTGATTAATCACCTGATGTGTGAATATCGATTCGTGGCGTCCTTCCAAGGCAACTGAAAGGATTCCGGAGGGACGGATAATGACCAAGAGGAGACCGAAAATGGCAGATACGCCTGTTGTACAGATGTTGGGCATCTCGAAGATTTATCCCAATGGCATTCCCGCCAACCAAGACGTTAATTTCTCCGTAAATAAAGGTGAAATTCACGCGCTGGTCGGGGAGAATGGCGCCGGTAAATCGACACTGATGAAGATTCTTTTCGGATTTGAGAAGCCAACTAGCGGTATCATTTTGATGGACGGCGAGGAGGTTACGTTCGCGTCGCCAATGGCGGCGATCGCAAAGGGTATCGGAATGGTTCATCAGCATTTTATGCTGGTACCGAGCCTTACCGTCGCTGAGAATGTAGTGCTCGGGATGGCGCCGAAGAAATCCGGCATGTTCATTGATTTTAAGGAAGCGGTTCGTTTGACTGAGGAATATGCTGAACGTTTTCATTTTGACGTGGAGCCTAACGCTCGAGTGGCGGACATATCAGTAGGCATGAAGCAGAAAGTAGAGATTCTCAAAGCCCTTGTACGCGGTGCTAAAGTCTTGATTCTTGATGAGCCGACGGCAGTATTGACGACCCAGGAGACTGAAGAGCTGTTCAGGCAGTTACATGAGTTAAAAAATCAAGGTTTTACCATCATTTTTATATCTCACAAACTCAATGAAATTAAGGAATTGACAGACCGTGTCACGATCATGCGCCGCGGTAAAGCTGCCGGTACTTACGACACCGATTCTATTTCCGAGCAGGAGATATCACGTTTGATGGTGGGTCGTGATGTAGTCCTGGAGTTGGAGAAGACGCCTGCAGAGCCCGGAGAAGTCGTTTTACACGTTGAAAACCTCCAATTTGTCAATGAATGGAATAAGCGCATGCTGAACGGTATATCGTTCGATGTGAGAAAAGGTGAGATTGTGGGGATTGCCGGAGTAGAGGGCAACGGGCAGCGTGAATTAGTAGATATACTTTTCGGACTGATCTCTCCTGAAGAAGGTTCCGTACATGTTAATGGTGTGAACATTTCCGATAAATCACAACGTGATTTGCGCAATATGGGCGTATCCTATGTCCCTGAAGACCGAATGACTTTTGGGATCGCCGGGACGGCCAGCATCAACGAGAATATCGTATCTGACCGGATTGCCTCTCCCGCGTTCAACAAAGGGCCGCTACTCAATATGAAAGCGATTCGTGAAACGAGCCAGCATCTGATTGAGGACTATGCTGTTCTTTGTAAATCAGGTCGCCAACATGTGAACATGCTGTCGGGCGGCAATATTCAAAAAGTAGTTGTTGCACGTGAATTTTCTGCTGACCCGCTCTTGATCATCGCCGATCAGCCGACGCGCGGCATTGATGTTGGCGCCACCGAGCTAATAAGAAACAAACTGGTTGACCTTTCGCGAGAGGGTGCTGCCGTTTTGCTCGTTTCTGCCGACCTCAATGAAGTCATGGAGCTTTCCGACAGCTTAATTGTCCTTTATGGCGGCAATATCGTTGGCTATTTTGATGACGGACAGTGGGATGATGTAATGATGGGTGAATACATGCTTGGCCTTAAAAAGCAAAGCGATGAGGAAGTGAAGAGGGCTTGCCATGCTTGACCGTAGAATGACTCAATTTAATATTTTGCGCGGCGCGGTTGCCATTTTCTTTGCGTTGCTCGTCGCTGCGATATTTATTTTCTTAACATCGGAATCGCCTTGGGAATCGTTGCGATATCTGTTGATCGGACCTCTTGTGACTGTCAAGGAAGGCGCGATCGCTTTTAACATGCGCAATATGTTAGAGGTGCTTGCCGGTATGACGCCAACTATATTTACGGGACTTGCTGTTTGCGTCATGTTTTCCGCCAACCAATTCAACTTGGCAGGAGAGGGATGCGTTTACGTAGGCGCTTTTGTTGGCGGTCTAATTGGCGTTTACTGGAATTTGCCGCCATTCATACACCCTCTTGTTGCGACGCTGGTCGCTGGCCTTGTCTGCTCTGTCATTATGTTGATTCCGGCATTAGCCAAAGTTAAGCTCGGCGCCAGTGAAATGGTTACGAGCCTGATGTTGAATTTCGTCATGCTCTACGTGTCGATGCATTTCCTAAACTTTTATTTTGCTGACCGTTCACGAGGCGCCACGATGACCCACAGTTTCCATGATACAGCGCGTGTGGTTCAAATCGTTCCCGGGACGAGCAAGTTATCTTGGGGGTTCATTGCAGCGCTTATCTTTTCCGTGATCATCTGGTTCTTCATGTACCGGACGCGATGGGGCTACAGCATTCGTATGATTGGTATCAATGAGTCTTTTGCCCTCTATTCGGGCATGAATGTCGCCGGTATGATTGTCGTTTCACAAATGATCGGCGGGATGCTCTCCGGCATGGGCGGAAGCTTTGAAATTCTAGGACGCTATAATCAGTTTCTTTGGTTAAATCTTCCCGGATACGGTTGGACCGGCGTAACGATCGCGATCTTAGCGAAGAACAATCCGGCCGCAGTACCCTTAGCTGCCTTTTTTCTCGCTTATCTCAACAAAGGGTGTATGCTCATGTCAACAAAGACGCATGTGGCAAGCGAGATGATCGATATCATTCAGGCGGCCATTTTCCTGTTCTTCGCGGCGGAACAATTCCTGTCCGGCTATCGTCAGAAGCTCGTCGTCAAGACAGCAAGAGAGGAATTGCTAAAGCAGGGCAACGCCGGTATTGAAAACGGAGGTGCAGAAAATGCTTAAACAGCTAGCAGAATGGGTTTTTCAGATCGATTTTCTCTTTGTCATATTGCGCATTACAGCGCCGATTCTCTTTGCCGCACTCGCTGCCGTTGTTGCTGAAAAGGCGGCAATGACAAACATCGGTCTTGAAGGTACGATGATGCTTTCGGCACTATTCGGATTCCTTATCGCTTATTGGACACAGAGCTGGTTTTTAGGGGTTATAGGCGCTGTGCTCGTGGGTACTTTACTTGCTCTGATGATGGGATTCTTTTATCTTGAATTTAAAACGGACATCATCCTGACCGGTATTGCTGTCAATATGCTTGGCGAAGGCGGTGCCATTTTCCTACTTTTCATGTTCACCGGATTGCGTGGAAATACGGCAATTCTGGTGACACCGAATATTTTGATTCCTACCATCAATATTCCCTTGATCAAAGATATACCGTTTCTTGGTAAGATTTTATCAGGTCACTGTATCCTGACATACGTCGCCTTCCTTTTGGTATGGCTCATATGGCTGCTTCTTTACAGGACGCCCCTCGGACTCAATATTAGAGCTGTCGGTGAAACCCCTCAGGCGGCTTCCAGCGTCGGTGTCAGTGTAAAGCGCATCAAGTATATAGCTATCGCTATGTCGGGCGCTCTTGCAGGGTTAGGCGGCGCCTTTATGTCGATGTACTACTCACAGGGTTGGAATCAGGGCATGGTCGCCGGACGAGGTTTCATTGCGTTAGCTGCACAAGCGATGGGTCGCGGTGAACCGGTTGGTGCAATGCTTACATCACTGCTTTTCGGTACGGCGCACGGCTTGAGTTCAAAGGTCGCCGGGTTGCCGAATGTCTCGAGTTTCCTCGTCTCTATGATTCCTTATGCGGTCACTATTTTGGGGCTCTTTATCTACGCGTGGAATAGGACTCGAAAGCTCAAGAAACGCGGTATAAGACGCCTGACGGGTATTTAATTCGACTATGAAAGAGAGGTTTAACGTGATCGGAAATCGAAGCAACATTCAGACGTTTCATGCATCGACGGAGCATCCGATCCCCATCATTCTGGACGGAGATCCTGGGCACGATGATGCGATCGCTTGGGTCTTGGCACGATCGCGTCCTGAACTTCGTATTCTATGTGCGACATCCGTTTGCGGGAACCAGACAATTGAGAAGACGACTTACAACGCAGGTCGTATCATGGCTCTTTTAGGAATGGATGTTCCTCTTGCGATGGGTCTTCCAAAACCGCTTTTTAGAGATCCTATTATTGCCGACACCGTACATGGAAAAACAGGACTCGACGGACCGGATTTACCGGAGCCCGTTAGAACACCTGTGCCGTACTCAGCAGCTGAGTTAATGGCGCGATGTCTGAAAGAAAGCGATGAGCCGGTCGTCATTGTGCCGACCGGCCCGTTGACCAACGTCGCTTCACTTCTATTACTTTATCCTGAACTTAAGTCGAAAATCCGGCACATATCGCTCATGGGCGGCGGCATCGCACGCGGTAACTGGACTCCCGCTGCAGAATTTAACATCCTTGTTGATCCGGACGCGGCGAAGATAGTCTTTGATTCAGATATTCCCATCACGATGGCCGGTCTTGATGTCACTGAACAGGCGCTTGTCTACCCTGAGGACTTTGAAAGAATTCGCCATGTCGGCAATGACGTCGCGCTGGTTGTCGCCGGATGGCTTGAATTTTTCTATCACTTTCATCAAGCCCTTGGATACCCCGGCGCACCTGTTCACGATGCTGTTGCCGTAACGGCACTTGTTCGACCGGATATCCTGTCGGGTAAAGACCTCTACGTACAAGTGGAGACAACAGGTGAATTCTGTCGGGGAGCAACAGTTGGAGATATTAACAGAGTGTCGGGCAAACCGGCAAATGCTTATTGTCTAAAAGATATTGACCGTGTTGCATTTGTTGATCTGCTGGTTGAAGCTGTCAATTACTTTGGTTGAACATTTATACCGATATGCATCATTCAAAATACTATTAAGCTAGAGGCTAGCGTTAAGAGTCTACGAATGTGTCTTGGCACTTGTCCTCTAGAACTTCAAAATAATTAATAACATAAGAGAAATTCAGGTGAACGGCATGACTGAGAAATATATGAAACCGGACATCGATACGAAGCGAATACCGCTCTTTATCGATTGTGATACAGGTGTCGATGACGCAATGGCACTCCTTTGTGCGGCCAAAATGAATAGTTTTGATTTAATCGGTGTAGCGGCGGTGGCCGGTAATGTCGGATTGGAGAATACATTGCCGAATACGCTCAACGTACTCGCATTGGCAGGAAGGACAGATGTTCCTGTTTATAAGGGTGCTGACAAACCGTTAGCGCGCCCGCTCGTTACGGCTCCTCATGTGCATGGGCTGAACGGATTGGGCGGAGTTGAGCTTGACCCTTCACCTCGAAAAGCAGAATCGGAACCTGCGTGGGACGGACTTTACAATGCCGCGATACAATATGAGAATCTTGTGCTTGTCGCGGTAGGCCCTTTGACAAACGTCGCAAAAGCGTTCATCAAATATAGAGATCTTCCAAAGCGCCTTTCTAAAATCGTAATCATGGGCGGTGCTGCGGTTGGAGGTAACAGAACGCCATCCGCCGAATTCAATGTGATTACCGATCCGGAGGCTGCCGATGTCGTATTCAATAGCGGTATTCCCGTCGTCATGTGCGGGCTCGATGTCACGCTGAAGGCGTATCTTACCGAAGCAGAACTTGATGAGCTTGCCGAACTCGGTACACCGCAGGCGATCTTTAGCTATCAGAGTCAGCAAAACGCCCTTCGATATGAGCTGTCGCTCGGTCTTCCCGGCATCTGCCTTCATGATCCTGCCGCTCTTTTCTTTGCCGAAGATGAATCCATGTTTACAGCAAGAAAAGCAGGTATACGTGTAGAGACGCGTGGATTGGTTACCTCCGGAAAAACGGTTACAGATCTTGATTCAGACAAAAAAATGCCCTATCGTGAGCATCGTGTCGTGCTTGATATTGATCGAGAGGCTTTCCGAGGGCGTCTGTTCGCCTTGATGCGCAAATATTGCATCCCATAGATGCGGCGTCACTCTTGATTAGCAAGGCGCTTTAAGGCTTCTTGATAGAGACTTGCTCCAGCGAGAAGCTCAGTAATCTCTACATGCTCATTCGCCTGGTGCGAAACATCAGGTTGACCGGGGAAGGCCGGTCCGAACGCGCATATATTGGAGAGTGCGCGAGCGTAGGTGCCTCCGCCCGTAGCAAGAGCTTCACCGGAAGTTCCCGTTAGATCGGTGTACGTATCCGTAAGGGTCTGAATAAGCGGTGATGCCTTGGGAAGATAAAGTGGAGGTGTATGGCTTTCCCAAACG
Organism: Clostridiaceae bacterium; assembly: GCA_012800435.1. Classification (GTDB taxonomy): domain Bacteria; phylum Bacillota; class Clostridia; order Saccharofermentanales; family DTU023; genus UBA4923. Next base: position 64,818 of record JAAZJH010000072.1, on the reverse strand, counting down.
GCCTCGACGCCATAAGGTTTAACAATATTTGCAACACGCTCTTTGGCCTCCTCGTAATCAAAATGTGCTGGATAGCGAATATCGAGAGACACCGAAGCCTCTTTTTCATCAATAGATAGAATTCCCGCATTGACTGTTGTTGCTCCGGTTTCATCACAAAAGGCAAGTCCGATGGATTGACCATCGGTTTCCTGTCCGATAACAACGTTGAAAAATGCAACAAAAGTGTCCTCACGACCGTCTTCTTCAAAAGATTCAGCAAGCGTGTCCATAGCTAATGCGATTGCATTCAAACCGTCCTCAGGTCTGCTGGCGTGAGCCATTTGACCTTGATATGAGATAGAGGTGTTATCTTTCAAAAGAACTTCACATGACCCCGGCACCATATTGACCGCATGGCCGGCCGAGGCTTCCTTGATTGCGTCTTCAGTGTTGCGCTTCATCGTGAGTTTTAGGCGAGCGATGCCTTTTTCAGCGTAGATGGCGGGGAAGCAGGCATCAGCCGTGAAGCCTCCAACGGGAATCTCCTCAACATTGCCGTAATGTGCAAGGCATTGGCTGCCCGATTCTTCATTTATTCCGACAATCAGACGAATACGACGCTTCGGAAAGAAAGAATCATCCTCTCTTAGCGCTTTCATCGCATAAAGGCAAGCCAGAGCGGGACCTTTGTTGTCCATAACGCCTCGTCCGGAAAGCGTGTCGCCATCTCGATTAAGTTCCCATGGATCATGCTTCCAGCCGCTGCCGGCAGGTACGACGTCAAGATGGCAAACGCAAGCCACCATCTCATCGCCGACTCCGATTTCAACGTAGCCGGCGACATTGTCGACATTGACGGTATGGAAACCCATCCGTTTGGCTATCGAAAGAAAAGTTTCAAGTGCGCGTTTAGGTTCTTGACCGAACGGCGCGCCTTCTTCATTCTCGCCTTGAACACTTGGAATTGCGATAAGTGCGGCAAGGTCTTCAAGGAAAACCTCTTCATAAAGCATAAAAGGCTCTGCCAGCTTTACAAGGCGTTCTTTTGGTATCGACTCAGGCATGTCCTCATCTTCACATGTTGCTGATACATCAGAATAGTCATCGTTCTGATTCTGATCGTCTGAAATTGAAGACGACGGGTCACTCTTGTCCGTGATGGGGAGTGGAGGAATAACGTCTGTCCCCGTTGCAGGAGCGTCTGCATCGTCATTTAAGATCAGTAGCTCCGCTTCAGAAATGGAGAGATTGTGGACATCACGCTCTGGGTTTGTAAAGTCAATGCCGACTTTATGAATGCAGTCACCGTGAATATGGCAGAAAAGTCCGACATATAGTGCGCGTTGGTCTGAGGGAAGTCCGCAAATAGCGCAAGCCTCCGAATCGATATCAAGCTTATTCAGTTTGTCGGTAAGAATATTGAGAAAGCGTTTCATTTGAGACGCAGTTCCGGAAAAGGCAGTGTCTTTTGCACGAATGGCCATGAAATTGTCCGTCATTTCGTAATTGACCAGTATAAGCGGGAAACGTGTTTTCTCAAGCCATACGGTGAGCTCAATGAGATTCTCCGGAGCAATCCCCGCGACAGGGACATAAAATGTGGTTATTGCCTCGTTTGTGGATGCGGTGATGCAATAGCCGTTAACAGTGCCAAAAACGCAGGCGTCATTTTTATATACCTGCCAGTGTTCTGAAGCGGCAAATTTAAGCAATGAATTGGATAACATACAAGGTCCTCCAAACTTCAAATGTTGTCGGCATGACATGCCGCAAAAGTGTTGTAAGCGGTATATTGTCATGCCTTTTGAGTGCAAATTGCAACAATGATTACACACATAGAAGTGTATCACAGCTAAAGAATCGCGTTAAGCCCTGATGTGTGAAGTTTGTGTTTGCCGATGTCGGTTATTTATGTTATTATCGACAACGGAAAACACACGGCGTGTTGCACCTGTTGCCCTGTTGTATTAGTGGTAAAGCGTACGCCGGAGGACGAAACAGGAGGTATTATGTCTGTCGTTTCCATGAAACAATTACTTGAAGGTGGCGTTCATTTCGGCCACCAAACCCGTCGTTGGAACCCGAAAATGGCGCCCTATATATTTACTGAGCGCAACGGGATCTACATCATTGACCTGCAAAAAACAATCCGTAAGATTGAAATCGCGTATCGTTTCATCAACGAGATTGTTTCACGTGGCGGAACAGTGCTTTTTGTCGGCACAAAAAAGCAGGCGCAGGATGCCATTCGCGAAGAAGCGGAGCGTTGCGGCATGTTCTACGTTAATCACCGCTGGCTTGGCGGCACATTGACGAACTTCCGTACAATTAAGCAGCGCATTGAGCATTTGCATGAGCTCCGAGAAGCTGAAGAACTCGGTTCATGGACCAATCTTCCAAAGAAAGAAGTCGCGGCTCTGAAAAATGAACTGGACAAGCTTGAACGCAATTTGGGCGGTGTCGCTGACATGAAGCAACTTCCTACATGTGTTTTTGTCGTTGATACGAAGAAAGAACACATCGCGATTGCAGAAGCGCGCCGACTGGGCATTCCGATCGTCGCGATCGTTGACACCAACTGTGATCCGGACGAAGTTGATTTTGTTATCCCCGCAAATGATGATGCGATTCGAGCGATCAAACTTATAACCGGCGTCATGGCTAATGCAGTGATTGAAGGAAAAGAAGGTTTTGATGTCAAGCTTAGAGGCGAAGAAGCCGACGATCCGTCCTATGAGAAAGAACCGGATGATGAGTTCGATGATGAAACGGCAGACGACGAGTACGACTTAATGTAAGAATTATAAGATCAATAGGATAGATCACCGAGTAATTAAGGAGTTAAGCATGAAAATTACGGCACAAATGGTAAAAGAACTCAGAGACCTTACCGGCTCCGGTATGATGGATTGCAAAAGGGCACTTCAAGCCTCAAACGGTGACATTGATGAAGCCATTAAATGGCTGCGCAAGAACGATCTTGCGACAGCGGAGAAAAAATCCAGTCGCATTACGGCTGAGGGCATTGTGGATTCATATATTCACGGGGAAGGTCGAATAGGCGTATTGATCGAAGTCAATATTGAAACCGATTTCGCTGCAAACAATCAAGATTTCCGTACGCTCGTACATGACCTCGCGCTACAAGTAGCAGCGATGAGCCCACTCTACGTGCGTCGTGAAGAAATTCCTGATGAAGTCATCGAGCGTGAACGCGAACTTGTACGCGCACAGACGCTAAAATCCGGAAAACCGGCGGCCGTCGTCGACAAGATCGTCGAAGGACGGATGGAGAAATATATAAAAGACATATGCTTGCTCGAACAGTCTTTTATCAAAGACGATAGTAAAACTTGTGAGACGGTAATCAAGGAGTTAGCCGGTCGTATAGGAGAAAACATCCATGTGCGCCGATTTGTGCGCTACGAAATGGGTGAAGGCCTTGAGAAGAGAGATTGCAATTTTGCAGATGAGGTCGCCGCTCAACTCGAAAAATAAAAGCGGATCAGTACAACCAAGAGGGCGCCGAAGCGCCCTCTTTACATTGTCGGGCAAGATTCTATATACGACCTGTGTGTACAGAGCGTTTTGAATCCCGTCGGTTCAAACCGCACCCGCTAGTCTAATGAAAGAAGGGAAGTGGATATGATGGCATACAAACGACTTCTTTTAAAATGGTCCGGAGAAGCGCTTGCAGACAACAGCGGTTCCGGTATTGATGAAAAAGCGCTTGATCACGCGGCAGAACAGGTGCGTCGTTTAGTTGATAATGGACACGAGATTGGGATTGTCAACGGAGCCGGTAATTTCTGGCGAGGTCGTCTTTCTGAAGGTATGGATCGAGCTGAAGCGGATCAAATCGGTATGTTAGCTACCGTCATGAATGCTATTGCTCTCCGTGATGCCTTTACACGCAAAGGATTACAGGTTGAACTGATGACAGCGGTACCGATGCCCACTGTCGCGGAACCGGTTGATGCTGTTAAGGCGCGACGTTTCCTTAGCGAGGGAAAGGTAGTCATTTTTGCGGGGGGAACAGGCAATCCGTTCTTTTCGACCGATTCTGCTGCGGCGCTCCGCGCAGCCATGATTCATGCCGATGTCATTCTCAAAGCAACACAAGTTGATGGTGTGTATGATCGAGATCCTAATCTTTATCCGGACGCAGTACGTTATGACACCATTACATATGATGAAATATTAGAGAAACGACTTGGTGTTATTGATGCGACTGCGGCAGCGCTTTGTCGCGATTTCAATCAAGTACTGCTCGTGTTTTCTAACAGCGATCCGGAGTTGCTCATTCGTGCTGCACGAGGTGAAAAAATCGGAACAACAGTGGTTGCGAAACGTTGACGAGACAGATGTGACATGTTATCTGCAGCACGACGCTTTTTTTAGTGCGTGGTAATCTGTTAACATGATATAGCAGTCCTTATTTCGAACAAGGGGGAAAACATATGGTGATCGATGAAATCAAACTTTTGATGGATGATTACGAAGATCAGATGAAAAAAACGATTGAAGCGCTGGAGACCGATTTGCGCACAGTGCGGGCAGGACGAGCAAATCCGCATGTGCTGGATCCTATCACGGTGTCCTATTACGGCGTACCTACGCCAATCAAGCAAATCGCGAATGTGCAAATTCCGGAAGCTAAGCTGCTTGTCATCACACCTTGGGATTCTTCTATGCTCAAAGAAATTGAGCGTGCCCTGCAAGCCTCCGATATCGGCATCAATCCGATCAATGACGGTCGTTGTATTCGGCTTGTGTTTCCTGCCCTGACAGAAGAGCGTCGCCGCGAGTTAACGCGTGATGTCTCAAGGAAGGGCGAAAATACAAAAGTCTCCATCCGGCACATCCGTCGTGAAGCGAACGATCTGTTCAAGTCGATGGGCAAAGACAAATTGATCCCCGAGGATTTATCTTTCAAACTGTGTGATGAAGTTCAGGAGTTGACGGATCAATACATCGCTAATGTTGATAGCACGGTTGAAAAGAAGAATCAGGAGTTGATGGAGATCTGACGGTTCAGTGGACACGGACAGTCTGAAGACAGCGGGCGATAAATTACGTCACTTGGCCGTCATTATGGACGGCAATCGCAGGTGGGCAAAGCGTCAAGGCAGACGAGCTGAATTTGGTCATCGCTCCGGTGCGGAAAATGTGCATCGGCTCGCAAGTCTTTGTATTCAACGCGGCATCACTTATTTGACGTTGTACGCCTTCTCGACCGAGAATTGGAAGCGATCGGAACGTGAAGTACGCAGTTTGATGCGCCTCCTTGTTCTATATTTCAACAAATATGCTGATGAGTTGCGCCAAGAGGGCGTACGCCTTCGATTCATGGGAGATCGTAATGGTTTACCGCCGCTTCTGATACAGACGATGGATGAAGCTGAAGCGACGTCTGCTGATCGAGATCGTTTACAGCTGGTGATTGCGTTCAATTATGGCGGTCGGCGTGAAATTGTCACGGCGGTACATTCCGCCATGAAAGAAGCGATTGTAAACGGTGACGACATTGCGTCGATTGATGAGACGAAGTTTGCGTCGCATTTCTATCTTCCTGATATCCCTGATCCGGATCTAATTATACGTACAGGCGGTGAGAAGCGTCTTTCCAACTTTTTATTGTGGCAAGCCGCCTATGCTGAACTTTATTTTGATGACACGCTCTGGCCTGATTTCGGTGAGGATGAGCTGGATTCTGCGATTGCAGATTTCATGAGTCGTAAACGACGTTTCGGCAGCTCTTAAGATCTCCATTAATCGACCTCCATATGAGGACAAAGGTCAGTACATGATAAACAGAACGAGGTAAGCGCCCATGGCGAACAATCCATTTTCGGTGCGCAATAGGAGAATGCGCAAAATAACAAAGAAACATCAAAGTGATCTTATGACACGCGTGAGGACAGGTGCCATTGAGGGTGCCGTACTTATCGTTTTTATCATCCCCGGAATATGGGTGACGTTTTTTCCGGTGATTTTATTTGCGTTCGTCACTTTTATGATGACAATCGAACATGTGAAAGCTGTCAATCTCCGCATGCCGGGGATCAAAATCGTTCCAACGGCGATTTTCACGGTCGTGGCAGGTCTTGCTGCATTATTAGGAATATTAAAGGACAGTTTTGTGCGCGGACTTCCGATGGAACTTGTGAAAACGGTCGATGCCACATTCGCATTTCGTAGTCTCGGTGTCTATGCTTTAGTCTTGATCGTATGTCTTCCACTATTGGGTTTGCCGCGACTTTGGAAACACGGTTCTGAAGAGTTGCCGTTAGTGATCGCTGTAACATGGATTATTTTTTCGTGTTCGCTTCCGCTTGCATCGACGATCGCTTTGCTTTATGGTTTTCCGATCGGCTGGCGCTACTTTGTGCTGGCAGTTCTCACAACGATCATCTCGGACACCGCGTCGTATTTTGTAGGGAAGGCTTTTGGAAAACACAAGATGATTCCCATGTTAAGTCCGAACAAAACTTGGGAGGGAACGCTCGGCGGTGTCTTGGCGACGATCATTCTCTACATGATATATGTGCCTCTTCTCATTGGAAGACCGCTCGGTTTCTCGACAGTAGGCTCTCTTGCCTTCGCCGTTGTCACAGCTTTTCTGATGAGCGCTGTGTCAACATTTGGCGATCTTTCAAGTTCTGCCGTTAAGCGCTGGTGCAATATTAAGGATTTCGGGACACTTCTTCCCGGACACGGCGGTATCAGCGATCGTTTTGACAGCTTAAAAACAGCTGTGCCAACGATGCTTGCAGTTGCGACGCTTGCCAGGCTGATGGTGTAAATGACATGTCATCCACCTTATTTTCTCACGGATCAAGTTTGTCATGCGAGTCCATTGAGGCTTTAACGCGTGTTCCGCGATCGTTAAACACACCTGTACCGCGATCACATGTTCTCTGTTTGCTCGGCTCAACGGGTTCGATTGGTGTTCAGACACTACATGTGGCCGAAGAAGAGAGATTGGTTGTTTTTGCGCTGGTGTGCGGACGCAATGTACGCCTCCTCAGTGAACAGATCAAAGCTTGGCGTCCGCGCTATGTTAGCGTTCAGGACGAGAACGCGCGACAGTCGTTGCTTCTTCTTCTCGATGCGGAATCAAAGTATCGCGCGATGCCTGAGGATAAGGTGGCGCTTATCGCCGAAACTTCAGACATTTTGTATAATCAAAAAGCTGATCAAAGCCCTTTGCTTCTCGTTCCTTCATCTTCTGATCTCCCGATTATCGGGATGGGAAGAAGGGGAGCGGTGCTTGCTGCTTCACTCACTAAAGTGGATACCGTCATCGGCGCCATTACAGGTTTTGCCGGGCTTGAGCCGGTGCTTGCCGCTGCGGACAGTGGTAAAAAGATTGCGCTTGCCAATAAAGAGAGCCTCGTAGCAGCAGGTGAGCTCGTTCGCTGTCGGGCATCGAAGGGCGGCGCATGGATTATTCCGATTGACAGTGAGCACTCCGCGATTTGGCAATGCGCGCTGGCTGCTTTGCCCGATGATCTTTCCCGTGTCATACTGACGTGTTCCGGTGGACCTTTTCTAGGTTTTTCTAAAGAAAAGCTTGTTCATGTATCCCCTGAACAAGCACTTCTACATCCGACGTGGTCGATGGGAAGTAAAATAACGGTAGATTCTGCAACATTGATGAATAAAGGATTTGAGCTCATTGAGGCCTGTCGTCTCTTTCATTTGCCGCCTGAACGTGTTCAGGTGATCGTCCATCCTGAAAGCATCGTTCATTCACTCGCCGAATTTCGTGACGGCGTCGTCCTTGCTCAGCTCGGTGAACCGGATATGAAGATGCCGATCCGGTTTGCTCTGACTTTTCCGGACAGAACAGAAATAGCTGATGCTGAATCGTTCAATCTTCTAGAAACGTCATCCGGAGCGCTCACTTTTGTCGCACCTGATGAAGATGTCTTTCCTTCTATTCAAATGGCACGTGATGCTGTGCGCCAAGGAGGGTTGATGCCGCTTGTATTAAATGCGGCAAATGAAGCTGCTGTAAGCCTTTTCCTTGAGGGGAAAATCAGTTTCCCGGCTATTTTTTCGCTCATTGAAAGTGTACTTAATGATTTTAGTCATATGTCGTCCACAAAAGAGTCTTCATTTGATGCTATGATGGCGGTTCACGAAGAGATCCAAGCGGATGTGATCCGTCGTACGGAGAAAACTGCGATATGACAACCATATTTGGTATTTTAGCCGGTGTACTCATTCTTGGCATTATTATGGTATTGCATGAGCTCGGTCATTTCCTTGCCGGAAGGGCACTTGGTTTTAAGATTGAGCAGTTCTCGATTTTTATGGGACCTGTGTTATTTGAACGGGTCAAGAACGGTGTTCGATACAACATTAAAGCGATTCCAATCGGCGCTTCTGTCAGTTTTGCCGGCGAGGATTCTGTGATTGAAGGGGAGGAGTCCGATCCCGATCTTGATTTAAATGCGCCCGATCTATTCATGAATAAACCTCGCTGGCAGCGTGCTATCGTCATCGCGATGGGGCCTTTTGTTAATTTTATTTCGGCATTGATCGTTTTTTCTTTTATTTTCAGTTTTACCGGAGTAGTGATTCCGGTAGCAGATGAGCCGATTCCCGGAAGCGCTATTGAACAATCTGAGATTCAATCGGGAGCTCGCATCTTGTCCATTAACGGTGCAAATATCAAAACAACTCTTGACATCGGGATTACTCAAATGGTTCATGAACCCGGCTCTCCATGGACAATTACCTATAAGAACGCAAATGGCGAAGTGAAAACGACCGTTATAGAGCAAGAATTTGATGCGCCGCGTCCAATGCTCGGTATCTTATATCAGGAAGATAGAGGCAACTTCACAATTGTGGAGGTTGATCCTGCTGCCTATCGCGAAGAGCAAGGTTTTATGCCCGGTGACCGGATCATCGCGCTTGAAGGTATACCCTTTGAAGATCATACGCGTGTACAAGCGCTGATCGCGCGATCTGAAGGCGTGAAGTTAACGGCGGAAGTAATTCGAGACGGGAAGCGTACTCGTCTAGAGGTTTCGCCGCTAATGATCTCAGTTCGTAAACCGCTCGGATTAACGTTCAAGTATTCAAAACGTGTCGGCGATGCTTTATCGCAAGGGATTCATTATCCTATGGCCATTATCCGTTCAACTTTTAGGTCTCTAGGCATGCTTTTTACAGGTAAACTTGGTGTGAAGGAAAGTTTTGCCGGACCTGTCGGAATCGTGACAGTGGTCGCAGATACGGTGGCACGAGGTAAAACAGTCGGCGAAGTCATCACTGATATACTTACGATGTTCGGTATTTTATCGGTTGCCGTCAGTTTCACAAACATGATTCCGATTCCACCCCTAGATGGTCATCATCTTCTGATTCTGGCTGTTGAAGGTATTCGAAGAAAATCTCTTTCTGAGAAATTTAGGCATGTGACGTCAATTATCGGTTTAGCCTTTTTTATAGCAGTAGGGTTATTTGTTCTTTGGCTTGATCTGTCACGACTTTTCGGGTGGTGACGTTGTGAGTACATGTGGAGTGAAATAACGTGATAACGCATACACCTTTTAAAAGAAGAGATTCGCGCGTCCTTCAAGTGGGCAACGTTCGTGTGGGCGGAGATGCGCCGGTGTCTGTTCAGTCAATGTGCACGACGGATACACGCGATGTTCAGGCGACGCTTAATCAAATTTTGATGCTTGAGGAGGCAGGTTGTGAGCTTGTGCGCGTCGCTGTTCCTGATGCGGAAGCCGCGCAGGCAATTCAACTCATTCATGAACAGTCACCTCTTCCTCTGATCGCAGACATTCATTACGATTATCGTCTTGCTATTTCCGCGATACGCTCAGGAGCTGATGCGATTCGACTCAATCCCGGCAATATCCATGATGAGGACGGATTGCGACAAGTTGCTGAGATGGCGCGCAGACATTGCATACCCGTGCGCGTCGGAGTGAATGCCGGATCACTCGATCGCAATATTCGTGAATTGTACGGCGGCGTGACCGCTGAAGCATTGGCCGCTTCGGCCTTAATGGCCTGCAAGGCGCTGGAAAACTACGACTTCTACGATATTTGTGTTTCAGCTAAGGCTTCATCTCCGCGCCTGCTTATTGAGACTTATCGGATATTGGCTAGAGTCCTTCCATATCCGTTTCATGTAGGAGTGACCGAAGCAGGTTTAAAGAATCAAGGACTAATTCGCTCTTCCGTCGGCATCGGCGCCCTCCTCGCAGAAGGGATCGGTGATACTATCCGTGTTTCTTTAACCGGCGATCCTGTAGATGAGATCGCTGCCGGTTATGCAATTTTAGAGGCGCTGGATTTAAGGCGACGCGGCGCGCGCCTCATCAGTTGTCCGACCTGCGGAAGAACAGAAGTCCCTTTAATCGCGATTGCAGAGGAAGTTGAACGACGAATCGCTGATGTTAAGAAACCCATAACTGTCGCCATCATGGGCTGTTCTGTCAACGGCCCCGGTGAGGCGCGAGAAGCTGATGTCGGACTAGCTGGCGGACGTGATCAATTTCTCCTTTTCAAGAAAGGAAAAGCGATACGAAAAGTGAGCAGTGAGAAAGCCGTTGATGAACTTATGAAGGAAATTCAAAATCTAGTACGTGGTGAACAGTGAATCGTTACGGAATCGTTTATCTCTCTAGAGCCAACCGTTCCTTTGACCGTGCATGGACCTATCGGATACCGCCGGAGCTTCAAGATACCGCACTTCCGGGATCCATTGTCGCCGTCCCTTTCGGTAAGCGAAAAAAGCCTATACACGCCTTCCTTACTGAGCTTACCAACACACTTCCCAAACATGTTAAAGATAGTGACGTCAAGCCGATTGCGTCTGTGCTGTCTTCTCGTCCGCAGGTGACGGAAGAACAGATTATTTTGGCTTTTGAACTCAAACGACGGTGTTACTGTACGATCGGAGAAGCGTTGAACACGATGATTCCTCCTGCCGTTCTAGCCGTAGGTGACCGCGAAGAGCTTGCAGCGCGACTTGCAGATCCTGAGGAGGCGATCGAACTGCTCGATGCCGGTCGGCTTCGCAGCATGAAACAAATCCGAGTGATTGAACTCCTTTTAGAGCATGAGAGTGCTTCATTGTCGGAAATTCGCCAAGCGACAGGATCTAGTCAGAGTGTACTTCGCACACTTCGTCAACGTGGAGTGCTCACCTTTTTTAAGAAGGCGTCTCCACGTGAGCTGGAGGCGTGGTCAGAAGATAAGTTTATCTCGGAGATTCCGACGCCGAAACAAGATCAGCAAGCCGCGCTCGATTCGATTGCGAGGGCGACTGAAAAGGCAGAGAAGGGAACGCTTTTAGAATTTCTTCTTTTCGGCGTCACAGGAAGCGGGAAGACGGAAGTCTATCTTCGTGCTGCGGAGAACGTACTATCTCGCGGAAAAACAGTGTTGATTTTAGTGCCTGAGATCGCATTGACCCCACAAATGATGCAACGTCTTGTCACTCGTTTCGGTCATCGCGCTGCAATTTTACACAGTCGCCTTACACCGACGGTACGTTATGAGACGTGGCAGCGCATATTGACTGGAAGTGTGCCTATTGTAGTAGGCGCGCGATCAGCCGTCTTTGCACCGCTTCGAAATCTCGGTCTTATCGTCGTCGATGAAGAACAGGAATCGAGCTATAAATCAGAAACGATGTTGCGATATTACGCGTGTGATGTCGCAAGGATGCGTGCAATCCTCAACGGAGCCGTACTTGTCATGGGTTCAGCGACGCCACAGGTGGCAACGTTCTGGCGTACAGAAACGGGAAAATCAACGTTGCTTAGAATGCCGCATCGCATCACTCATCAAGGCCTCCCCAATGTTGAAATCGTTGATATGCGCCGAGAATACGCAAAAGGAAATGTGACGCTTTTTAGCGAACCGCTCCGTATTGCACTGCAAGAAATGCTTGATCGCAGGGAACAAGCGATTTTGCTTCTTAATAGACGAGGCTATTCGCGCACTGTCATTTGTCCCGCTTGTGGCTGGCAGATGCGATGCTCGCGTTGTGACATCCCTTTAGCGACCCATCGCAATCCTTTTCGTTCGAATCGCCTTCCGCGTCACATGGTATGCCATCTTTGTGATTTGTTGACACCGGTTCCTGAAAAATGCCCTGTATGCGGTCATGAGGAACTTATGGCTGCAGGAGCGGGGACTCAACAAGTAGAGGACGCGCTAAGCGCATTATTCCCTGAAGCACGCTTGCTGCGTATGGATCAAGATTCAACGCGAGGCCGTTTCTCACACAGGGAAATTCTGGAGACGTTTGAACGTCGCGAAGCCGATATCCTCGTAGGAACGCAAATGATTGCGAAAGGGCATGATTTCCCTAATGTGACGCTTTCAGCCGTTTTGTCCGCCGATCAATTGCTCGGAACGGGTGAGTTTCGTTCATCCGAGCAGGCCTTTCAGTTGATGACTCAGGCAGCAGGGCGATCCGGACGCGGCCTCAAAAAAGGGCGAGTAATGATCCAAACGATGCAGCCCGATCATTTCGTCGTTCGTACAGCGGCAAAACAAGATTATGAAACGTTTTATCGGGAAGAGATTGTATTCCGGAAACGTATGGGTTATCTGCCTTTCGGACACACCGCTGAAGCTATGTTTAAGAGTTTTGACGACCTTGAGGCTGAAAAGGCGGCACGTGTTTTTTATCAACACGTTCTTGCGCTGATTCGTCGTTACGGAGGATCTTTCGTCTCAACCGAAGTATCGGAACCCGCGCCGGCACCAATCGCCAAAATTAGACACCGTTATCGGTTTCGTGTGATGGTAAGTGATCCTTCACTTGAAACGTTGTCACGTCTCGTTTTTCATGCTGCAGATAGTATGAAACGCTCGGATAATGTCTCCTTTACAATCGATATTGACTCGTGGTCGTCGCTATAACAAGTTCTCGTTCTTCTAGACTGTCGACGCTCTTCCTTTCACTCGCTTCCACATAGTTGAGATGATTGATATGAACATTAATAAGTGATAAATGCACGCGACCTGAGTAATAAATAACTGCGTCAAAGACTATGTTTGCATGTATTTTATGTGACCACTCCAATGTCCCTTATATGCTAAACTAATCCTGAAAAGAGGGTTTATGGCAAAGCGAATAATTCTAAAAGAGGGCGATCCTACATTGAACCGAAAAGCACGTCCCGTCAATCGATTTGACGAACGTCTCAAGACATTGGTCGAAGACATGTTTGAGACGATGTATGATGACGAGGGTGTCGGCCTTGCTGCCCCACAGGTAGGTGTATTGCGGCGCCTTTTTGTGATGGATGTCGGTGATGAGAACGGCGCTTTAGTGTTTATAAATCCCAGTATTCTTAATAGGGAAGGCGAGCAGGAGGGAACGGAAGGCTGTTTGTCAATTCCCGGTCTGTATGGCATTGTTAAACGCCCTATGGATGTTTTGGTGTCGGCACAGGATGAGAATGGCATCCCTTTTGAGATCCGTCTGACAGGACTTGGCGCACGCTGCGCCTGTCACGAATGTGACCATCTTGACGGCGTTCTTTTCAGGCGTCGATCTGAAACGCCATTGACGACGCTTGAAGAACTGTCGAAATATACGGATGTCCCGCAAGACGATGATCAGCTTGAAGATCATCATGCTATCGAAATGGGTGAAGAACCGTCTGAGATTCATACTGAAATGTCGGTAGGAATATTGCCTGAGGCTTCTTCCGAGATGCCAGTTGAGGAGAATACGTAGCGCATGATCAGATATGCTTTTTTCGGTACGCCGGAATTTGGAAGAACCATTCTCGAATGTCTTGATCAACGTGGATATCATCCGTCTTTGGTTGTGACTCAGCCGGATCGTCCTAAAGGACGCGGAAGAAGACTTGCCGCACCGCCAGTAGCAGAATGGGCTGCTGAGCACGGTGTGCCGTTTTTACAACCCATAAAAGGGAATGATCCCGAATTACGACGAGTTATGCGTGAATTATCGCCTGATGTGGCGGTGACGGCAGCTTACGGACAGTTGATTTCCGAAGAAATTCTGTCGATCCCTAAGCACGGTTTTCTCAATGTGCATCCCTCGTTGCTTCCACTCTATCGAGGCGCGTCGCCTGTTCAATCTGCGATTCTTAATGGTGATCAAAAAACAGGTGTGACGATTATGTTAATGGATTCTGGCCTCGATACCGGTCCTCTTATCGCTTCATCTGAAATACCGATCTGTGACGAGATGAATGCTGACTCTCTAATGGCAGCACTTTCGCTCAAAGGAGGGGAACTTGCTGCCGATACGTTGGAAGATTGGGTTACCGGACGACTTCAGGCGGTGCCTCAGGACGAATCACATGCGACCATGACACGTCGTTTATCTAAGGAAGACGGTCACATTAATTTTGCCCTGTCAGCAAATGAAGTGCATAATCGTATTCGCGCGATGTTTCCCTGGCCAGGCGCGTACGCATACTTGAATGGTGTGCGCGTAAAAATCCTTGCCTCACGTGTCGCTCGAGACATTGATGAGCAGGAAAGGGATGACGGATCGTCAGATAGCAAACTATATATTGTAAAGAGTGAAACGTCAGATGTGGAGCTATATCCCGGAACGATTGTAATCTTTACAAGAACTCGTTTACTCGTCAAATGCGGAACCGGATGGATTGAGCTTCTAAAAATCCAAATGCCTTCAAGATCGCCGGTTTACGCTCATGAGGTTGCGCACAATATTGACAAAGGCAGTCGCTTTAACTTGCCTAAGTCGGAGAAGTGCTAAGATTTTGCAGAAGAGCAGTATACGGCCTTGATAATGATATCGACAGCGTCTACATGATCGTTGACGAATAAATTATCGAGGAAGTGTATCCGCTTCCTATCGCGTATAGCTTGTCGGTCAAAGCCGATAAAAATGTAGGAGAAATGATATGCACTGGTACTATTATCTACTCATAGGCGTCTTGTTTTTCAGCTTGATGGCACAGTTTTTGGTCCGTTCGCGTTTCTCGAAATACGATCAAGTGCGTGCGCGTTCCGGGTACACGGGGGCTCAGGCAGCGCGTCGCGTCTTAGATGAGAATGGTCTATCTGCAATTCATGTGGAACGTGTTTCGGGAACATTGAGTGACCATTTCAGTCCGCGCGAGGGTGTCCTTCGCTTATCCGAATCGACGTACGATTCAGCGTCTGTCTCTGCGCTTAGCGTGTCCTTACACGAAGTGGGTCATGCTCTCCAGCAGCGTGATCGTTATCCTCTCAATCAAGTTCGCGCTTCCCTTGTACCTGTGGCGAATATCGGATCGATGCTCGGACCTTACATCGCGTTGATCGGTTTTTTTATACCCGGGAACGCTGGTATGACGATGATTAATGTCGGAATAATGCTCTTTGCCGCTGCTGTACTGTTTTATATTGTTACACTGCCGGTTGAGTTTAATGCGAGTCGACGCGCGCTTAAGGTGCTTGGTCAGACGGGGATCCTTGCGGCAGACGAGCTTCCCTATGCGAGAAAAGTCCTTTCCGCTGCGGCACTTACCTACGTTGCGGCGACGTCGGCAGCGCTCGTAAACCTGTTGCGTCTCATGTTAATGGCACGCTCGCGACGCCGTTAATCGCTTCAGCTTTTATGCAGTGAACGATACAGACTGAACAATTAGACGACATGAGTCAAAGAAGGCGACAGACAAAAGCTCATTCCTCAATACAAGAGCGCCAAGACCCGGCGCGTTTGGCCGCGGTCGCGATAATTCGGGATGTGACGGAAGAGGGTGTGTTTTCCAATGAAAGCGCCGCCACACATCTCGTATCTCATGAGCTTGATGCGCGTGATCGAGCATTTGTAACAGCGATGGTGTGGGGCACATTGTGTGAACAACCTTATATTGATTATGCGATCTCGTCTGTCTCAAAACGTCCCGTCTCATCGCTTGATGCTTGGGTGCGAGCGATTTTGCGTTTGGGTGTCTGGCAACTTTTCTTTTCGTTTCATGTTCCCCCGAGGGCGGCATGTGATGAAAGTGTCCGATTGACTCGAATCCTCGCAGGAGAGCGCGCTACGGGGTTTGTAAACGGCGTCATGCGCAGTCTGGCGCGCGAAAAACCTGTTCTTCCGGAAGATGAAAATACTGCTGACGCACTGGCTTCCGGGCTACCGGAAGAACTATATCGACTATTAATGACGTGGTACGGCAAAGAGCAAGCCAAACTCCTCGGTACGTGGTCAAAGTCCTCTCCTACATCGCTTTCGATACGTCCTGACATGAGACGTCCGGATCACTTTAAAAAGTGGATGACAGGGGAGGAGGCAGCCTCTTGGTATCCGCAATGCCTGCTCTGGCCGGACAACGCCTATGCTCTGATTTCTGCCGGCCGCGATGTGACACAGCTTTCAGGTTACTTGAACGGTCTTTTCAGTTTGCAATCACAATCAGCGATGCTGGCAGCACAGTTTCTTGGAGTCCAAATCAACGACCGCGTGCTCGATTGTTGCGCGGCACCTGGAGGTAAAACAAGATATATTGCTGAGATTACCAACGATGAGACGATGATAACCGCATGTGATATTTCACCGGATCGTACCGACAAGCTCCGTTCCGTAATGAAGCAACATGGTCACATCAATGTGACATGTCATTGCCTAGATGCTTCCAAGCTTCCTTCCTCATGGGATTATTCCTATGATCGCGTGCTATGTGATGTACCTTGCAGCGGTCTCGGCTTGCTTCCCAAACGTCCGGAAATTCGTTCGCGGGTGACTTCCGACACGATCGAACGACTTTTACCGCTGCAACAAGAGATTCTGAAAAACGGAGCTAAGGCGACTGCACGCGGAGGGACGCTTTTGTATTCAACGTGCACTCTATCTCCTCCTGAAAATGAAACGCAAATTATGACGTTTCTCAATTCTCCTGAGGGGGAGGGTTTCATTCTCGATGATCTTACTTCCGAGCTTCCTCTGCCTGTCCAAAACATGGTCTCAACGCGCTTACCGGGGTCGGTGCTTCTAATGCCGCCGGGTATGGATTCTGACGGCTTTTTCATTGCTCGGCTTCGTCGTTTACACGCATGAGTTAGTTCTGTACACAGTCGCAGCTGCCTCAAGTTGCGGTCTTTACGCCAAGATGATACAATTTTCCTTTAAGCGGGGTGAATAGTTCGCTTGATTTCGTTCGTCTTTTTACCTGAAAATATGGTATAGAAGCAGCGAACACCGTTCGCCTCATCAAAAGATGAAGGCAAAGCACGTTCAAGCGAACTGTCACGTGAAAGCTATCGGGAGAAGAATGCCATGGAAAGCGATCGCATCGCTTATAAAGGTTTATCAGACGCCGGACTCGTACGTAAAAACAACGAGGACGCTTTTGCCGTGGATGTGCGCGAGGGCGCGTGGCCACTTCTTTTTGTCGTGGCAGATGGCCTTGGCGGACATCGCCATGGCGAGATTGCGAGCCTTACGGCGGTTGATTTTATTCTTTCCTATCTACGCGAACAGCTACCCGTCGACAATCATCCGGAAGCTATCCGTAAATCACTGGAGGATGCTATTCAGAAAACCAATGTCAAAGTCTATCTGAAATCTCTTGAGACGAAAGAGAATGAGGGTATGGGAACGACGATGACTTTGGCAGCGCTTTATGATCAAAGCTGCTTTGTTGCTCACATTGGAGATAGCCGGCTATATCGTATGCGTGACGGCGTCCTTGAGAAAATGACAAGCGATCATACGTATGTTAATGAAATGGTCGCCATGGGCAAGCTGACGGAAGAGGAGAGTGTAGCACATCCAAAACGTCATATTTTGACACAAGCACTCGGTTATCCGGAATATGTCAGGCCGGAAATCCTGCATTTAGATCTGAAACCTGAGGATCGACTGTTGCTCGCTACAGACGGATTGCACGGTTTCCTTCCTTTTAAGGCGATTGAGAAAACGCTCAAAAACGGTAGAACACCCCAAGACGTTGTCTCATCGCTCATTGAGCAGGTCTTGCGCGAAGGCGCGCCGGACAACGTGACCGCTTTGGTTGTGTTTGCCTGACAGGAGGTTTTTAATGGTGGTTCAGCCGTTTGCTAACGGGGGTATTGTCGCGGATCGTTACCGCGTTGTCAGAATGCTTGGACAGGGCGGCATGGCCACTGTTTATCTTGCAATCGATCTTTTTACGAACGTCGAGGTTGCGCTTAAAGTTATGCACGGCGATCTTGCCGATGATCCGGAATTTGTGCGACGCTTCGCAACTGAGGCGCGGGCGGCCGCGAGCCTTAACCATCCGAACATCGTCCGTGTACTTGATTACGGTTCACGTGACGGCATCCGTTATATAGCACAAGAATATGTTGAGGGCATTACCTTAAAAGAGCTGATTCAAAAGCACGGTGCCTTGGATTACCATCTGGCAACGCCGCTGGCCATTCAAATTGGACTCGCACTTGAACATGCGCACGAACATGAAGTGATTCATCGCGACATCAAGCCGCAGAATATTCTTATTACGCCGGATATGTCGGCAAAAGTGACTGACTTTGGCATCGCACGTGCCTCAAGTGCCAATACGATTACGTTAACCGGCGGTATTGTCATGGGCTCGGTGCATTACTTTTCTCCGGAACAGGCACGCGGCGGCAAAGTCACGGCGCGTTCCGACCTCTATGCGTTGGGTATTGTTTTCTATGAAATGTTGACGGCAAGACTGCCTTTTGATGGTGAGTCTTCGGTAGCTATTGCAATCAAACATCTACAAGAGATGGCGCCTCCGCCGTCTACCGTCGTTCCGTCGCTTCCGCCGGCGCTTGATCGCATTATTCATCGTTCGATCCAGAAAAATCCTGATGCCCGTTATCAATCGGCACAAGAATTTGTTGACGAACTGGACGCTTTTATGATCGAACCGAACGGTATCTATGGCGTCATTCCGAAAACTGTGGCGTCTTGGGACGGCGACGCGACATCCGCACTTAGTGTGCAGAACGGCGAATCTCACTTCAGTCGTATGCGTGATATTGAACGCACTTACAATAAGCGCCGATCGAGCAGATATCGAGATACCGCTATCGCCGTTACTGTTGTGGCGGTTGCAATCGCGTTACTTGCTCTTCTTACGGTTTGGCTTGTTCGTCGTTTCACACAGAACGGCCGCGATCCGTCGGGCGAAGGACAGATTGTTCTTAACAATTTCAGCGGTTCTAACATCAACGATATTACAAACGAACTTAGTATCTTGGAAAGCGCCGGTATGGTAATCGTTCGTGAATATGAAGAAAATGAGACTGTACTGCCCGACATCATTTTCAAACAAGATCCGGAATCTGACGGAACATTAAAAATTGATCCTCGCGGCGTGACTTTGACGCTTTATATTTCACTTGGCCGCGAATCCATTATCGTTCCCGACCTCGTCGGAGAGACCGTCGCCCTTGCCGAACAGCAACTGCGTACGCTTGGTTTCCTGATAAAACTTACCCGCGAACCTTCGGATACGGTGCCAATCAATGAAGTCATGGGAATGATTCCGGAGCCCGGAACACCTGTCGCCATGGGTTCGTTGATTGAGTTGGTATATAGCTCGGGCGCGTCGGAGGTGATCGTTCCGGATTGCACTTCAATGCCCTACAATAGAGCGATCAACCTTCTGAGCAGCCATTCGTTAGTCTTGGGAAGCGAAGAGTCATATACCGGAAGACCGGTACCTGAAAATGATAAATACGTGATCAGTCAGCGACCGGCTCCGAATGATAAAGTTCCTCCGAATACGCTGGTTCATTTTGTCGTTGGCACGTCACAAGATCTCTATAATATACTGAACCCGACGACACAGCCGCAGTCCGCTATCATGCCGCTCCTTTGCGGAAAGACGTTGCGAGAGGCTCAAAAGCAGTTATCAACGCTTGGTGTGCAACAAA
Organism: Clostridiaceae bacterium; assembly: GCA_012800435.1. Classification (GTDB taxonomy): domain Bacteria; phylum Bacillota; class Clostridia; order Saccharofermentanales; family DTU023; genus UBA4923. Next base: position 44,961 of record JAAZJH010000072.1, on the reverse strand, counting down.
TCAATCTCCGTCTGTTGCCCGGTTCAACGGCATCACTTGATGTCAATAATCGCGACAATTGGGATAAAATTTACATTATTGAGCAGGTAACCGAGCCGGGCGTAACCTTTATGTTGTCTGAACCGCCCGAGCTGGTCTATGGTTCGTATGAGGATTATCAAAACTATATCACGCCGACGACAACAACTGAGACGACAACGACGACAACGACGACTGAAGAGATGACCTCAACGACGACAGAGGAGGCAGCCTCAACGACGATAGAGGAGACGACTGATGCCAATTCAGCGGAGGATTGATTAAAACTGTGACTCAACGTGATACAGATAGAAAGCATCGATCTCTTTTTCTTGACCGTTCGGCACCGCTTCTTTGTCCCTCGATTTTGTCATGTGATTTAGCGAATTTAGTATCGTCGGTTCGTATTATTGAAGATGTTGCCGATATAATTCACTGCGATATAATGGACGGCCAATTCGTTCCGAACCTCACCTTCGGGGCCCCCGTATTGAAACATCTCACGCCTCAGACGACATTACCATTAGATGTCCACCTGATGGTTGAGAACCCTTCAAGCGATATGCTGCGTTCGTTTGCCGATGCCGGAGCGCTGGTGATGGTCGTTCACGCGGAAACGGAAACTCATTTACAACGAATGTTGGCTGAAATTCGTGAGCTTGGCTGTTTTGCCGGCGTTGCTCTGAATCCTGCAACATCCCTTGATCACATTCGCTGGGTGCTTCCCGATATTGACATGTTGTTGCTTATGACTGTCAATCCCGGATTTGGCGGGCAGTCGTTTATTCCTCAGATGAAAGCTAAGATCGAACAGGCACGCGCCTTAATCGATTCATCCGGTTATCATATTCGCCTTCAGATTGACGGGGGTGTTAATGCGTCTAACGTTGAAGAATTAGTTCTCGCAGGCGCTGACATGATTGTTGCGGGATCGGCAATCTTCGGGTCTGAGGATCCCGTAAAGGCTGCCGGTGAAATCCGTAAAATAATGCAGCATGCCCATGCCAAGCGCCTGAGCTTAATTGATTTAATCTAATGTTGTCACTTGCGAATCTTTTGAAATGAGCTTAATGTGGCGCTTTTTGCCCAAGCGGATCAAGAGTTCTCCTTTATCGAATACATCGTCTGAAAGTGTTTCAAAAAGATCTTGAACTTGACGTTCTTCGACATAAAAACCGCCCTGTTGAATCAGTCGTCGGGCATCACTCTTTGAGGATGTTAGGCCATGTTTTGTAAGCACATCCATATATGTATTGCCACGATCCTCCTCTGATACTATGCATATCGGAATGGCGGCACTGTTACCCGAACCGGAAAAGGCCATACGTGCCGCCTCTGCTGCTTGTTCGGCTTTGGCGCGTCCGTGTACTAAGCTGGTAACCTCGAGAGCCAAGCGCTCTTTTGCGACGTTGATGTCGGCACCTTTTAGTTGTTCATATGACCGAATCTCCTCCAAAGAGAGGTGAGTAAGCATGCGCATACATGTTCCTACGTCCGCGTCATCGACATTACGCCAGTATTGATAGAAGTCGTAAACAGAACATTTTTTCTCATCCAGCCAAAGCGCACCTGAAGCCGTTTTGCCCATTTTTTGACCGTTGCTTGTCGTAAGCAGGCGAAACGTGAGTCCCCACGCTGCTTCTCTTTCTTTTCTACGGATCAGCTCCGCTCCGGCTATAATGTTAGACCATTGATCGTCGCCGCCGACTTGTAGGCGGCAACCTCTCTTTCTGAAAAGCACAAGGAAATCATAAGCTTGCATAACCATATAGTTGAATTCCAAGAAAGATAAACCACGATCCATGCGTTGACGGTAACAGTCTGCGGCAAGCATGCGATTGACGGTGAAATGTGGTCCGACATTGCGGATAAAGTCGACATAATTGAGGGAGAGCAGCCAGTTTGCATTATTCTCAAGGATCACGCCATCTTCAGAAAAATCAAGAAGACGACTCATCTGTTCTACGAAACAATCGGCGTTATGGCGAATGGTGTCGGATGACATGATGGAGCGCATGTCGGTGCGATCACTCGGATCACCGATATGGCCCGTTCCTTCGCCCATTAATGCGATAGGGCGAAGACCGGCTTGCTGCAAGTGCCGCATGACCATGATCTGAACAAGGTGCCCCGCATGCAAACTGTCCGCCGTCGGGTCAAACCCGATATAAAAGGTGGAACCCTTCTTAGAAAGATATTCGCGTACCTCATCTTCATGTGTGACCTGTGCGATAAAGTCGCGTTCTTTTAGCATGTCGTAGACGTTAATCGTCATGGAGATGTCCTCCTATCGTTCGTTGCTCATACACTCTATCATATGATTATCGGAATACGCTCTATTTCATCGGCAGCGTTAAGTCCGGCAAGGGCATTCCAAAGAGATTGCGCATATAGATCGAGTTGTGCTTGTCTTCTTGCAATGTCTGAATCAAGATTATGAAATTGAGATGCGATTGTGATTACGGGGAGTGTTGACGTATGACGCATGAATGACAGCAGACGTCGTCCCTTCTTAGAAAAACCGAGGACTCGAATATAACGTGGCTTCTCATCCGTTAGTGCAACATCATCTGACCGAATGTTCAGCGCGACTGAGAGCAGTGCTCGGCGCACACGTGATGTTGGAAACGATCGTGTCGCAATGATTTGTGCCGGAGTATAATCTGCGGAATGTAAATATTTAGATTGTTTAATATCTTTATTAGCGAGGAGATTGATGATGCGTTCTGCCAATCCGCCGTGCATGCCACGGATCGTCAGTAGCCGGTCGAGGTCTCGCAAAAGAGGGGAGAGAAGCGTATAACGCGCCAAAAGTGACGTTGTTACCAAACCGCGTCCCTCAATTGCGGCGTGCATGATCGCGGAGCTGGAGAAGGGCGGCAAGACAGGTAGCAACTCATTAAAAAGAGGAAAGTATATTTCCGGGAGAAGAATACCGTTTCGTGTATCGAACTGTCGATCGATGATAGCGCGGATTTTTCGGGACGAGCACGTTTCTTTATCAATTAAAGGAAGTGCGATAGTGGGAAGAATGTCGCCTTCTGACAAACGTCTTAATGCTTTTTCATATTCCACGGCAAGGATTGTGTTCGGGGATTGAAGAAGTATCTCGGCATTCTTGATCCAGCGTGCAGATGCGGTCGCTCGGGCAGCGGCATAACCTTGACCGGACGCGAGTTCCTCTTTGAGCGCTTTTACAAAATCCACTGATTCCTCAACGAAAAAATTACCAAGCGCTTGAATGGTATCTGCTTTATCGGGGTATTCCGTTCCGTAAGCGAGCGATCGGACGACACCGGTGGCAAGCAACGTGGCAACAGCACCCTCTGCGAATCGTTCTGCAGAATCTGTCGCAAAAGCTTGAGGAAGTTCAAGTACAAGATCAGCTCCGGCACGAAGTGCCAACTTTGTTCTTATACCTTTGTCAAGCAAAGCAGGGACACCTTGCTGACAAAAAGGCCCCGTCATGCAGACGACAATGCCGGTTTCTCGTCCCATCTTGTTGCGAATATTTGACAGCTGTTGCTGATGACCTCGATGTAGCGGATTGTACTCTGCAATGATACCGCAAGTGTCCATTCTATGTTATGCCCTCCGTTCGTATCATAACACGTCGTTGTGATGCTAAAATTAAGCTAAAGGATGCATGAGAAAATGTCAAAAGTAAAACATACAATACGCATTGTCCTCGTCTCAATGACCCTGTTGGTATTTATGTGCTCGGCACTGATACTTTTCTCTTGTAGCGCCGTATTACATAAGGTAGAGCTTCCGGTGCTTTATGGCGCTTTGGATGATGTCGGTGCGTATGACTCCGACATTCTCGCGCCAGGCATCATGAATGCCATTAAATCGCATCTTCTTACTGATGTAGAGGTAACAATCAACGCCTCAAATAATAACATTTCAAAAACGACGGTTACTCTTTTGGCATCAGTTTACGAAACTCCCGAGAAACGAGGGGAATCCGGGAAGAAGAGCACTTTATTTAACGCCTCGGATCAAATTTTTTACGGTCGAGCGCTTGTTGCTATGCGCAGAAAAAGCGCTTTCCGAAAATGGATGAAGGATTTTGATATTGCCTATTGGCGCAGTGACTCATCTTTTCATGATACATGGCTTCGCATAGAGGAAACGGATCCTTTCGATGCTGCGACAGTATCGTCTCCTGTTCTCGTAAGGGGAGAAGCCAGTTGGGCTGTAACGCTGGCATATACGCGAGCACTTCTTGAGGCATGGCGTTTATGGGGCGGACGAGAGATTGAGCGCGCGATTGTCAAAGCGTCAGATGCTCTATGGCAGGTTTTTGATGAGATGAAGACCGACCAGTCGCTTCGTGCAGGCGCACAGCTTCCCCTCGCTTTAGATGTATGGGAAGAACCTTGGCCGTTACCGGATGAAGATATTGTTACCCAAGGAACACTTCTTTCAGAGATAGATCTATGGGCGCTTCTTGCGCTATCTCGCTTTGAACCGAAATGGGCGTCAATTGCTTCACATTGGATCAATGTAACAAGAAACGCAAGACTGGAGGGAGAATTGCCGCTCATGGCACCGGCAGTTTGTGCGACGACACAATACTACATGGCATTGAGAGATGGAGAGCGAACGCTCTTCCTTCGAGAACAACTCATCATGGCACTTCATTTGGCTGAAGTGAATATAACTGATGACGCGTTCCTTTCGATGATCCGTTCGTCGCTTCGTGATTACAAGCGTCTTCCTGTAGGTTGGAATATGCTCAATAACGCACCGCTTACAACAGAGGCGACCCCTTCCGATTATGCGTTGGTGATGTGTTATGGGCGAGCAGTGGGAGATCAACAGCTTATTGAAGATGCAAAAGAAGCGTTGTTGCGCTTTAGGGTTGTCTCGCAGTCAAGCGTTATTTTCGGCGGATTTTATCGAGTTGGCAGTACACCTTACACAAGTACTTTGACGGCGCTAGATAATACTTCTGCCGTATTGGTGTTTCGTTGATTACGATAATCTTTTTTCTTAATAGGAACACGTATGGTATGATTTCCAAAGTCAGGTTTCTTTCGAAACTATTTTCTTCCGGTTAAACGGATGAATTTGTTTTAATAAAAATGGCGATTGACAACAACGAACTGAGAAAAGTAGGGAAGATTTGTGAGTAAAAAACAGAAAATGGTTGAGGCGATTACGCCTCGTGACGAAGATTTTACCCGTTGGTACACTGATATCTGCATGCGCGCTGAGCTTTGCTCGTATTCCACAGTTCGTGGATGCGTCATACTCCGTCCGTACGGTTATGCGATCTGGGAATTGATTACGGGTGAATTGGATCGGCGATTTAAGAAAACGGGACACGAGAATGTTATGATGCCGCTCTTCATTCCGGAAAGCCTCCTGCAAAAGGAGAAAGACCACGTTGAAGGATTTGCTCCGGAGGTCGCGTGGGTGACGCATGGCGGCGATGAGGAGCTCACGGAACGTTTGTGCGTGAGGCCGACATCAGAGACACTTTTCTGCGACCATTACGCCGAAGTGATCGAAAGCTGGCGCGATCTTCCCAAACTTTATAATCAGTGGGTATCGGTCGTTCGCTGGGAGAAGACGACGCGCCCGTTTCTTCGGACGCGAGAGTTCTTCTGGCAAGAGGGGCACACCGCTCATGCGACAAAAGAAGAGGCAATGGAAGAGACATTAATGATTTTGAATCTGTACGAAGAGTTTTATCAGACGGCGCTCGCTATTCCTGTGCTTTCCGGTGAAAAAAGTGAATCGGAGAAATTTGCCGGCGCAGTGAATACCTACACAATAGAGGCCATGATGCACGACGGCAAGGCCTTGCAGGCAGGGACATCTCATTATTTCGGAAATGGGTTCGCAAAAGCGTTCAACATCCAATATGCAGATCGTGACAATCGACTTCAGTATGTTCATCAGACATCGTGGGGAGTGTCTTCGCGCTCCATCGGCGGTATTATTATGGTGCACGGCGATGATGACGGCCTCGTTTTACCGCCTGCAGTAGCGCCCATTCAGATTGTCATTATTCCGATCGCGCAACATAAAGAAGGTGTTTTGGACGAAGCTTGTCGTCTTAAAGAAGCTGTAAAGGAAGCAGGCTTTCGTGTGAAACTGGATGACAGTGATCGCATGCCCGGATGGAAATTCGCTGAGTATGAAATGAAAGGTGTCCCGATTCGTCTTGAGCTCGGTCCGCGCGATATCGCTCAAGGCTCGTGCGTCGTTGTTACTCGCGATAACCGTGAAAAAACGGTTGTACAGCTTGAAAATATCATTGAAGAGCTTCCCGGAATGCTTAATGATCTAAACAAACGTATGTTTGAAAATGCCAATAAGCGTCTTACATCACGGATTTATGACGTTTCAGACTGGAATGAGTTTGTACAAACAATGGATGAGAAGCCCGGCTTTATTCGTGCGCCTTGGTGCAAAGATCCTGACTGTGAAGCTAAGGTAAAAGACATAACAAAAGCGACTTCGAGACTGATCGAAGGCGCAGCTGACAAGTCTCATTCTTGCATCGTTTGCAATCGTCCGGCGCTTCAGATGGTCATCTGGGGAAGAGCTTATTGATGTCAATGTAACTCACCAGGCAGATATAAGAGAACTTTTTACTGTTCAGAGAATGCGATAATGATTCAGATTCTTCACGCGAGGAGTGTGAGGAGAAGTTGTCAGGCTGTTCGAATCGATTCTCCTTTTATGAAAGAGGCATGATGTGTCACGAGGCGATCAGACAGGAGTGAATAATGCGCCGATCGGTGTTTTTGATTCCGGCATCGGCGGACTTACTATTCTGAAAGCTCTTAACTCGGTACTTCCAAGAGAGCATTTTATTTACGTTGCCGATGGCGCGCGCGCTCCCTATGGATCAAAGGATATCGACACCGTTCGACATTACGCGTTGCAAATCACCGATTTTCTTCTTAATTGTGGTGTTAAACTTATTGTGATCGCCTGTACGACGGCAAGCAGTGTTGCAGCGGACGCTGTGAGACAGCGTGCCGGCAAGGTACCGGTCTTTGAGGTTATCACACAGGGTACACAGGCTGTTTTTGACGTGCTTCCTTGTGAGTTGAAATGCGTAAAGAAAGGTGACGATCCTCCACGCGCTGCACGTATTGCCCTCTTGGGTACGAAACTCACTGTTGAAAGCGGTGTTTACCGCAAGCATGTAACGGAATATGCGATACGACATTATTTACGTGAACCGATTTTCATAGAACAGTCCTGTCCTCGTTTTGTTTCTCTAGTTGATGACGGGGTTTGGAACGGTCCTCTTGCGGATCGTGTCGCGAAGCGCTATCTGAATGATGTGCGCGCTTTTAAGCCTGATGTTGTTATCTTAGGGTGTACACATTATCCCGTGCTTTCAGAATCAATTAGGAAAGCATTAGAACCGAATGTTCATCTCACGGATAGCGCGCTCTACATTGCGCGTATGGTGGAGAAGACGCTCCGAAACGAAAATATGATGCGTGAGGGAAGAGACGAGGGAAGACTGATGTTTCTGTCAAGCGATGCACCTGATACATTTCGAGAGCATGCCTCACGATTTCTTGACAGAGATGTAGATATCGTTCATCATGTTGACTTGGAGTCGCTTGAAAGAAATCTTTTACCAATTATATGTTCGTATTATGAAGAACCGCCTATGGAGGATAATAGCGTTGATGCCCCATAATCTCGATCGAGATGCTGTGATTTATCTAACACACCGCCAGTGGGAGGGCAGGAGAGAGCTTGATTCGCTTCAGCTCACCACACAAGGTAAGCTTTCTTATGAGGAAAGTGAGGACGTTTGGCGCGTTTCTTACAAGGAAAGCGATGCTACGGGGCTAAACGATACATTAACGAGTTTGAGTCTCTATCCTGACGGACGTGTACGCGTCAGCAGGGAAGGACAGGTTCAACAAGTGCTTGATTTCATCAAAGGGGAGCAATTGATCGAGCAACGCGAAACACCGTTCGGCCGTATGAAGTTCTCAATTTTTACACATGAAGTTGATGGCTCGCTCAATGAAGCAGGCGGTGATTTGAGTCTTGGATACGTATTGTCTTTGAACGATCGTCATACATATAGCGCGAATGTGCAGGTTCACATTATGTCGAAGGATATTGACATCGACGAACGCAGATGAACCCATAAAATTTGACAGTTGTCATTATTTTAAGGATAATAGCTAGGCGTGTTTTTACACATCATGGCGTCGATATGTCGCCAATCAATAGATAACATAACTCCGAAAGGGGGTGTACAACATGGCTGTACCAAAAAGAAAATGGTCTAAAAGAAGATCACGAACGCATCGAGCTACACTCAGGCACAAGCCGATAAATCTTGCGCGCTGTCCTCAATGTCATTCACTTAGAGTGCCGCACCAAGTTTGTAAAGATTGCGGCTACTACGACGGACGCGAAGTAGTCGTTAAGGAAGAAGACTAACGCTTATTTTGAGGTGACTCAGCCGGCACAATTTACAGTTTGCCGGTAGGCGCTTCTAAGATTACGGAAACGTTGATAGGATTCGAAAGCACAGGAGGCAGCGCGCCATAGGGCACGTTGCTTTTTGTTTTAGAAAGTGAGATCGATATGAACATGCCTGTGCTGGCCCTTGTCGGCCGACCTAATACAGGAAAATCAACTCTCTTTAACGCTCTTACCGGTCGACGAACTGCGATTGTCGGCCCGGAACCCGGTGTTACACGAGATCGCATTATCGGTGAAGCCGACTGGGGCGGTCTCGATTTTCAAGTTATTGATACAGGCGGCATCGATTTCGCTGATAACGATATTCAACGTCTTGTACAGCACCAGGCAGAGGTGGCAATCGATGCTGCTGATGTTCTTTGTCTTGTCTGTGATTTAAAGGCAGGTCTTTCCGATCTTGAATATAAGATCGCGGATAAACTTCGTAAAAGCGGGAAACCGGTCATTGTCGCTGTCAATAAGGTTGATCAACCAGGTGATGCTCCCGATGCATTCTATTCTTTTTACGAACTCGGCTTTGAGCTTGTATTTGCGATTTCGTCGACACATAAGCTTGGACTTCCAGAATTTCTCGATGCGGTGACAGAACCGATGAAAACGATCGTCCAAGATGATTCATTAGATCAGCCCATTACAATCGCCGTAGCAGGACGTCCCAACGTTGGCAAATCGACGCTTTGCAACGCTTTGATCGGAGAGGCTCGGAGCATAGTTTCGGATATTCCCGGAACGACGAGGGATGCCATTCGAACATTAGTTGAGAATGAATACGGTCGCTTCTATATTTATGATACAGCCGGTATTCGCCGCCAATCAAAGGTTTCAGGTAAAATTGAATTCGTCAGCGTGCTGACGGCGTCGCGTTCTGTTAAAAATGCTGATATTTGTCTCCTTGTATTGGATGCTATCGACGGACCGACTGCGCAAGACACCAAAATTGCGGGCATCGCTCACAATGACGGCATTCCTGTCATCTTTCTCTTTAACAAATGGGATGCCGTCAATCATAGTGAGATCTCTCAGTTTGAAATGGAGAAGAGACTCCGAGCGCGATTTCCGTTCATGTTGTATGCGCCTGTTCTCTTTATTTCAGCGAAGACAGGACTTAACCTGCCTCGTATCTGGCCTCAGTTACTCAGCTCATACGAGGCTGCTCGTCGTCGCATAATGACGTCGCTGCTCAATGAAGTCGTTGCCGAGGCGGTCATTCAACATCCGACGCCTCAGAAGAAGGGGCGACATCTCAAGATATACTACGCAACGCAAGTCTCAACGTGTCCGCCTACGTTCGTCTTTTTTGTCAATGACCGCAAACTAGTCCATTTTTCGTACGAACGTTATCTGGAGAACAGCCTGCGCGAAGCGTTCGATTTCGACGGTACACCTATTCGAATTCAGTTTAAAGGGAAGGCTGCACGCGATGAGAAGGCGTCGAAAGTGACCCCATATTAACCCCCTCATGCTATAATCGTATCGTCAGGAAGAAAGGACGGTACGCTCTAAAATTATGACTCGCAACGTCACAAAATCGATCGTTGTTCTTATAGTGATTCTGCTAATCTCAAGTTTTGTGGTCGCTGGCTTTATCACAGGGTATCGCTATGTCCGCAAACAGGATGAACGATTTGCGAATCTTCGAAGCCGATTTGACGAGCACGGCTTTTCTCCAATCACGAAGGATACGCCGAATGCAGTTGAGGTTTATATACCTCAGCAGGCTGATTCAGAGATCATCGGTGAGATTCTGATTGACAAAGGTCTGATATCCAATCTCTTGGCATTTAAGCTGATTTCAAAATTTAACGGTTTCGATGGTGAATACAAGTACGGCACCCATTACCTCGTTCCCGGCCTTTCGTACGATGAAATTATGGTTTTGCTTACGAATCAACCTGAACCTGTGACAGTTACGATCTATGAGGGTATGACATACCTCGATATTAAAATGAAATTACTCGATGCCGGTATGCGCTTTAATCCTGAATTACTCGACATGATGATGGATCAGCCAAGTCTTTTCATGGATTTTTCGTTTATCCGGCAGATTGAAGCAAAGCCCGGTCGCGAGTGGCTTCTTCAGGGGTATCTTTGGCCGGACACTTACCGGTTTGATATCAACGCGACAGAACAACAGATCATTCGTACATTTCTTAGCAATACCGAATATCGACTCCGACAGGGCGATTATCTGGATCGAGCGGCAAAGATCGGAATGACAATAGATGAAGTCTTGACATTGGCGTCCGTCGTACAGCAAGAGGGCCCAATTGTCGAGATGCCTAAGATAGCTCGCGTCTTCATGAATCGTCTTGAACAAGGAATGCCGCTTCAATCCTGCGCGACGATCAATTATCTTCGAAAAGAAGAAGGAAAAAGTGCGCGGTTGTGGATTTTTCACGACGATATCGATCGTTACAGCGACAGCCTTTATAACACGTATAGTCATGCAGGTCTTCCGCCCGGCCCAATTAATTCACCCGGCCTAGTTGCCATTGAGGGTGTCCTCTGGCCAGCCACCGACCGCACCTGGTCAGGTGCAGGTCAGTATTTCTTTTTCTGTGCACGTGGTGACGGTACGAATGACTTTTCGAAGACGGCAGCTGAGCATGATGCCAAAGTTGCGCAATACAGCGCTGCGCCATAGTGTGGTGTTGTGAAACCAATGTCTGAAAAACCGCGAGCTAATTTACGTGTGATAGATATCGAGCGGCGACGAAATATTCGTCTGCAAAATGAACGGCGGCGACTTTATCCGTTTGCGTTGATCGGATTAAGCGTTTTTTGTATTCTCTCATTCATATTTTTTATTTTAAAAAAGAAAGGCTTGATTTCTTCCGGAGGCGTAGCTGGCACCTCCTTTGTCGGCATTGTAAACACTTTGATTGTCATGGGATTTATTCCGCTTGTTACGGCGTCGGTCATACTTCTTGTTGTGAAGCCTCCGACTCAGTTGATCCTGGGAAGTGCACGTAACCGCTGGTCTTTTCTGTTCGCTCCGATATTAGGCATTTTATCAGCGATGGCGGTATGGTGCATACGTGAATTGCTGGTGTCATGGGTGGCGACAGCTGCTCAATATGTAGCGATTCCATCCTATCTTTATATTGGACAAACGTTGCTTGACCGCTCATTCGTTATTTCATTTCTGGTTTTTTTAGCAACAGTTTTAGTGCCGGCGACAGCGCTGGAATTTTTTCTTCGTGGATTAGTCCAACCCGGACTTCTGGAGGGAGCGGGTCCTCGTCTGTCATCTTTTCAAATCGCTATTTTGCTGCCGTTAGCTCTATTTGACACATCAGGTTTTGTTTTAATTGCGTTTGGCTCATTAATATCATCGTGGGTTAGACTAAGTTGTGATTCGCTTGTTGCCTCTTCGTTAACAAGCGCAGGCTACAATTTTTCATTGCTCATGTCCGGACGGGTGTATGGTATCGTTGGAACAACGATCTTTTCGAGTATTACCATGGATGACGCGCAATATCGTGTTTTCCTTATAACCTGTCTACTTTTTCTTTCGCTTTTACTCATTGCGCCGATTGCTTTTATCCAAGGACTTGATGCCCGTTTAAAACAGCATGAAGCCCTCAGGGGACGTACTGTGCTTGCCTCTGAACGCAGCGGCGCTCGTCGTTTTATGACAATCATACTAACCCTGATTCTTGTGACGGCCTTGTTCGCAGGTGCATTCTTATTTTCAACTTAAAATTTGTTTTTGGATGATACAAAGTCTCCCTAAAAAGTCTCCCTAAAATGAGTGTCCCGTTTTCGTACGAATAATTAACAATGAGATTGCGAGAAAAGGAATAAAGGGAATTTCATATCTTATAATGTCGCGAAGTGATTCTTGACATGGGTCTGGATTTTCTCCTATTTTATCCTTTTTATTAAAACTTTGATAAATGAAACGGATGACTACAAAAATGGCCGGCAGAAGAGCGAGAAGAAATGCTGATGCAAGCATCTCAAATGCGTTCGATATACCACCCGAGGTCAGAGCAGTAGCAAATGCAAACCATACGTCACCATTCCCGATCATTTCACGATCTGACATGCAGAATGATAAGCGTGCAGCAACCAGCATAGAAAGACCTGCTGCGGCGGCACCAGCAGCAAACTGTAGCCAATACTTTACAGGCGTCAGGAGAGCGTTAAACAGACTGAAGAGTGTGAATGTAAAAAGCGCTTTCCCCGTCACTTGACGTGATCGGATATCCTGCCATGACAGAACAAGAGCAAATAAGAACATACCCATTTCTGTGGTTCTCCGAAGAACATACGTTAGAGTCAACATCTGTGATTGCATATCATCATTATCTTGAATTCACTGACCAAAGAATATATATGTAAACCCTTATTAACCCTCTTTATCAGTCAAAATGTGCGAGAGAGGAGCACGATTAAGAGACGAATTTGTCTGTAATAAAGCACAAAAGTAATTTCGTATCTTGAATCTAAATGGGATAACCGAAAATTAAGGAGTTTCAGTGTCTACAAGATTTTTGATCTGTAAAAGCGTACGATAAATGCGTTTTTCATCTTAGAGGATTTAATGAAAGATAACATTCGAGAAAATGTCGTCTTCTGCTATAATAGGCGACGGCATCAGTAAAGGCATAAATAGGGAGGGGTGGGCAAAACGTTGCCCAAAATACACTCATATGAAAATTAAAGAAATTAAAAAAGGAATACAGACGCTGCTTTTTGCAGAGTTTGGTAAAAGCGTTCAAAACGCCAGTGAGCATGAATATTGGACAGCGCTATCACGAGTGATAATGGGAAATATCGGTCCTGATTGGGAAGCGACTCGTGAACACTACGCGACTCAAAGGATGACTTACTACTTCTCAGCGGAATTTCTTGTTGGTCGCAGTCTGCTCAACAACTTAATCAATCGTGATCTTCTGGACAGCGTACGACAAGTCGTCGAAGAGGACGGTTTTGATTTTGATTCGGTTCTGAATGAGGAGACGGATCCGGCGTTGGGCAACGGCGGACTTGGTCGTTTGGCAGCGTGTTTTCTTGATTCAGCGGCTACGATGAACCTGCCTGTGATGGGTCAGGGTCTTTTGTACCGTTTTGGTCTTTTTCGTCAGGAAATAGATCATGGCAATCAGAAAGAGTACCCGGATGCTTGGATGGAGATGCCTTATCCGTTCATGGTAGCTCGTCGTGAGGATCAAGTGCGCGTACATTTTAACGATATGGACGTCTACGCTGTACCGATGGATCTGCCTATAACGGGATATCATACACGCAACGTCAATACTCTTCGCCTCTGGAAAGTGGAAGAGGCGGAAGAATTTGACTTCAATCTGTTTAATTCACAGCGTTTTGACGATGCTGTGATCATGCGAAACCGTGTTCAGGATATTTGCCGCGTACTTTATCCAAACGACACTTCATATGATGGAAAAGTATTGCGCGTTCGCCAGCAATATTTCTTTGTATCTGCTGCACTCCAGACGATCGTACGTCAGTATCGAGATCAGCACGGTTATGATTTCTCAAAGTTTTCTGAGAAAAATATGATTCATCTTAATGACACGCACCCGGTGTTAGCTATCCCGGAACTCATGCGACTGCTGATTGATGAAAATCAGCAGAGCTGGGAGGAAGCGTGGTCCATTGTGACTAAGACATTCGCGTTCACTAATCATACGATTCTTCAAGAGGCACTCGAAAAATGGGATATTGAGATTTTCAGGTTCCTTTTTCCACGCATCCTCGAAATCATTGAGAGAATCAGCAAGCAGTTTGAGAATGAAGCTCGTTTTAAGGGATATAACTCAGATGAGATACAGCACCTTTCGCCCATTCATGATGGAAAAATACACATGGCGCTGCTTGCGGTGTATACCTGTTATTCGGTTAACGGCGTGGCGAAAATTCACAGCAATATTTTAAAGAACCGTGTTTTCAAAGAATTTAACGCATGGTGGCCGAATAAATTTTCCAACAAAACAAACGGTGTGACACCAAGACGTTGGCTCAATCTTTGCTCACCGAATCTTTCTGCGATGTTAACGCGACTTTATGGTTCTGACGAGTGGATTACAAACATGAAAGACCTTGAGGAACTTCTCCCTATTGCTGAAGATACGACCGAGATGCGCAATTTATTAGAGGTTAAAAAGGAAAACAAAGAGAACCTCATTGAACTGATCAAAGAACGTGAAGGCATTGAACTGGATACTAATTTTCTCTTCGATATACAAATCAAGCGACTTCATGAATATAAGCGTCAACTTCTGAATGCGCTTGAAATTTGTGATCGCTATCTTAAGCTTAAAGACAATCCAAACCGAAATGTACAGCCTGTCGCGTATATTTTTGGCGCAAAGGCAGCTCCCGGCTATTTTCTAGCTAAGGCGACCATCAAGTTTATTAATGAGGTGGCGCGTATGGTCAACGATGACCTCGAAGTGAATGAGAAGCTTCGCGTCGTTTTCATGCATAACTACAACGTGTCGTTAGCGGAAAGTCTCTTTCCTGCGGCAGATCTTTCAGAACAAATTTCAACAGTCGGAATGGAAGCTTCCGGCACCGGCAATATGAAATTCATGATGAACGGTGCGCTGACGATTGGCACTTATGACGGCGCGAATCTTGAAATTGTTGAACGAGTCGGCGAAGAGAATGCTTTCATGTTCGGTCCTAAACTTGAAGATTTTCCTGAGACGAAAAAATTCTACACATCATACTGGCAATATGAAAATATCGAGGGTCTAAAACGCGCTGTCGATCTGCTTGTAGACGGAACGCTGTCCGACGGAAATACCGGGATGTTCAAAGCCTTGCATACGAAACTGTTGAAGGGTTCAAGCTATGAAAAGGCCGATCCGTTTTACGTATTAGGCGACTTTGACGCCTATCGGAATACACGCAACTACGCTTACAAATCCTACCGTGATTCGATAGGATGGGCTAAGAAGTGTTGGGTCAACATCTGCAAGAGCGGATATTTCAGTTCCGATCGTACGGTAAGCGATTATGCGTCCGATATTTGGCGTATCACACCCCACAAACTTGTTGATTAGAGAAAGGAGTCCACGCTTGTCTAACAAATTTACTTTTGAGATCAAGAAAGAAATAGCGGTTCTATCCAGCAGTCCGAAATCGGGTTGGAATCGTGAGCTCAACTTTGTGAGCTGGAATGGAGCTAATCCGAAACTGGATATCCGTGATTGGTCGCCCGATCATACTAAAATGGGGAAGGGAATTACACTTTCAAGAGAAGAAGCTGCTATTTTGGGAACTATTCTTGAAGATTTATCTCTCGATGATTTGTTCGAGGAATAAAACACGATCCTTCTCATCATAGCGTTGCAATAGGTTATTTGCTGCGTGCGATTAAAATAATAGAATAAGAGATCTTTGATATCTAAAAAACGCCTCTTCTGTAAATTGAAAAGGCGTTCTGTTCATCAGAGAAATTTACTCAGCGGATCAGTAGATATAAAGATCTGTTTATTTTAACGGTTTCACAGATTCAAGATAGGCACCGACTACCGTCCGATAAGGTGCTGAACCGGTACGGTTTCCGTCAGGACGATAACAAGTAACCAAAAGAATTCGCGACTGATCTGTTTTCCTATAGACATACTGACCAATCTTATCCGGTTTGATGTCCTCTGAGAAATCGATGCGATATGTAAAACTCTTGCCGGCACGTTTGATTTCGATAGTCTCACCGACGGGGACTTCACGTAGACGGCTGAAATGACGATCTTTCTTATAGATCCAATTATGACCGAAATAAACGGCAATTCCTGTTTCTCCGGGATGTGGTGTTCCTGGCATATGACCCGGTACGATGGCGAGTGTCGTACGATTGACGTTGGTGCCAACGGGCACTTCTAAATGAATGTATGGGATGAGCATGATGCTATCCGTTTTGACTTCGACAATTTTATCTTTTTCAAGCGGTGCCTGCGTCGGAGCCGGAAGATTCGGATCCAACGTCTCACCCGGTCGCAAGATATAGTCAGCACCAGGATCGAAGCTGTTATCGTCTTCAACCGACCCTGCTCGTACCGTGATGACGGCGTTGAGTTGCAATGTTTCTTGAGGTGTATTCTCGCTTTGGAGATCAAATTGAGCCTTTAGTTGACTGTGAAGTGCCTCTTCAGCGTTCTCCTGGTTGCGATGCTCAATTCTCGGTTTGAAAAAAAAGTAAAGACCAGCAACAAGGAATACGATAGCCAAAACGAGTAGTGCTGCCTGAATTACCCTGTGTCGCATCTGAGATGATGAATTATCACGGCCGGTCTTACTTTTTTCGGACTTATTGTTCTCTCTAATTGATCTATTTTTATGTGCTTTCTGAAGCATGCCGTTTGAATCGACATCAACGTGAAGACGTTCAATCGAGTCTAAATCGTTGTTATTTGTTTCGAATTTGTCATCCATAGCAGACTCCTCGAATAAAATATTTCTTAACAGACGTCATTGTATGCGACATTCGGCTACTATACGTTACTGCCCATTTAGTTTATCACACGCATACGAATGACTACATCTCGATGTTGAAAAACTTCATTTCCTTGAGATCTCCGATTAGCAGTCGATCTTCTAAAGAAGATTTTTTGCCGAGCAGTACTTTAACTGCTTCTGCCGTTTGTATGGCAGCACATAAAGACGCAGTAAATGCTAAATTTGACTGATCGGTTTTAATGCTATCACCATCGCTATGCGGATAAATATTTTCGATGCGCTTACTGCCAGGCATGCAGACTGTAGCTTGCATATTCCAGCCGTTTATTGCTCCGTGTATCATGGGGATGTCGAGATGATCACAGAGTCTGGCAAGGAGCAACCTTGAAGGAATACTGTCCAACGCATCCATCGCAAGATTGCAATCTTTTAATATTTTGATACCGTTATCCTCTGTTAAAAACTCATTGTAAACGAGCACTTCTATATCAGAGTCAATTATCCGGATTCTCTGTGCTGCTACGTCGGCTTTAGATTTTCCGATCGTTTCTGTGGTGCAGATGAGTTGACGATTTA
The DNA here is from genome assembly GCA_012800435.1 of Clostridiaceae bacterium. Classification (GTDB taxonomy): domain Bacteria; phylum Bacillota; class Clostridia; order Saccharofermentanales; family DTU023; genus UBA4923. Next base: position 27,447 of record JAAZJH010000072.1, on the reverse strand, counting down.
GGTTGGAGGGTTGAAAAGTGTCGCCGTCAACGACTACAAGACTGCCAATGCCTAGTCGCGCGAAATACTCAATGATATAACCGCCAAGCCCTCCACAACCAACAACACAGACGCGTAGAGCTTTTAGCCTTTCCTGATCAGCGAGAGAAATAGCGGGATGATTTCTAACATGTCGGTCTTTCATTGTGATTCCTCTTTCAGGCATTAAATCTCTGCTACATATCTTAAGAGAAAAAACGACTATGCTGTGCCTTTAGGTATAACATATTATTATCTACTAACCGTTATTGAAACCTTGAATAATGGTAACATGGTTTATTTGATACTTTAATAGTTAGTCGGCGCGATAGAGGCATTGACCATCAACGTAGGTGGCCTTGACATTGAGCGATTCATCCCAGAGTACGAAGTCGGCTTTAGCACCCGGAAGAAGACGTCCCAGATCAGAGCGGCCAATGACGTCGGCAGGGTTAGACGTTCCCATGCGTAGCGCGTCATGAAGCGGAATGTTCGTTTCTTCGACCAGTAGACGAAGACCGCGATCCATCGTAAGTGTACTGCCGGCCAAACGATCGCCTTTTCGCGCAATGCCATTTTCTACAGTGACGTTGCTTGGGCCGAGACGGTAATGGCCGTCCGGCATACCTGCCGCCTCCATCGAATCTGTGCAATAGAAGCAACCCTCTACACCCTTCACCTTGTAAATTAGTTCAACAATCAGAGGATCTATGTGAACCATGTCCGCGATGAATTCTAGTTTAATGTCAGGATGAGTGAGCGCGACGCCGAGTACACCCGGCTGTCGGTGATGAAGCGGATGCATGGCGTTAAACGTATGTGTCGTAGTGCTCACTCCAAGGTGAATGGCATTCTCTGTTTCATCGGCAGTGGCCGATGAATGTCCAATCGATACGGTAATACCTTGATTGACAAGATACTGTACAAGTGACATGCCTCCTGTTTTTTCAGGTGCGAGCGTGATTCGGATAATAAGATCTTCATAGCCTTCAACAAGCACACGATAATGTGAAATTAACGGGTCTTTCAAGAAGCGAGAGTCGTGTACACCTCGGAGTGATTGGTCAAGATAAGGTCCTTCCAGATAAGCACCTAAAACACGAGCGCCTTGCGATGTAGTCATTGCTTGTCGTACGTTTTCTAGAAAAGCACGTATAGCATGGTTAGAATTGGTGACAGATGTGGGGCAGAAGGATGTGACTCCAAATTGAACTTGTGTAGCAGATATATGTGATACGCCCCCGGGACGCATACTGTCTTCGCCCATCTGGCCGTGTATATGGAGATCGATCAATCCAGGAGTCATCATGCGTCCCCCCATATCGATACCTGTTGTCATGTTTCCCAGCTCCGTAATGACTCCATTATCGAAAGCGATCGCTGTCTCATCACGAAAACATATACCGTCAAAGAGCTTAATATTAGATAAGACTGTCATAGAGCAACACTTTCTGTTCGACCGGCATTTCGTTGAAACGCATGAATGTTGAAAACATTTTTAATAATAGACTTTTGATTATTTTAACAGTTTATTTCGAGTCGGTTCTGAGGATTCACATAGCATTATATGAATTGAAATGATTTGAGCGCTCTTGTAACTCGTGATAAAATGAGGCACTCAAATATTACGTAGGTAGACTTATGCAATATCGAATTGGAATTGACTTAGGAGGCACGACTATTAAGGCCGGCGTTGTCGATGAAACGCACCGGATAATTTGTAGTCATCAACAGCCAACCGTTGAAGGATTTGAGATTGTTGTTGCTGATATGGCGGAAACGGCTCGATTTGCGGCGGAAAAAGTGGGACTCGAATGGGACGATTTCTCTTCGGTTGGCGTCGGTTCGCCGGGGTTCGTCAATCCTCATACCGGACTTCTTGTTCTCTCGAGTAATACCAACTGGAGGAATATGCCTCTAAAACAAGAGCTTCAAAAACATATACCATTACCGATTTTCATCGAAAATGATGCTAACTGTGCTGTTATCGGCGAGATGATAGCCGGAGCAGCGAAAGGCTATCGTCACGTCCTTATGTTGACACTGGGTACAGGTGTGGGCGGTGGATTAATCATTGACGGTCATCTTTTTAGCGGAGGAGATAGTATGGGCACAGAGCTCAGCCATACACCGCTTATTGCAGGAGGCGAACAGTGTACATGTGGACAAAAAGGCTGTCTTGAAGCCTATGCGTCCGTTACAGCGCTGATCCGTCAGACAAAAGAGGCTATGAAGGAAAGTCCTGAAACGCTAATGCATTCACATGTTGAAAAATATGGTGACGTGTCAGGCCGAACTGCATTTGACTGTGCGCGTGAAGGAGATGCTGTTGCTATGCGAGTAGTCGACCAATATTGCACCTATTTAGCAAATGGAATCGGCGGATTTATCACTATATTTCGTCCGGAACTTGTTCTTTTAGGCGGTGGCTTGTCGGATGCAGGTGACACGCTTTTGGAGCCGGTACGTAGGAAAATTGAAAAATATGTTTTCGCTGGCGACATTATTGGTGTTCCACTAATAGAAAGAGCTGCTTTGGGCAATGATGCCGGCACGATCGGTGCTGCATATTTAGGCGATATGTAACACACACTCATTAATATCATCTATTCATAGTATAAGTAGTATTCTACGGTTAGAAGCCTATTGATTCTGCTTTATACGGATGTAGATTATGACGGAGTTGGCATTATAACGATATGAAGAAACTATATCTTAACCTTAAGGCACTGGATGATCGTGAATCATGGGAATCACAAGGCATTAAGCTTCCTTCATATTCGATCAGTGAAGTACGAGAGAGGACAATTAAATCACCGCGATGGCTTCACTTTGGCGCAGGAAATCTTTTTAAAGTATACCTTGCTCGTATTCATGATGAACTTCTGGAAAGGGGATTCACTGACAGCGGCGTTATTGTCGCTGCAAATAGAAATGTCGAAGTATTCAAAGCCCGTTTATCTGCCGTAGATAATCTGATTCTCGTGGTTGGGCTTCGATCAGATGCTCAACTCGATCTTCGTGTCGTTGGCTGTATTAGTGATGTCCTTGCTGCCATTCCGTCTACTTCAGACTGGGAACGAATATCACAAGTTTTCAGAGACCCAAATTTTCAAGTCGTTTCTTATACGATTACTGAAAAGGGCTATGCGCTATTTGATTCAAGTGGCGCCTTCACTAAAGAAGTTCAAGAGGAGATGAGTCGTGATCCTCATGATTGTAAGCATCTGATGGGCATTACATGCTTGCTGCTTTATGAACGTTATCTTGCCGGCCGATGGCCTCTGACACTTTTGAGTATGGATAATTTGTCGCAAAATGGCTCCGTACTCAGCTCAGCTGTTAAGGCATATGCAACGTCGTGGGTAAATAACGGTTTTATGGCGCCCTCATTCTTGAAGTATTTAGATGACGAGACACGAATCAGTTTTCCTTGGTCGATGATAGATAAAATTACACCTGCATCTGATCCTGACATCGCTAAGATACTTGAATCGAAGGGATTTTTTGGAACGCCGGAGCATGGCGTCAGCTCTTTCACATTTGCCAACGCGGAGGAAGCAGAATACCTCGTCATTGAAGACAGCTTTACGAACGGTCGTCCGAAATGGGATGCGCGCTGTGTGATATTCACGAGTAGAGACGTCGTTGATAAGGTTGAAGCGATGAAGGTGTCCACCTGTCTGAACCCACTGCATACGGCTCTTGCGATCTACGGCTGCCTTTTATCTTTTGAGAAAATCAATGATGAAATGACGGATCCGGATCTTATTAATCTTATTTCCGGACTAGGCTACAAAGAGGGACTGCCGGTTGTCGTTGACCCTGAGATAATCGATCCGAAAATATTTTTAGACACGGTGATTCGTCAACGTTTTTCTAATCCTTTTGTACCGGATACGCCACAGCGGATCGCAACGGATACGTCCCAGAAAATGTCAGTGCGATTTGGAAATAATATTCGTCGTTATCGTGAAAAAGATGAAGCATCACTCGATAATCTGGTGTATATTCCCGCTGTCATAGCCGGCTGGCTACGCTACCTAATGGGCTTGAACGACCAAGGCGAAGCTATGACGCTTTCACCTGATCCCATGATAAATCGCTTGAAAGACAAGATAAAAGCGATTGAATTTGGTGCAGATGATGAAACAACCATTCAAGAAGCGCTTATGCCGATATTGTCAAATCAACGTCTGTTCGGACAGGATCTAACGAAAACATCGCTTGCACCAAAGATCATTCGTTATTTTAGATTAATGAACCAGGGAAAAGGGGCTGTGCGTCGTTTTCTTAAAAACTTGCCACGTTATAAGAGAGAGACCGATCCAGATTAGGTACTTGTATTTCACTGGAACAAGGAAATAGATCACCTAGATAAATTACTTGTCGATCATTTACTTGTCGATCATGTCGAAGATGCACGATGCAATGGCGATCAGTCGTGATGTTCAAGGCTTAATGTGCTCTGAACATTTATACTACGTATTATTCTGTACGTAGCGCGTCAACCGGATCGAGTTTCGCTGCTTTTCGGGCGGGAAGAAAACCGCCTAACAAAGTGATCATGATGCTCACAAGAATGAGGATGACGGCACCTTTATACGGCAATGCAATATTGATCGCGTCGTTCTGAACTAGGTTTCGCACAATACGGGTGATCGGTAAATTCAATAAGGCTGTTATGAATATACCCAGTGCTCCTGAACAAAAGCCGATGATTAAGTTTTCAGCGTTAAAGATTTGAGAAACGTTGCGTTTGGACGCGCCAAGTGAACGCAGTATGCCGATTTCTTTCGTTCGTTCAAGTACCGAAATATTGGTCACGATGCCGATCATTAAACTAGAAACGACAAGAGAAATAGCAACAAAAGCGATTAAAACATATGTGATGACACGAATGATCGATGTTACCGATCGCGTCATCATGGAGACAAAATCGGTGTATCGGACTTGATCAGCCTCAGAAACGGTCACATTAAAGTTCGTGATAGCTTCAGCTATTTTTTCTTTGTTCTCGAAATGATCAGCATAGAGGCTGATCTCGCTCGGCTCTTCTTTATTCACGTAACCGAAGTCGTCAAGATTATTAAGGTACGTATCGCCTCCGATAACATCTTCATAGAACCGAAGCAAAAAGCCCTCATCCGGATCATCTGCGAGCCAAGTATCCATCGCCATGCTCATCCACGAAATCCTGTCCAAATTTTGACCCGGACTTGTCGGCTCAAAAGGGTAATCCGGCATTGTTGTTTCAGAATCAGGCTCGTTTGAATCGGCGCCGAGTTGAATCACTGTGAACAGTTGAGCCTTCATCTCATCATCTGCTTCAGCAATATAGTTTTTAGCGTCCTTAATTTTGTCCTCGTCCGATAGAGCTACAAAAGGCAACCCCGTTAACACATTCGTATCTGGATCTGAAAGTTGATCTTGAACAAGATCGCTGTAGTTATTGTAGTTGATTATGTGTTGAGTCAATGCTTCAGTGTACGCAATGGGGGTCATAATGGGAAAATACTTGGCATCTTTATGAAGGGATGCAATGCCGCAAATTTTGATTTTAGTGCCATGCTCAAAGAGCTCTTCGATCGTGCCCTTTGATAACTCAACGGGTTTATAAAGATCACCTTTTTTAAGGTAGTAATCACTTGCCGGAACAATAGAAAATGTGTGGTCCAGAATGTCATCGTAAGATAATACGGGATCCGGAAAGGGCTGTCCCTCGGTTGCCGCTTCTGCAAGATCCATGTAAGCAGATTCGGTAACAAATCCAAGTTGAAAAAGCACGACCGTAGGCAAAGATTGATCTTTACCGAGAATCAACATAACGTCGTCATATTGATCCGGCCAATTGCCGGCGAGTAATTGATAGTTTTCTTTGATGTGTTCTCTGACTTGCACCCCATCGATGTCGCAATTTATCTCAGAAAAATGCTGCGCCGAGCCGGAAGAATCTTGCCTGAATGCCGAGAACATAGCCATTCGCTCACTAAAAAAACCGGTTTTTTTACGCTCTGAAGGATCGTCGGCAGTGTTGACGATGACCTGATCATCGTTATAGCTGTACGCTTGGAAGGGAACATCGTACGTGTAACGGATACCTTGTTCAGAAATATATTGATGAATTTCACTATCAGGATCATCAAGATATTTCTTAAAGCGCGCAAGTTTGTTCGTGAGTATGCCAAGGCGATCTGCATCTTCAAGAGAGGTGTTTATGTAGACACCCGGGATAAGATCTTCTTGGAGGGAGTCCATATGAGACATGCTTAACTCCGTCAGTCCTTCCAAATTGATGGTTTCACGTTCAATTTGAACTGGATACGCAGAAAGCGTATCGCGCTGAACATAATCAATATAGGCCTGCATTCCTGAAGAGAGCGATAAGATTAGAGCAATGCCGATAATACCAATAGAACAGGCAAGCGCTGTCATCAGCGTCCGTCCTATTTTAGAACGTAAATTGGTCAGACTAAGAGAGAGGGAAGTGGCAAAGGACATTCCGACATATGGTTTACGCTTCGGTTTCTCTTTCGCCTGATGGGGTGTATCTCTCGTAAAAGGATCTGAATCCGCTATGATTTTTCCATCACGCAATCGGATCATTCGAGTTGCGTATCGCGTTGCCAGCTCGGTGTTATGAGTGACCATGATTACGAGTCTGTCATCGGCGACAATGCGGAGAAGTTCCATGATCTGTATACTCGTTTCAGTATCAAGAGCACCTGTCGGCTCATCAGCTAGAAGGACATCCGGGTCATTGACAAGCGCACGTGCAATCGCTACGCGCTGCATCTGTCCACCCGACAATTGATTTGGCCGTTTATGCATATGATCTGAAAGTCCGACCTCTTCCAATGCCTGTCTTGCTCTTGAAATACGTTCCTGATGCGAAATTCCGCCAATCGTCAATGCAAGCTCAACGTTGGCGAGCACCGATTGATGAGGAATCAGATTGTAACTTTGAAAAACAAACCCAATACGGTGGTTTCGGTATGTATCCCAGTCGCGGTCGTTATATTTTTTGGTCGATATGTGATTGATAATCAAATCACCTTCGTCATAACGATCTAGACCTCCAACGATATTGAGCATTGTCGTCTTGCCGGAGCCACTAGGTCCTAAAATGGCGACAAACTCATTTTCTCGAAATTCGACTGTGACATTATCAAGTGCCGTCTGAGAAAAATGTTGGGTTATGTAATGTTTTGATATGTTTTTAAGTTTGAGCATATGCTTATTTTCTTGCCATAATGTTCAGCTGCTCTTCTGACTTCTTTTTTGTCATTGAAACAACTCATCACATTTTATACTTTTTGCTCGTATTCATCCAGATAATTAAGATTAATCAGAAATTTATTTAAGGTTTATTCAGGTTTGATGAAGAAGGTAATATAATTAATATTCATCTACATCGAGTAAGGAATGAGCCCTATAATTACAGAAGAAAGAGAAATTGCACGATAAAAACGACGCGCTGGAGAGATTTGTTATGTATACTTAACATACATATAAAGGGAAAGCGACTTTTGTTCGTATGGAAAATCCTAATTGTCGATCACAATTATAGTGATTTTACGAATGGCATTCCGAACGACAGAGTGACTCTATGGATATGAGGACAGGGTGAAAACTTGAGACGTTCTGAGACGATAGGAGATTAGACGACCATGAGAAAAAGACAGCTTATGATTGTTATGACCTTGTTGCTGATTTTGGCTCTTTTGGCAGGATGCGTCGGATCTGATACGAAGGAGTCAAATCCTACGTTGACGGATCTATCCGATACTGATTTTTCTAATGTAGACTTTTCAACGAGTGTCTTTAAACATGTAAACAATGGCGGTGTTACGGATAACGATATTCTGCCCTATAACGTAGATGTCATTACCGGCGCGACTATGACGGTTGAAGGTCCGGCTGTTGTAACCAGTATTCCTCTCTCTGTGCGCGAACTAGAAAACCGCAATGCAGGACTTGTTCGCGGTGTATATACAGACACTGCTGGTACGCGCGTATACGAAGGAATGAACCTAGCCTATCTCCTTTATGAGATGACAGACGGCGATAACGGCATTTTCTTAACCGATACGGCATATCGAGTGGAACTGAAAAATCATAACCGTGCTCCTGTCGCTTCGTTTACTTTGGATGAGATCCTTAAGGCCAGCACCGATGGTCGGCCGATATTGCTTGCCTATGGTGTAGGAACTTTGGACGGTACATTTTCTGCTCCTTTCGTGTTTGATGCGCTCGCGGAGGGTGAACATTCCTTAGGTTATGTGCCGGAGCTTGATAATGAGGACGGCTGTATAAGGCTTGTCTATGACATGGAGAAATATGGCATAAGCGCAAGTGGCGCTACGTTCACGAACGTAGCGTATATCTACGTTCGCGAAGAAGAGGAGCCGGGATTCAAACATACGGAGGCGGAAGAATTTGATGTCTCGCGATACACAGATTACATCATTACATTCCGAGGCGCAGGATTGGGTTATGAGATTGATCTGACGGTAAGACAACTTGAAGATCTGGTGGTGCATGGACCTGACGGCATCATTCCGGGAGGTATGGGCTACGCTGACGACTACAGCTTAGCAAATAATGCCTATTGGTACGTGAATTCTTTTGAGGGATTGGACCTCTATAAACTGTTGATGTACTTAGGCATGGAAAGTGCAGAGGACATGGGATTACAGAAAGCCCGTACAACCCTCGTCCATTTTATTGCTGCCGACGGCGTGCCCTCAAGCGAGACGTTCTCGGTGGACACACTGTCTTCTCCTGATGTCTTTGGATTTTATAACAGAAACGCGGCGGATCATGGAGACGGCAGTTATATACCCACGAACGCCGATCTGGAAGACACCGGTTATCCGGTACTATTGGCCTACGGAGTGAATCGTTATCCCTACACCATTCAGAAGACGGATCCCGCCTATGTCTCCGGGCTTTCAAATAGTGGAGGCCCGTTACGTGTTGTGTTCGGTAAGACACAGTATAACCATGCGAACGGCTCTAATCAGGTGCAATATTTGAGCGAGCTGCTCGTAGGAGAAGATATCCTTTACAATACGCATCAGTATACGCCGGATCAGGCTCTGCACGCGCTGGCTGATGAGACTATTGCCGTTCGAGTGCAGGGCGAGGACGGCAGGGTACTGATTAATCAAAATATAACGGTAGGGGAACTGGAGGATCTTGTTTACGGGGCAATGATTTCACGTGAAAACAAGAAAGCGGCGCGCAGAAAAGATTCCTATGAAATCCCTGTAAATAACGTATATGAAACACATATTTTCGAGGGTGTTTCTCTGGAATACCTGCTCATGGAGACGATGCGGCTTCCGGGAATGAACGGAGTAGCGACGTTCTCCAACGGTGAAGATCAACTCACCTTACCGTTGGACGATCTCTTCCGTTTAGGTTACAACGCCGATTTGGAACGTGGGAACATGTCGGCTATATTAGCTTTTGCTAAGAACGGAACGCCTCTTACCGTTAAGGCAGGGGATGCGGGATATATACAAGAGCGAAAACTTTATCCATTCTTAGACTCCGACCCCGAAGTCTATCCGGTCAATAATTGTGGCGGACCGGTTGCACTGATTCTCCCCAGTTCGTCGCCGGTAGAAAGTTCCGGTAAGATTCTGTCTTCCGTAAAAGAGATAGAAATCACCTTAATTCCTGACGCTTACGCTCATCTGGACGGCGTCTATAGTTTAAGTCGTAATGAAAAAATCATCCTCGAAGGTCCCGGGCTTGAAGAAGAACGATCGTTAACTCTTGAAGCGCTGGAAGGCCGTCAACGACTAGCTCGAACCTTTGATTTCACTTTATTAATGGAGGATGGAAGCTTAAAGACCGCTCGTTATCGGGGCATTCCCGTTTACCCTCTCTTTATTCAGTCCGGAATAAAGAACAATGCCGGAGACGTGGCGATCCGTACCGCAGGAGGGGAGAGTGTAACGGTTTCACTATCTTCACTTAAACGCAATATTAAGGACGAGGGTGGTAACGATCTTTGTGCCATTTTAGCTTATGGCATCGGTACGGACGAACATGACAGGCTAGCCGGACTTCCGCTCACGGCATCGTCCGACGACCCCGGTTATGTGGCCTCCGCAAAAAATGACGGAGGTCCGCTGGCGCTATTGATTCCGAATGAGGACGGTACGGCAAAACGCATTGAACATGTCGTGTCATTGGAAGTTTCAGCACGTGAGATTGACACGTGGAGCCATCGGATGAGTGATGTCTTCGAAGAATTCCTCGAAGCGCCCTTTACATTAACCGTAAGAAATGATGCGAGCGAATGGCACGGCGATTACACGTTAGACGCTCTTGAGAATATGAAGAATCTCATCGTTCGTGATGACTACACGGTACTTGATCTTGGTGAGTGCGAGGGTGTCGATATCTGGAAATTAATACTCCAAGAAGTTGGATGGATGCCAGGTATTGATGATCCTATCTCCATCACTGCATACGCCTCTGATGGATATAAGAATGATCTTCTCAGCGTATTCTCTATGGACGGATTCCGTTTGGGCGTTCCCAATGAGTACGGTGATAATAAACCGCTGATCCTTTGTTATGCCATCAACGGCTATCCGCTTGTTGATAATGAGAACCATGAGGGATACACGGGTCTTGCTGGCAACGCCGGGGGGCCGTTACGCATCGTTGCTGAGACAAACCAAGGTGCTTCTGTGAAGCATTGTATGAAAATTGTAGTCACCATTAAAGGTTCGGAGAATTTTAATTCCGTCGATCAAAATGAGGGGGATAAATAATGAATAAATCGTTGAGAAGGCACCGAAGTATCGCTCTTCTCCTTGTGGCGGTATTACTCCTTTCCGGCTGTGTCGGAAAGGACAACACTGTCGCAAAGCCGGGTCCTGGTCAGGTGATTGACGGCGCCGGCGTGATCAAAAATATACCGGATGATCCTGCCTCTGCGACGATCGCTTCCGTGTATGCCGTGTCGGTTCCTTTGATTGTGGCGCTGGACCTGTCAGATCGTGTCTTGGCCGTCAATGTCAAGAGCAAGTTCTGGACCGATGCCGATGAAGATTTGGCACGTGCAGGAACGGTCGGTAGGGGAATTGTTGACCTTGAAGCATTAGCGACTTATGCTCCGACCACCTTCATTCATCGATCAAACGATCCTGAAACGGTCGAAGCTGTAGAAAAATTGGGGATTGATGTCCTATGTATCACAGTGGAAAATATTGACGACATACGTGCCATGCTCACCATGCTTGGAGCCTACTTCGGCGCTGAGGATCGCGCCGAAGCGGTGATAGAATGGATTGACGGGAAGTTTTCCAAGATTAGAGATATCGTGAAAAAGATCCCTGAAGACGAGCGTGTTACCGCGATGTTAATGGGTGGACAAACGGGACGCGTTGCCGGAGACGATATGCTCCAGTCTTGGATGATCGAACAGGCAGGTGGACTATGTGTCGTGGACGAAGGCGAAGATCATCGCTGGATCAACGTGGGCGTAGAAAAGGTGTTTAACTGGAATCCAGAATACATTTTCTGTACGAGCTCTACAGCACTCGATTACACACCCGAGGAACTCTTAAATGATCCTACTTGGAGCGCCGTTCAGGCTATCATAGACGAAAATGTCTTTGTGATGCCGGCCCGTATCGATTCTTGGGATATGCCCGGTATAAGCTGTGTCCTTGGCGCATTGTTCATGCTCCATACGATGTACCCCGATTATTATTCCATCGAAGAGTTGAACTCGGAGATCGACGAATACTATATGTTTATGTTTGGAAAAACGTTCGACAGCGAGTATCTAGGCTATTCATTGGAGGGATGATTTGCGCTTAGGAAAGATCGCAAGCGGCGGAGGGAAGACTGCCGTTTTAATGGGTCTTTTGTCAGTGGGACTGCTTTGCGGCGTCGTACTGGCTGTTTGCGTTGGAAAATATCCGGTTACTCCTAAAGAGAGTCTTCGCATTTTGTTTAGCGTAGTTTTCCGACAGCCCGTAACTGCTTCGGGTATGACGGTGAACGTTGTCTTAGGCCTTAGGATTCCACGAATTTTAGCGAGTGTTTTCGTTGGCGGAGCTCTTTCGGTAGCCGGTGCAGCTTATCAGGGAATCTTCCAGAATCCCTTAGTCTCTCCTGATTTTCTTGGTGTCTCAAGCGGTGCCTGTGTGGGGGCTGCTTTTGCGATATTGATGTCGCTGACGACGGTGTTCATCTCCCTTTTTGCCTTTATAGGAGGTATTTTAGCCTTTATGCTCACGATTAGCTTACCTGCTCTTCTTCGCAACCGGTCCAATACGGTGTTGGTGTTGGCAGGGATTATTGTCGGTTCGGCTCTATCCTCATTGTTGGGATTTATTAAGTACACGGCCGATCCCGACACTCAACTTGCCTCCATCACTTATTGGACTATGGGAAGCTTTGCTTATGTATCGTTACGGGATTTAGCGTTTCTGATTCCGCTTTTAATCGTACCGATGACGATATTAATACTAATGGCGTGGTGGATTGATGTCCTGTCCATGGGAGAGGAAGAGGCTCGTACGCTAGGAGCGGATGTAACAAAAATGAGGGGGATCGTAATTCTTTGTTCTACATTGCTCACTGCAGGGTCCGTCTGTATCGCCGGAACAATTAGCTGGGTCGGTTTGATTGTTCCGCACTTCGCACGGATGGTTGTAGGAAGCGGGAATCGCAGATTAATCCCTTTTTCCGCTCTGCTTGGCGGATTTTTCATGTTATTAGTTGATACACTGACGAGAATTATCGGAGTCTCAGAAATGCCTGTGAGCATTATGACAGGTGTATTGGGCTCGTTCTTCTTCTACTGGCTGATTTGGCGACAGAGGGATCGTATACGATGATCTATTCAGTTAAGAACATTCGGTTTTCTTATCGTCCGTCATTGCCGGTCGTACTGAACGGCATCAGTTTAACTTTGGAAGAAGGCGACGTTCTGACCATAATGGGTCGGAACGGTGCTGGAAAAAGCACTCTGCTCGGCTGCATGCTGGGGCTCCTTCGACCGCAGCAGGGAGAAGTGCAGTTATGCGGGGAGAAGGTATCCATATTGAAACCTCGTCTCATCGCATCGAAAGTAGGATATGTTCCGCAGAATCATGTTCCCGCGTTCGGATACACAGTGTTTGACTACGTACTTATGGGCTGTGCATCAAAAGTCGGCTTGATGTCTCATCCCGGTCGGAAAGAAAAGGAAGATACAAATAAAGCATTAGAGATGCTCAGAATCTCCCATTTGACGACACGAAAATATAGTGAGCTATCCGGTGGTGAACGACAACAGGCTGCGATTGCAAGAGCTATCGTCGGTAAACCGAAAGCCGTACTTTTTGACGAACCAACGGCACACTTGGATGTAGGCAATCAGGTACGAGTGTTACGGATCATAAAATCACTATCTGAAAACGGATTTGCTGTAGCGATTACGGCACACGACCCTAACCACGCGCTGCTTTTAGGAGGTAAAGCGGCTATTTTCGACCGAGAAGGCAGCGTTGTCTCCGGAAGTGTAGAGGAGATGGTAACAGAGGAAAAATTGCGCGCGCTCTACGGAGAAAAGCTTGTGTTACGATACCTTGAGGAGCTGGGGCGGAGTGTTTGTATCAGTCCTAATTTGAAAACAATAAAAACGATGAGGTTGCCGGATTAATCATCCGCAACCATCATATAGATAACGAAAGTTAACTAAAAGGAGGAAGAACATGAAAAACAGAAAGCTGCTTTCATTGTTTTTGGCACTGTGTTTAGCGTTAACACTTGCTGCCTGCAATGGAAAGACCACACCGGAGCCGGTCGATACGAGTGAACAGGTCACTGAGCCGATCGAAACTCCCGCTGAGAAAACTGAAGCCATTCCGCCTGCCGAACCGGTGGCAGAAGAGGTGAAAGGGATTACGATACCGGAGTTTTCCGTTACGGTAAACGGCGTCGCTGTAGACCATGTAGCCATGGCCGCTTATCCGACCTATTCGGTTCAAGCAACAAGCGTGAACAGTGCCGGCACGGAATCGACAACAACGTATATAGGCTTTGCCCTCTCTGATGTGTTCCAAGCTGCCGGACTGACAGAAAGTTACATCTGGTTGGAGGCGGAGGCAGATGACGGCTACGTTGTAAGCTTTAAAGGAAAAGACATCATGGCGAACACCACTCTGCTGGCGATAACCAAAGATGGAAGCCAATTTAAGAATGCGCCGTGGTTTGCACCCTGTACATCCGGCACCACCGGCGATTATCTGAAGGGCTGTGTAGCCATTCTCATCAACACAGTCGATGAAAAACCTGTTGTCGAAGATCCTGAGCAGCCTAAGGAGTCGGAAGGACTCGAACTCACCGGCGAAACACCTGAAAAGCTCGATCGCACGGAAAAGGTGACGTTCACCGATTTCAGCTTTGAGATCAACGGCAATGAAGTGACGAATGAGACATTGGAAGGCCTAAGAATCTACAAGATTACCGTAGTTACAGAGAACAAAAACGGCGAGCTATCTGAATCGACCTATACAGGTTACGTCCTTTCTGACGTGCTGGCCGCTTGCGGCATTGATGATTACAGCTCAGTGAAAGCCGTTGCATCTGACGGTTACGAAACTGAACTATCAAAAGAACAAGCTGAGAGTGAATATACGCTTGTCGCAATCGAAAAAGATAAAGAGACAGGCGAAGACGGAACGATTTGGGTGGCGCCCTGCAGCGAGTCGTCATCTAGAAGCTACTGCAAGCTTGTTTCCAGTCTCGTTGTGGAATAATCGCACCATTGCGATATGATCGTCTAATATGCGTCCATCATCTGCTTATCATTCTGAATCGGCCGCATTGTTAGGAGAACTTTGATTGTAATGTGGTTGTCTTATGTTTAAAGCGTAAGACAACCGCATTCACAACGATTGTGTCGCTGAATGTTCGGCCATGATTCGAATGTATTTGGAGTGGCGGCATTTTTTACACCGTAGATTAGCTGTTTATCTAAATATTAATGAAGAAAGGAGAGGAAATATGCGCCGATATCAATCGGTTCTTATTGTCATGCTATTAGCACTTCTTACTATTGGAATGGTAAGCGCTTGCAGTTCACAGACGAAGGAGAAACCGCTCCCGCCCCCTTCTGCAGATGTAGATTCACCTTTTTTCGTGGATAAGAATATCAATATGACAACTATCGATGAATACCTGGACCGTTCTGACGTAGCTTACCGTGACGTACGAATGTTGTTTGATCCGGCCGATTACGCAGCTGTAGGGGGAGATGCAGACCTCAGTCGTACCATCCGCGGATTCAAGGTTGTTCCGTTTCCTTATATAGCCACGCTTCAGCCGCTTCCTGTTAAGGGCGCTTATCAAGGAGAAAGATTGTTTGATGTAGATTGGGCGGATAATGGTACCGTTGCAAATGCTCGTGCCCGTTACGCTGAATCAGAGATGATCTTAGAGGAATTGTTTCCTCGCGATAAAGCCATCTTTCTTATGTGCGGTGGAGCCGGATACTCTAACATGATAAAGGAATTGTTGATCTATTACGGTTGGGACGTAAATCTTCTTTACAACACAGGAGCAAACTGGGGCTATGCCGGTAAGAACGCGTTAGAGCTTATCGTCTATCCTGAGGATGCCAACGATGACAACATCTACGCCACATGGCGCGCTGATTACGCCTATATTGATTTTAGTCGCCTTCATCCGATACAGGGAGGATCGGAATGAGAAAGAGAACCGTAATCATACTGTTTATATTGCTGTTCGTCGGCGTTGTTAGCTGCAGCCACAAAGAAGAATCCGCGGAAAAGAGCATTTCTACCTTTCCTTTCACGCACTATGCTTCGGGGGGAACAGAGGAACCTTATCTGGCGATTATCCTGTTTGAGCAGAGCAACGCTACTTTTACGTCCTATCAAGTGGCTTATTTATCTTGCACCTGTCGCGACACGATGGTTAACTATTATTCGATATGCTATGTCGAATTATTGAATAGTCGACCAACACCGGACGAGTCGGCGATAAGATCCATCACATTCGGGAAGAATCAGGGACTCTGGGGAGACAGCAATCCCAATTATTACATTTCCGAATACACTGAAGAATATATGGACGAGCATCTTGTACAGCCGCTTGTAAGTATTACGAAAAAAGAGTTGGATGTTTGGAAAGGCTATGGATTTCAATTGCCTCAAATCGATGCCGATGCAATCGCGGGGGCCACAGTATCATCAAGTAATCTCATGTCAATGCTTAAAGGTCTATTTGCTTATCATGCCGAGCACTATTACAACGGATAGGAGAAAATGAGTGGGGAGCAATCTTTTTTTTACCGGTCTCTCCGGCGCAGGCAAATCAACTCTGATTCAACAAGCACTGCAGATGGTGTGTATCTGGCCTGCAGGCTTTCGCACAATACGCGTTTATGACGATCATGATAAAGTTTGCGCCTATGTAGTCTCAGATGTCCGTTCTCCGGAACTAGCTGTTCGATTTATGACTCGAGATGAAGGGGAGGAGTGGCGTCGCGATGACTTGCTTTTTTGTCGCGTTGCCCTTGATGCTCTAGAGCAAGCAGAAGCCTTTGACGTTATTTTAATGGATGAGATTGGCGGGAAAGAGCTACTCAACGTCCCTTTTCGTCAGCGAATTATTGAGATTTTGGAAAGCCCTATTCCTTGCATCGGTGTGCTAAAAGACCGTTCCGGGATGGAGCGTCAGATACAAAAACCGGATCCAGATAATGATACTTACCGCGAAGCGTATGAGCAACTTCGCACATTTCTTGAGAAGTCATCGAATTCAACGTTTCTTACTGTTACAAAACATAATCGAGAAGCTATGTTCACTACAGCCGTTTCCTTTCTAAAGAAGATATCCATTTAATAAAAGAATGTTAAAATGCGTAGATTTGCGTTTTAATTTGAAAAAAGATAAAATAAATCCAAATCGACATATATAACGGTACTTAATCCGCTTTAATAACACGATTCTTAGAACAGGATAACGAACCGTTGTATATAGAAGGAAGGGAAATATCGTTCGGCTAAGACATCGTTCTTAGGAGTGACATGATTATGCGTCGACGAATACTCGATCGATTTCTTGTGATTATCGCCGTGTTGCTGATTGTCTCAGTGGTGGTGATTTTACTTGCGCAACGAAGAAATGATATTGACACGCTTCAAAAAGTGTCGTCTGACGCAGATAACGTCAATTTTAACTACCTCGCTGACGTTCTGTATGATCGCCATATGTCACCCGACCAAATACCCTATTCCGCTTCGGAATCTTCTCCTCCTACTACACCTCCTTCAATATCACAAGGCGAGTCGTTATTAAACGAGACAAACGTATCTGAAGAACCTGCGACAACGCTTCCGACTTCCAATTCGACGCCTTCCACTGCAGCTCTTAAACAGGAGAAGACCCTTCCTGAGGGCTGGGAGACTTGTGATCTTTTAATGTATTGTACGGCGGAGAGCGGCCTCTATATTCGACGTGAACCTACTATATCTGCTCCTATATCAGGAGTTCTGATATACGGACGAGCGGTGAAGGTGTGCGCTTTAAGTGACGAATGGGCAGCCTTTAACGGCGCCGACGGTTCTTATTTGTTTCTCTTTCGATCTTATCTCTCAAAAAATCGACCTCCCCCGACGACTCGCAGCGCGGCAAAAGATGTCTGGACCAGTTGCGATACGATCTATTATGTCAATTCGAAGGCCGGTTTGAACCTTCGAAGCGCTCCAAATATGGACGCTTCTGTGATCCGAGCGGCGCGCAACGGGGAAGCTCTTCGTGTTGTCGCAAAGAGTCTTGAATGGTCGAAGATTTTGCTATCAGACGGTAAAACGGCGTACGCATTTTCTGTATATTTAACGGACGTCCCGCCAAAAACTGTTCCTACAACGATAAAGCCAACAACGACCACTACAACTACAACGACCACTACAACCACAACGACAACTACAGTGAACATCCATGAGGGATCGGTGCGATTGTATTCTTTTGATTTCTTCATGAAGAGGGGTGTGATTCGTTGGCAAAGTAAAGTGTTTTACTATTATCCACAAAGCGTTCTTCCGGGATACGGTCTTAAAATCCCGGGACGACATGTTAACCAAGATGGTTATATCGCCGATAAAGACGGCTATATCGTATTAGCGGCAAATCTGGAATATCACCGCCGCGGCGATGTCATTACGACTCCCTTTGGTTACAGCGGGAAAATTTACGACGCTTTCTATCCTGAGAACCCACAGGCTTTTGATGTCTACGTTGACTACTAGAGCTGAGTGGATAACACCGAATCTTATCACACTCCTAGAGACATACAAGATTACGCCTAGGCGTTCGCTCGGCCAAGCTTTTCTTAGTGATCAAGAGACGATTGACGCCATTGTGAGTGATCTTTCCTCTTTTCAAACAGATCATTTCATTGAAATCGGAGCCGGCCCCGGTTTGTTGACGTATGAGCTCGCACGACAAACTGGCAGAGTGATTTCGATTGAAATTGACCAACGTTTTATGGCGTTGCATAAAGATCTTTTTGCAGATCTTCCTATTCCGCCCATAATGATTTATGAAGATGCACGTGATGTGAACGAAAGTTATATTTCTGATTTGCTATTCGGTGATGAGAAAGAGAGGAAAGGAGATAAAATACTTCCACCCTATGTGCTTTTCGGAAATCTTCCTTACTACCTTACCACGGAGCTCATTTTATCCTCACTTACTCATTTTCCAACGATGCAGCGCGCTATTTTTATGGTACAAGCAGACGCTGTGGAAAGATTGGTTGCATCACCCGGTTCAAAACGTTATGGTCCATTGGCGATCGCAAGTCAACTTTTTGGTCATTGGCACATAAGAAGAACGGTATCAAGGCAATCCTTTTACCCTGTGCCTCGAGTCACGTCTAAAATTGTTGAGTTGATTCCATCGAAAGATTCGGAAGCGCATCAGCTTGCCGGTGATCTTGTGTTTCATTCTTTTCTGGTTGCACTATTTCAATCTAGGCGAAAGACGATCTCTAACGCCTTGACTGTCGCAACAAATGAGTCCGATCAAGAAGAACAGCGCCGACGTACAATCACTCTTTTTTTAAAAAAATATAAGCTCTCATCTTCAGTACGTGCTGAAGCGCTTTCTCCGACGCAGTTGGGTGTACTATTTCAACATCTTCATGCATACGATTGAGAAAAAACGTTGTATTCAGTATCATAAGTTCATTGGCGGGAGGTGGTTTTTTGAGTGACCGTGTCGAACGCATCCGGGTGCGCATAGGAAAAATGACTTATCAGTTGACGGCGAGCGATGATCCGCAGAAAATGCGGGATATTGCTGTGACCGCAAATGCCATGATGGAGCAAATCGCCAAGCGCCAGCCGCAGCTCAATCAGATTTCTCAGGCGGTACTCGCACTGGTGAACGCTGTCGGAATGATGCAAGAAGCTCATGAAAAGAGGCAAGAAGCGTATGAGTCCCGTGACCTTGCGGAACGCACAACGGAAGAAATTCGTGCGGAACTTATGCGATTGCGCGAACAGTTCTGGCAGATGAAAAAAGAGCTTCTATATTACCGCAATCTTTGTGAGATTTATGAAACGAAGTTATCGGAGCGCATGCTATCTTCTGACGATGAGAAGGTGATCCGTACAGCACGTAAGAGAAGACGTCCGCGCCGAACGATGATCGGCGATCTTCAGGTAACAATTGAAGATACGATTCAGAACAACATCGATGACCAAGTACCCGACGATACTGATGATTCAGCGGAAAATACGTTATACATGTCTGAGGATACAGGTGTTTAATTGGGAAGAGAGTCTAGAGATATGTGTGGCGATCACCTTTTTTTTACACTGGATGACGGGGCAATAGCTCCTGAAAGATCATCTAACGATGCGGCGGGCTATGATCTTTTTGCTTCAGAAGATGTGGTGATACGACCACAAGAAACCGTCCTTGTTCCAACCGGTATTCGCATGGCGATGCCTCCGGATATGGAAGCACAGGTTCGCCCTCGAAGCGGTCTCTCACTTCGTACGACACTTCGCATTGCCAACGCTCCAGGCACCATTGACGCGGATTATCGAGGTATGGTGGCGATCATTTGCCAGAATCTATTACCATTAACCGAACCTGTTGCTGTATTAATGAAGTACCCTGAGCTTGCAAAAGATTTTTCCAACCGTTACAAGATTATCCCGGCATCAGACTATTTTAAGCAAGAGACAGGACTAGCCTTGCCTTCTGATTTGATGTTTCAGATAATAGCTATTGATAAAGAGGGCTATCCTCTAGGTACTTACTTTATTCGCAAGGGTGATCGAATCGCTCAACTTGTTTTTTCTCGTCCCGTATTTCCTGAGTGGATAGAAAGCTCTTCTCTTAAAGGCAAGGGGTATGATCGCGGGGGCGGATTCGGATCAACGGGCCGCTAATACCTTCACTTTAGAAACCACCGATCAAGATAATTAAAAAGCGCGTTTTCATACGCGGCAGGATTTTGCAGATAGGCGGTTAAAAATCCTTTTCCCGGAGCCTCATAAAACAGTGTACGATCCGGATGAAGACGCAGTCGTTCATCGATCATGACGCGTGATTCACTGTATTTAAGACGACTGTCTTCATCATGAGAGACAATCATGACCGGTAATGGAGTGATCGTTAATAGTGTGTAGAAGTCATCTTCAGGATACGCGCGAAGCGAGAAGCGTGCGATATATGGTACAGTTGAAGGTAACCAGAAAAACGCGCGATTCATGTTCGCCTGAGCGTCTGCGCGAATGAATGCACCTGATCCCCGTGCAGGTGTATCTAGAATTAGGCCGCCAACACGTTCGTAGAGTTTTCGAATCTCTTCTTGTTGGCGTTTGGATGCCTCGTCTTTGTTTTCTTGATTTGACGGATCCTTTTCAGACAAAGTGACGCTTTCTTCTTTTTCACCGGTGTCATTTGGAAGAATGTGCGTCTCGGGGATACCGGGCAGCATCTGTCTGCGCATTTGGTAAAGGGCTCGCATGATCGCTGTCGTACCGCTCCCAATACCGTAGAGAATCAGAGGCGAATCACCTACCTTCTTTGTCGCCCACCTCATGACTGTGAGGAGATCTTCGGATTCTTCGTACCCGAAAGTAGAAGTGTCGCCATATGATTCGCCGGAATGACGAAAATCAAATGCAATAATCTGAAAGCCGCGCTGACTGAGTTTCTGATAAAGGCGAGCGGTGTCCATCCCGTGAGGAAGTCGATTACTTCCTTGGTGATGTGCCACTATGATCGTTCCGCGAAGCGGTTTTTCAGCATGGATAAGCCATCCGTTAAGAGTGATCTGTTCCGGGCCGGAGAAAAAACTAACCGGTTCGTACATTTTAAACGCGTTCGTCGCATAGGGCGGAATCGGTTCGATGTCATTTTTCATCAAGGCATTAGCCAAGTTAAGACTTGAAATCGCGACGAGCGCAAAAAAAAGAAGCAGCGCAATGAAAAAAACCAGAACAATCAGGCGCCATCGCTTTGTAGAGGATCTACTTGTCAAGGAGTCGTTACGTCGCACGCGTATGCTCACTTTCTATATTTTATGCCGATGAACGATGAGGTGCTGCCTAATTAATTTACATTAGGCAATGCATGTATTATTGACCAAAATTGAAGTGCGTTATGACACTTCTTGTTCTTCATCGGCAGAGATGTTGTTATTGTACGCCATGGCTCTCGTTTCTCACAAATGGCGCAGTCTCATTTTCTTTTCGTTGCCGTTCATTCGTCGGTGATGTTACAATTCAGTATTGATACACTCTCTTGAACGAATAAAAAAGAGAGAATTGAGGTAAACATGACACTCGACAGTGCAACAATTGAAAAAGTGAAAGACGATGCCTCAAATCTTGATGGCGGTGCGCATCTTCAAAATAAGAAAATAGATGATGTTCACATCCTCGGTATTGAAACGTCTTGTGATGAAACGGCGGCGGCAGTCGTCGTTGACGGTACGCGAGTGTTATCGAATGTTATTGCATCTCAAGTCGATTTGCATAAGGTTTACGGCGGCGTAGTGCCGGAGATTGCTTCGCGCGAGCATGTTAAGGCAATCCTTCCTGTGATTGATCAAGCTCTTAATCAGGCGGAGATGACACTCGAGGATTTAGACGGCATTGCGGTTACTTTTGGCCCCGGACTTATCGGTGCATTGCTTGTCGGTGTTGCGGCGGCGAAAGGATTAGCTGCGGTAACCGATCTTCCTCTTATTCCGGTCCACCACATCGAAGGACATGTGGCATCGGCATATCTGGCTAATCCCTCCCTTCGTCCGCCTTTTCTCGCTCTTATCGTATCAGGTGGTCACGCATCGATTATTGAAGTTCGTAAAGATGTATTCCCGTATCATGAAATTGCGCGCACGCGCGATGATGCACCCGGCGAGACTTTTGATAAGATTGCGCGCGTGCTCGGGCTAACATATCCCGGTGGCCCGGCGATTGAGAATGCATCAGCAGGGGGAAGAGATGATGCTCTCGTTTTTCCTGAAGCGTCATTTGAGAATTCTTTCGATTTTTCATTCAGCGGTGTCAAAACAGCTGCGATCAATACTTATCGTCGACTGGAACGTCAAGCGGCGAGTGAAAGAAAGGAATGGCCACGAGATCTTTCACTCCATGATTTTGCCGCGTCTTTTCAGAAGACCATCGTCAATACCTTAGTGCGTCATACAGAGCGCGCTCTCGACGCTACGGGGTATTCGACGCTCGTCGTTGGTGGCGGTGTATCGGCAAATCGATGCCTTCGTGATAACATGCAGGACATGGCGGAGAGAAAGGGAATCACGTTGACGATTCCGCCATTGGCTTACTGTACTGATAATGCCGCGATGATCGCTTCTGCCGGCTATTTTGCTTGGCGTGCCGGTCGTAGTGCGGGATTTGATCTCGATGCGATGGCTATGGCAAGTTTTGAAGACCTTAAAGCAACATGACATTAGGTGACAAAAAGATGGCTGATGGCAAAGTAAACAAAATAAGAAAAATTACGGAAAACCGTAAAGCCTACCATGACTACCATATATTGAAGCGTCTTGAAGTCGGTATTGCTCTTAAGGGAACCGAAGTCAAATCGATCCGCGAAGGTCATTTCAGCCTAGGTGAAGCGTATGTCGTCGTACGTGACGGTGAACTCTTTCTTGTCGGCGCCCACATCAGTCCATATAAGGAAGGCAATCGATTTAATCCTGATCCGATACGTGACCGCAAACTTCTTGCGCATCGCCATGAAATCGATTCACTTTCGGCGTCGGTACAACAAAAGGGTATGACTTTGGTGCCTCTCAAGGCCTATTTTTCGCGCGGACGCGTCAAATTGGAGATCGGTCTCGCGCGCGGAAAAAAACAATACGATAAACGAGAAGCCATTCGTGAGCGAGACACGGATCGTGAGATGCAAAGACAAGTGAAGAAATTCTATCGATGACTCTTTGACCGTTTGATTGTAGTAGTAATCGTCTTCTTAAAATACAATGAAATACAGAATTGCCGATCGCATGGTATAATTGATTATACACGGGAGTGTACTGGTTTCGACGGGGTTGTTGAGACCGGGAAAGCGGGTAGAGGATTCTCGTTGGCCTCTTTAAAAAACGAGAGACCTTTTAATTGCCGATAAACCGGCTCTTGCAGCGGCGTAACCGTTGCCGTCCGCTCGGTGAATCTGATAGCCGTGACGTGACGTCAGCATCAGACCTTTCCTCGGTGGCAGGTTAAATGAGGTAACGGACGGGCGCTTGCCTCGCCGCCCGATCTGTAATAGAGGCTACCTCACCGGCAAGATTGCTTATGGTCGTGTCGTAAAGGGAATTTCAAATCATGAGCTGCACCCGGAGATGTCCCGGAAGATGCGATTTCGGACATGGGTTCGATTCCCATCACTTCCACCACATTTCACTAAAAGCCCCTTATCACGGGGCTTTTGGCTTTATATGACCAATAAAATGATACGAATCTTACTATTATTCTAAATTACTTGCCTTGATGATCTTGCTTCTTACTCAATACGTCGCCGCTAATCGTTGGTACATGCTGTACCGTTTTACTCCAAATAGCTTCAGGGAAGAATCTAATGACATCGCACAGCGTCATAGCTTATTACCTGTGCTACTGTGCTATAATACCTCTCGATTCTTTGATTAGGAATGAACCAACATGAGAAAACCGTTTTCTTTTTACATAGCTCACTGGATTGGCAAAATCGTTCTTTTCGGCATGCGTCTTCTACGTCGTACGGGCAGTTATCTGCCCGGAGCGATTGCGCTTCGGATTGATTCGAATTATCTTAAACACGTCGAGAAACCGGATCATATCGTCATGGTGACGGGTACAAACGGAAAAACGTCTGTTTGTAACATGTTGCGGTTTTTTCTTGAATCCGCAGACAGGAACGTGATGGATAATCGCGAAGGCTCAAACACCATTGAAGGGCTTGCTTCGGCATTCCTAACGCACAATACATGGAGAGGTAAATCCCACCATGAAGGCAGTGTATTGGAGCTTGATGAACGAAGCGCTATTCGCGTCTTCCCGCATATCCAACCGGATGTGTTACTGGTGACCAATCTTTTTCGCGATTCATACCAGCGAAACGCTCATGCGGAATACATTTTTGACATACTGGACGGATCCATTCCTCAGAATACGAAGTTAGTTCTCAATGCTGAAGATCCTATATCCGGCAGACTGACGCTTAGCAACGAGCGCGTCTACTACGGCATTCCGCTGCTAGAAGGAGAACGAGAACAACGGAATCCGCGCTTTAGCGATCTCGTTTACTGTCCAGTTTGTCATCTCGATTTGACGATCGATTTTATTCGTTACAACCACATCGGACGCTACCATTGTACGCATTGCGGCTATCGTACCCCTGAAACTAAATATGAAGTCGTCTCCTTTGATCGCGACCTTAAACAGGCTGAGTTTGCATCAGATGGGACGACGAATATCTTTCAAACACAGACGGATGGCGTTACAGATCTTTATAATCTTCTTTCTGCTGCGGCGACAGCATCAGAATGCGGTATTCCTCTCAGTGCGATTGCTGAATACTCGAGGTCATTGCCGCCCCTCAAGAGTCGCTATCATGAAGAGACCATTCAAGGGAAACGCTTCCTTTCAGTTCTTTGCAAAGGATATAACCCGGTTGCGCCGGCACGTGTCTTCGATTATTTGCAAGCACAACCCGGCCGTAAAGTTCTGGTAATGGCCAATGGTACCGAGGAAGAGATTGTGGAGAACATGGCCTACCTCTATGACAATGATTATTCATATCTCAACGATCCTTCGTTCTTTCAGATTTTTTGTTGCGGGGAAAGATACCTTGATTATGCTCTGCGGCTTAGAATGGCTGATATACCTGAAGAACGCATTGTTCTTTCCCGTGAGTACGCCGAAATCCCCCGTCTCATTGCGTACGAGGAGGCAGACTTGATTTGCCTCATACATGATGTCAGTGATGTACCTTGGGTTCGTGATCTTCTGTCCGCGATACGTAAGGATCTGGCTCAACTGCAGGATAAGGAATAGAAGGTATGAAGATTGAATTTTTGTATCCGGAAATAGCGAGCTTGTTTGGTGAGCTGGGGGATATTGATTTCCTGATTAGAAGTTTTCCGGAAGCGGAGGTCATTCGGACGAAACGAATTGAGAGACCGCGATTTCTTGATGAGGTGATCGACCTGGTGTTCATTGGACCGATGACAGAACGTATGCAAGAACAGGTCATCGACGATCTTATGCCGGAAAAAGACATCATACGCGATAAAATCGAGGGCGGCCAGACGATTCTGGCTATCTCTAATGCCGTCGAGATTTTTGGACAATATATAGAGGCGGATGACGGTAAGATCGAGGCGCTTGGGATCTTTCCTTTTTATGCGCGCAGGCAGATGCTTGATCGCTTAAGTGACGTTTTTATAGGGAAGAGAGGAGACCTCGACATCATCGGGCTAAAGGCGCAATTTACGCAAGTTTATAAAACGGGTGATTTGCCATACCTTTGCGAAGTAGAGAAGGGATTCGGTCTTAATCTGCAATCCAAAGAAGAGGGTATTTGTTGGAATAATTTCCTAGGCACCTATTTACTGGGACCTTTTCTTGTTTCCAATCCGTTATTTGCAAAAACATGGCTATACGAGCAATTCCCCGATGAAACGATTGAATTGCCCTTTTATGAGCTTGCTGTCAGCGCCTATTGGAAACATTTAGAAGACATCCGGCTAATGCGGCCATAATCCGGTGGTTAACGGACTACAAAGTACCAGATCACCATAATGATAGCCAAGCCGGCTAGGAATCCGGCAAGAAGATTAAGTAGAAAAGTTTTCCATGGCTTGCTCCTGCTCGTTTCCGAATCTTCAGCCGTCATTGGAGCAGTTTTCATTCTACGTCTTGGTGCTTTCTTCTGTGGTTGTGATGAAACGTAATCGCGCGCGTCATCAAGCTGAGTTTCAACAACAGACTCGCTGCGCCGATCCTCCGAAATCAATCGTGGCGTTTCCAAAGATAAGTCACGAACTTTAACGGCAAGAACAGTTCGGTTATTGCTCCGATCACGCATTCCGGAGTCGATCTGTGCCTGTCGAATGGTTGCGGCAAAAGCATCTGTCGGAGCGAGATTAAGCGTAAGATCTGACAAATTATAATTGTCAAAAAAGCCGGACGATGTGAGCAATATGATATCGCCGGCTTCAAGAGCAAAACGTTTTAAAGTATTCGGTGCAGGCACGATGTCAGAGCGAAGGATGTCACGTGGTAATCCATTATTTAAAGTTGTCATTTCATCGGAATGAAAGACGTCATCCTGCTCTCTATTTTGTGAAACGGAAAATTTGCTGATCTGCAAGAGACGTCCGCGACGGAAAAGCAAAAGTCCTGTCTCACCGACATTCATAACGTACGCCATATTCGCATCAATCAATAGTAGTGCAAAAGATACGCCATAGGGCTTCCCGCGGCGCGCCATTCTGCCGCGCAAACGCGCATGCGCGAGCGTCATAAGATCATCTGCAAATGTTTTGAAATCTAGCTCGGGTTTTTTATAATCTGTGATGTGACGAAGCATATCACGGGAGGCACGCTGAAGAATACGCCCTGCAAGATCACCGGCTCCGGGACCGCCAACTCCTTGCGTCACTACAAAAAGCTGTGTGTAATCAGAAGAACCGGAACTTTTTTCTTCGCCACCGGTGATCATATCGGGGTACACATGCTGATCGAAGCTGAACGTATCCTCGTTGACTGACATCTCTGTTCCTGATTCAGTCAAGCCTATCGCTAAAGTTCTAGCCATGGTTTTGCCTCCGGCATCATATCAGTTCAAATAACCCGCATCGCAAATGCGAAAGAATGGGATTCCTTGAGTCATTATACTGTAATA
>JAAZJH010000006.1 GCA_012800435.1 Clostridiaceae bacterium | reverse complement strand
CCGGAGGAGCTTGCTCACAGTGCAAAACATAGCGGTCAACCCGTGCCGACTCTTTGCGAGGACTGCCGGAAGCTTCGAATCACGGACGAGATGGCGCATACATACGGCACCAGCATATAACGATTCAAATGAATGGAAAGGCGGCGAAAAGCCGCCTTTCCCTCTGACCTTCCGTATTTGAAAAGAGTTTCTATCAGATATGGCAAATATGGCAAAAAACTAAAACAGGGCTTTGCTAAAATGCATAGCCCTGTTTCTATTGGCTTGTGAAGTTGCCTTCAGTTCATTCTTCTTGCACTTGGAGCGCAAGAGGAGATGAGCTTATTTTATTCGATGATTTCCGTGACGGTGCCGGAACCGACCGTTCTTCCGCCTTCACGAATCGCGAACTTCAGACCCTTTTCAATAGCGATAGGATCGATCAGCTCAACAGTGATCGAGACGTGGTCGCCGGGCATACACATTTCGCGGCCTTCAGGCAGTTCGAGCGAGCCGGTGACGTCAGTCGTACGGAAATAGAACTGTGGACGATAGCCGGAGAAGAACGGCTTATGACGACCGCCTTCCTCTCTTGTCAGGACGTAGACTTGACCGACAAACTTAGTGTGGGGAAGAATTGATCCCGGCGCAGCAACGACTTGGCCACGACGCACGTCATCACGTGACACACCGCGAAGAAGGAGACCGACGTTGTCACCCGCACGCGCTTCGTCGAGTGTCTTGCGGAACATTTCGATACCTGTTACGACGGTCTTCAGCGGCTTTTCATTAAGACCGACCACTTCAACCTGTGTATTGAGGTTGATTTTGCCGCGATCAACACGTCCCGTAACGACAGTACCGCGACCGGTGATCGACATGACGTCTTCGATCGGGCATGAGAAGGGCTGATCTGTCGGGCGAGCCGGCTCAGGAATAAATTCATCGACCGCATCCATCAGCTCAAGAATTGGTTGATAGACAGGATTCGACAAATCCGTGTCTTCACACTCGAGCGCCTCCAGAGCAGAACCGCGAATGATCGGAGTATCATCGCCGGGGAATCCGTATTGGTCGAGAATCTCGCGAAGTTCCATATCCACGAGGTCAAGAAGCTCCTCGTCGTCCACTTGGTCGCATTTATTCATGAAAACCACGATGGCGGGAACGCCAACCTGACGAGCGAGCAGGATGTGCTCATAAGTCTGCGGCATCGGACCGTCCGCAGCGGAAACGACCAGAATCGCACCGTCCATCTGCGCCGCACCGGTGATCATATTTTTGACGTAGTCGGCGTGTCCGGGACAGTCAACGTGCGCGTAGTGACGATTTTTCGTTTCGTACTCCACGTGTGACGCGTTAATGGTGATACCGCGCGCGCGCTCTTCCGGCGCCTTGTCAATCGCGGCGTAATCTGTAAATTTAGCCAAGCCTTCGCTGGCTTCGCTAGCTAGAACCTTCGTGATGGCCGCCGTCAACGTCGTTTTACCGTGGTCGACGTGGCCGATCGTGCCAACGTTAATGTGGGGTTTTGTTCTTTCAAATTTTTGCTTACCCATTAGCTTTCCTCCTGTTTTAAGATCTCTTTTTTGGATCCTATTAATTGATTTTTATTAAATGAGCCTACTAATTTTCTCATAAAAACGTTATCTTGGCAATGTATCCTCATGGGGACGCCCTGTTACTAGGCGTTTCCCGATATTGGAGACTACATTCCTGCTATTCTTTCCCGAACGCTTTCGGGAACGGGATCGAAATGGCTGGTCTGCATCGTAAAAACACCGCGACCTTGCGTTTTCGATCGAAGAGATGTTGCGTAACCGAACATTTCCGAGAGCGAGACAAACGCATGTATGATTTGCGCATTGCTGGCAGCATCCATGCCTTGAATTTGTCCGCGACGGGCACTGATATCGGCGAGCACGTCACCGAGATAATCGCTCGGAGTAATGATATCGACTTTCATGATGGGCTCCAAAAGAACCGGAGACGCCTTCTCGAGTGCATCTCGAATGGCCATGGAACCGGCAATCTGAAACGAGATCTCCGACGAGTCAACCTCGTGGTAGGAGCCATCCACAATCGCAACATAGACATCGACTACAGGAAAACCCGCAACAACGCCCGTATTCAACGCATCACGGATGCCGTTCTCCGCCGGACGAATAAATTCTTTAGGAATGACACCGCCCACCGTCTTATCTTCAATGAGTATGCCTTCGCCTGATTCGCGGGGTTCAATCTCAACGATCACGTGACCGTATTGACCGTGACCGCCGGTCTGACGCACAAAACGACCTTCTCCGCGCGCTTTATTTGTGATCGTTTCGCGATAGGCGACCTGCGGATGGCCGACATTGGCTTCCACCTTGAATTCACGAAGCAATCTCTCAACAATGACTTCTAAGTGAAGTTCGCCCATTCCGGACACGATCATCTGACCGGTCTCCTTATCTACCCTTGTCCTAAACGTCGGATCTTCCTCGGCAAGCTTCATTAGAGCGACGTCCAATTTCTCTTGACTCGCTTTAGATTTCGGCTCAAT
Source organism: Clostridiaceae bacterium (assembly GCA_012800435.1). Classification (GTDB taxonomy): domain Bacteria; phylum Bacillota; class Clostridia; order Saccharofermentanales; family DTU023; genus UBA4923. The sequence goes on along the minus strand of JAAZJH010000006.1, from coordinate 9,671 downwards.
CGCCACAGCAATAACAGGTTCGGGGAACTCCATGCTTTCGAGCAGAATCGGCGCGTCAGCATCACAGAGCGTGTCGCCCGTCGTTGTTGAACGAAGACCGACCGCCGCCGCGATATCTCCTGCGTATACAGCATCTAAATCTGTGCGATGATTGGCATGCATCAAAAGGATACGACCAATGCGTTCGCGTTCTTCCTTCGACGCATTCCACACATATGTTCCCGCTTTCAGCGTTCCGCTGTAGACACGGAAAAAGCTCAACTGGCCGACATAGGGATCGGACATGATCTTAAAGACAAGCGCGGAAAAAGGAGCATCGTCGTCTGCAGGACGTTCGATTTGATTTTCCGTTTTCGGATCGATGCCGACAACCGAGGGAATATCAACGGGAGACGGAAGATAATTGATCATGGCATCCATCAACATCTGAACACCCTTATTTCTATAAGAAGAACCGCACGTCACCGGCGTAATTTTAGTGTCAATAGTTGCCTGTCTAAGGGCAGCCATGAGCTCTTCAACGGTGATTTCCTCCTCTGAAAGGAATTTTTCAGTGAGAGTATCGTCCGTTTCGGAAATCGCTTCCACCATAAGGGCACGCCAGTGCTCTGCCTCTTCCAACTGTTCAGGATTAATGTCAACCTCTACGATTGTGTTGCCGAGATCATCGCCTTCATAAATTTCGGCTTTCATCGTCAAGAGATCGATGATGCCGATGAATGATTCTTCTTTACCGATTGGAATTTGAATCGGCACTGCATTCGTACCAAGTCGTTCTCTCATCTTCTCGACGACACGATAGTAATCAGCCCCGATGATATCCATCTTGTTGATATAAGCGATGCGCGGTACACCATAGGTATCGGCTTGACGCCACACGGTTTCCGTCTGCGGTTCAACGCCGCTCTTGGCGCAGAGTACAACGACAGCACCATCCAAAATGCGCAGTGAACGCTCGACCTCAACTGTAAAATCAACGTGACCCGGCGTATCGATGATGTTAATGCGGCAGCCTTTCCAATAGGCAGTCGTCGCGGCAGATGTAATGGTAATACCGCGATCCTGCTCAACCGACATCCAGTCCATGGTCGCGGCGCCTTCGTGCGTCTCGCCCATGCGGTGAATGCGTCCGGTGTAGTAAAGGATACGTTCTGTCGTCGTCGTCTTGCCGGCGTCGATGTGGGCCATGATGCCGATATTTCTCACATTATTAAGCGAAAATTCCCGTGGCATCGTCTTTTCTCCTGTTGTTTCCTTGTTTCCTTATCACACTAATCGTCTTTTGTTGGTTAATTAACGATTAATTGGTTAGCTTTCAAACACATGGCAAGTGTTCACGCTTGTCATCCGCGTTGATTCTTTACCTTCTCGCCAACAGCTTTCAGTGACCTTACGTGTTCTCAAGCCATGTTTACCACCGATAGTGAGCAAACGCGCGGTTTGCCTCCGCCATGCGGTGGATTTCTTCTTTCCTTCTGAATGCAGCGCCGGTTTGATTCGACGCATCCATTAGTTCGTATGCCAGACGCTCGATCATCGTGCGCTCGCCACGCGCGCGCGCAGCTGCCACGATCCAACGAAGCGCCAGTGTCTGCCTTCTTTCCGGACGGACTTCGATCGGAACCTGATAGTTGGATCCGCCGACGCGCCTCGCCTTGACTTCAAGCACCGGCATCACGTTTTCCAGCGCTTTGTTAAAAACGTCAAACGGAGATTGTCCGCGTTCTTCAATCAGATCGAAAGAACCGTAGACAATGCGGCGCGCTAAATCTTTTTTTCCATCCTTCATCACCTGATTAATCAGTTTGGCGATGCGGACGTCGTTATAGACGGGATCAGGCAGGATAACTCGCTTAGCGATATGACCTTTCCTTGGCAATGGTCTTCCCTCCTTTCATGATTATGCGGGTTCTTCTGAACCCGAAACCACAGGTACTCACGATATGGACACGTGTCATGCGACAAGAACAGGCCGTAAAAAAGGCGTGTCTTGATGGCATGTTTTATCCAACCGCTGGTTTAACGAGTCTTGGCGACCCTCGGGCGTTTCGCACCGTACTTAGACCTGCTCTGTTTTCTGTTAGCAACACCGGCTGTATCCAGCGTTCCACGAATGACGTGATAACGCACACCCGGAAGGTCACGAACACGTCCACCGCGAATCAAGACCACACTGTGCTCTTGCAAATTGTGACCGATACCGGGGATGTACGCATAAACCTCTTGCTGATTGGTCAGGCGGACACGTGCGACTTTACGCAAAGCTGAGTTCGGCTTTTTCGGCGTTGTCGTCCTCACTACCGTACAAACGCCGCGTTTTTGCGGTGACGGATATCTTGAGGGACGCCGCTTCAGCGTATTCAGTCCGACGGATAGGGCAGGCACGTGCGATTTTGATTTCTTCGACTTCCTCCCCTGTCTTACCAACTGGTTGAACGTAGGCATCAACACACCTCCTTTCTTGTTTTCTCAAAAAGCGGCCCGCATGGCGGACCACTGAAGAACGATAATAGCAGGACTTTCAGCGTTTGTCCAGTGTTATATATAAAGGTGCTGTATGAGTGATTCCTGTCACCGCGCGCTCAATACGCCGTTTGTTCGAATTGGCTTCGGTAAAGGGTCGCATAAAGGCCATCTTTTTCCATGAGTTCTTCGTGAACGCCTCTTTCGGCAACGCCGTGTTCGGCCAAGACCAGAATTTCATCGGCGTTCCGAATAGTCGACAGACGATGCGCGATCACGAGAGTCGTGCGTCCCTCAGACAATTTAGACAAGGCTTCTTGAACGATGCGCTCGCTGATGTTGTCAAGCGAAGAAGTGGCCTCGTCCAGAATGAGAATCGACGGATTCCTGAGGAAGGCGCGAGCAATCGATATGCGCTGGCGCTCGCCGCCGGAAAGTCGTGCTCCGCGCTCTCCCGCAACAGTATCGTAACCATCGGGAAGCGACATGACAAAATCGTCAATGTTCGCCGCATCGGCAGCCTCCCGGATGTCTTCTTCCGACGCATGCCAATCGCCATAACAGATGTTGTCGCGGATACTGCTGTTAAATAGATACACATCCTGTTGCACAACGGCAATATTCCGCCGCAGTGATTTCAGTGTCATCTCTCGGACATCGCGCCCGTCAATGCGAACACTTCCTTCCGTGACATCATAAAATCGGGGAATCAGGGAACACACGGTTGTTTTTCCGACGCCGGAAGGTCCGACAAGTGCCACCGTCTTCCCTTCCTCAATCTTAAACGACAAATTTTTTAAAACCATGTCGTTTCCGTAGGTGAAGGAAACGTTATCAAAAACGATCTCGCCTTTGAGCTCGCCGGCGTCAACTGCGCCCGGCAGATCTTGGACGTCGGGCTCAGTGTCGAGCACTTCGACCATGCGCTCAAAGCCGGTCATCCCTTTGCGCACCTGTTCGCTGAACATAATGATGCGGCGTATCGGTTGCAGGAATGTATTGATGTAAAGGACATATGCAATGACATCACCCGGCAGCAGTGTGCCTCGAATAATGAATATGCCGCCGGCGATTAGCGTCGTAAGATAGAGCATCCCTTCCGAGAATTTGTTGATCGTGAAAAATCGACCCATGACCTTGTACATGCGGCTCTTTGAATCATAAAACGCCTCATTGCCGACATGGAATTTTTCCAGTTCTACATCTTCACTGCCAAACGACTGTACCGTCCGAATGCCGGAAAGACTGTCCTGAACAATAGCGTTTACTTCCGCTATTTTGCGCCGATTGTCCATGAATACACTGTTCATCCTGCGTCGATAGGACGCTGTCACCACGAGCATCAGCGTCGTAAAGAAAAAGAGAATCAGCGTCATTGGGATGTGGATGGTCGAAAGTATAGAAAGCGCGCCGATAACCTGCACGAACGACAGCAGGATGTTTTCAGGCCCGTGATGTGCTAATTCCGTGATATCAGACAAATCTGAAATCAAACGCGACACCATGTAACCCGTGCTCGTTTTGTCAAAGAAGGAAAACGATAGACGCTCCATATGCATAAAAAGATCGCGACGCATATCCGACTCAATACGCGCTCCCAGAATATGTCCCCACGACGACACAAAGTATGTCGCGACGGCTTCGACAATATAAAGTACAAACATTAGGATAGCCGTGCGCGATAGAATGGATCCGATCAGCGACAGATCCGGCATGGTAAACACCTCGTTAATGAGATAACGAATAAGATATGGGAATACGATCGCCGTCAGTCCTTGAATAAGCGCAAAGAAAAGATCCGCGGTGAAAAGTCCGCGATAGGGTTTGTAGTACGACGCGAATCGTTTTAACATCGTACCTACACCACGCGTTGATTTTTTCGAATCATTCTGCTTTTGTTCTTGTTTTTGCCGGAAACGAGACTTTCGGCTACTGTCAGATTGATCATTCATTATGTCTTTTTTCTAGTTGAATTACAAAGTTATGAGGACATTTCTTTTGCCAGTGAGACAAGGCGACTCGTACCAAGACGCGTTGCGCCTAGGGCAAGGAAACGTTCTGCGTCTTCAAGCGATCGAATACCTCCCGACGCTTTAACGCCGACGTGTTTGGCCACATGTTCACGCATGAGCTGCACATCCTCAAACGTTGCCCCGCCGGAGGCAAAACCTGTCGATGTTTTTATAAAATCGGCGCCGCTGTTTGACACGATCTGACACAGATGTATTTTTTCTTTCTGATCAAGTAAAGCTGTCTCAATAATGACTTTTAAAATCGCATCTTCCGTGACATCTCGTATCGACTCAATTTCATCTTCAATTAGATCCCAGAGTCTATCCTTGACCCAGCCAAGATTGATCACCATATCAATTTCACCAGCACCGTTTTCCAACGCGTCATCCGCCATAAACATCTTCGACGCCGTCGTATCGTAGCCGTTCGGAAAACCGATCACAGTGCAAATCGGCAGTTTCTTATCTGCATTTCCTAGCGACGCAGCACCGTATAAGTCCGGAAATACGTTGTCTACGTAATCAGCAGCATCTTCAACGTAAGAAGCAGGTATACATGCTGAGGCACAACGAAAAGCCATAGCGTCATCCAGAATCTGAACGATTTCTTCCCATGTCGCCGTCGGTGAAAGCAGTGTATGATCCGTAGCTGCTAAAATTTTCTTAATATCCATGGTATTTTTATGATCTCCTTTTTTGACCATTTTCTCCTTTATACATCAAACTATTTTACATTTAATTTGCTTAAGAAAAAGCATCGCTTAATTTACTTAAAGGAAAAACATTGTTCTCCATCATCTCTTGCTCAACGGATATCATCAAGCAAATACGTCCATTTGATTTTAACACCATACGTTCGGGCAAATCGATACAATTTCCTCGAACGCTAAAAAAACCGTGTTCCTGCTCATAAAATGGCCGAAATAGCCCTGAAATAACTCCGGAATAGCCCCGATAATACACTTTCCTGCATTATCGGAAACACACAGTCAAGCCTTCTCTTTATTGCCGAAACGATTCTGTTGTCATGTTAAATGAACGATGCCCGGGCCTCGCAGCTAGAAAACGAGCATGAGCAAACGGATGGTGTGGTTCAGGATACCACCAACGAGGATCGCCGTAACAACCGTTCCGGCTGTAATCGCTAAACCCACCTTTAGGTTAAATTCCTTGGTCACGATGCCGAAGACGGACAGACAAGGGATGTAGAGCAAAGAGACGACTGCCCCGACAAACATCTGCAATCCGGTCAAATTCATTGACAACAGAGGCGCCACCGACATCTCGCGGCGGATAATCCCAAGAATAAGAGAAAGAGCTGCTTCCTCAGGCAGACCCAACCAGTCGGAAACGAGCGGCTTAAGGAAGCCGCTGACACCATTCAGCAATCCTGTCTCGGCCAGAAGAGCCGCGACAAAAACGGCGATCAGCATGGGACCCTCTGCTTCAACGAGAAAAGCCTTCATGCGCATACCGAATTTCTTAAAATATGTACGGCGATCCGGCATAAGCAAGTTTGGCACCTCGATCAGTAGCGGGTCAATATGACCTTTGATTAGCTTGCTGCTGATCTTAGCGGCAACAATAAAAATGATTACGTCGGTGAGGAGAACAGCTAACAACAACCAGTAGGAATAAGATGAAAGCAAAGATACCAGAGCACCCGTTTGCGAAATACAAGGTATCGAAAAACAAATGATGGCGGTAACCACTAAGCGCTCTTTCCTTGTTGTAGCTGTTCGAGTACCGATGATGGCCGGCACGGAGCAACCGAAGCCCAACATGATGCTGATGAGGCTGCCGCCCTGAATGCCCAATTTGCGCATCAAGTTGTCGAAAAGAACGGCTAGACGGGGCAAGATGCCGCTATCCTCCAAAAAAGAGAAGACGAGCTGGAAAAGCAAGACGTAGGGCAAAATAAGGGCGATGATCCATTCAAAACTGATGCGGAAAATACCGTATTCTCCGATCAGGACATTATGCAAAATATCGGATAAATTGAGGCGCAGAATAATTTTCTCAAAGAAAGGGACGATAACCTGATTAACCAAAGGCAATAAGGCGATTGATCTAAGCGCCTCGCCTACACCGACGATGATACCCAAGCTGGCTAAGACGATAAGAACAGCGAAGAGAACTCCGGGCCATGGTTTCAGGAGAAGATCGCCGAAACGATCCAGCCTGCTGGGGTCGGCGTCTGTATCCCTAACACAGTATGCAACGATATCCGCAGCTTTCTGCCATCGTTGGCGGTCAATTAAAGACTTTGCTTCGTCAACATCGTCAGTCGTTTCAGCAACATTTGTCTCTTCAACTGAATCCGCCTCGGCAGCTACTGCCGTTTTCGTTACAACATCCTCTACCGTCTCCTTTTCCGTAGCAAGAATTTCTCCGACCTTGGCTAAGAGCTCATCAAGGCCTTTTCGCTTAACGGCTACAGTCGGAATAACCGGTAAACCGAGTTTATCTTCTAAAGATTCGGCGGAGATTTCCTGCCCTTTTCGTTCTGCGACATCCACAAGATTCAGTGCAACGACGGTCGGTATGTTGTATTCCATAACATCGAGTAACAGCTTGATACTTCCAGTCAAGTCGGCAGCATTGAGGATGAACATGATTGCTCGAGGCCTGCTTTTCAGAAATTGTATAGCTACGCTCTCTGCTTCGGAACTGGCAGTTAAGGAGTATGTGCCGGGCACATCGATTAAATTGTAAGACTTGTCGCCGATCTCAATCTTGCCGTGTGTGTAGGAAACCGTTGTACCGGCATAATTAGAACTATTGACATGAATATTGGTGTATTCGCTGAAGAAAACACTCTTACCCACGTTGGGGGAACCCATAATCAGAATTTTATCTTCCAATTCGAGGGCTTTCTTATCGCCAGGAATTTCATAATGAGTCAATTATATGTCTCCTGAACAAGAATTTTCTTTGCGGTATCCTTGCCTATTGCAATATTACGCGTTCCAATGGAAACAATTACCGGACCACCCAATCCATAGCGATGACCAACCTTAAGCAATACACCCTCAAAGACACCTATACTTTCTAGTAGCTTCGAGGCAGGCGCGGATTGCACAATACCGCAGCTTCCATCACTCATTTGATAAAGATTCTTCATCTTTCTTCTCTTCACCTTAATAACTATTGATTAATAACTATTGCTGTTGGGTGGTGGTTAGATCAAGCTAACATAGGCCAATATAACATACCCATTTTTGAAATACAACAACATAACACAGCTCTTTTTCACGAGAGAAAAAGGGGCTAAATGACACTCCGAACGAGATTGCGAGAAGCTCTTCTTGTCAGGATTGATAACACACGACAAGCGTCAGATATTCTTTAAGGCAATTTTTGACAAAACTCCTCTAAAGGACAACCTGAGCAGGCCATTTTTTTTTTGCAGTGTTCTTTGCCGTTATGCACGATCAAAGCATGAAAGTGATTGTAGACCTTCGCATCTCGAGGCAGCGCTTCTTCACAGAAGGTTTTCACTTCCAGATATGTCTTTCCTGCATCTATCGGATAACGCCTGAATAATCTCATCGTATAGGCATCAACTACAAATGACGGTAAATCAAAAGCATAGAGGAGAATGGAGTCAGCAGTCTCGTTTCCGACACCCCGAACCTTCAAAAGTTCAGCGCGAATATCCTGCAGGGAGTAGTTTTTAATTAAATCAATGTCGCCGTCATAACCCATAAACCATTCCGTGACAGCTTTTAGGTACTGTGATTTTTGTCTATAAAACCCTGCGGGGCGGATGATTTCCTGAAGCTCATCAATGGGCAAGTTCAAGATTCGACTAGGCGACAAATTCCCTTCAAACCGCTCCATCGCTTTTTCTACATTCGTCCAAGCCGTGTTCTGTGTAAGGATCGCTCCCACTATCACCTCAAAAATCGAAGCGGCGGGCCACCACTTGAGATCGTCGTAATGAGAATATAGGGTTTGATATATCTTTTCTAACTCTCGCACAAGCAACTTCTCACAACAAATCCTAAAATGTAATCTACGTGCCATTGCGCGCCGCTTTTGAACACATGGTTATTTCTTTCACTGCTCACTACTTTTGAAAACATGGTCATTCCGTTCACTGCTCGCTACTTTTGAAAACATGGTCATTCCGTTCACTGCTTGCTACTTTTGAAAACATAGTCATTCCGTTCACTGTCCACCGAGAAAACAGCAATTTGTAAAGGGGAAATTACAGTTCAAATATCTTTCGAACTACCGATACATCGCTAATTCCAGACTGTCCATATATTGACCAAGCGACATGTTAAATTCTTGATAATCTGCTTCCTTAAATTCATCTGTCATACTAGCCACCGCTACATTTACAACTTGTAGCTGATTATAGAAAGTTATCGTAATTGGAGCTTTAATTATTATCGACATGCCGCGAACTGTCATGCTACCTGCTTCTTCAAACCCCAAAATATCATCTTTAGACAAAATCTCTGCTTTTTTGCCATCAATTAGAATTTCAGCGTCTTCATAGTAATCGAATACCATACTTACAGCTTTACAAATCCTATCCCATCCGACTGGAAACGTCAGATTAAAGGTTGATAACAGCCAACCGTCCTCTTTCCTCACGTCCAACAAAAGCATTTTCTCAAGCCTCCAAATATACTTAATCTTCTTATTTTACTTCTTTACTTTAGTCGGCATATAATTCAAGACAGAATTATCCTGCGCGGTCTACATCAAGTATAAACTTTGAGCTTCCATATAGTGCATGTCATAGTGCATGTCAGCTAAAGCGTCCAACACCACTCTTGACAAAAGCCTCACTTACTCTCCCTGCTTCAAACAGCTTCAAAAGGACAACTCTCCTTTTTTGCCAAAATATTAAAATTAAATGAGAAACTGTCTTAAATATGCGACTCACACGGGCATTAATCAAGATCTCTCGGCAATCTAAGTCAGTTTTGACATTAAACTTGATAATTTGGCTATGGCCAGGAGGAAATCATTCCTCTACCGCGGTGAACATGTCGATCTGTGACGTTGCACGAAGAAATCTGCAAAGATTTCAACGTCTTTTACGGTGAATTTTGGTTCTTTTCTTGAAAAATGGCGATTGTGTTGATTTTGATGCGACGCCTAATCAACCTGCATGAGTAATTTCAGGCTTCTGCTGTTAAGGTAGATGGGTTCGTTTTGGGGAGATTGTTAATTTTT
>JAAZJH010000071.1 GCA_012800435.1 Clostridiaceae bacterium | reverse complement strand
CTCTGCTCGAACTATAAACGTACACCGGCATACCGCTGTACGAATTGTGGTGAAGAAATTTCGCGTCGCGCAAGCTCATGCGAACGCAGCCAAGTGAAAGAGGACTTCTGCCCAGCATCCTGTAAGCATGAGTCGTCTTTAAGTTTGCTTTATTAAACCCTCCCTCCAAATGATAAGGAATTGAATGGAAGAAAAGTCCATAATATTTTGGTTTGTAAAATTGTGTTGGGTAGCGTACGTAGGATAAATCCCACTTCACATAGTCGGCCTTATCGTTGTATCGTATTCCGTATGGATAGCGAATCGTAAAAGGATTACTCCCCTCCGTTATAGGCGTTCGGTGACCGGCCCTGCCCGTCGAACAATAAAATGCTCTGCTGTAAACTTTGTTAGAGTGATACATGACGACAATCTGTCGATCGATAAAGACAGCAATATGTGTGAAATGTCCCGATGGCGGAACTGCCGTATCCGGGATGAAAGGCGTCGTAGATGTGGTGCTTGTGGTGGACTCCGTAGTTGTAGTGGATGTAGTAGTTATCGGAGGTGTCGTTGGTCGTGTCACTTCTTCTGTGATCATCGGCACATTCGTATGCATCATGATGGGACGTAACGTGGTCGTTTCTTCAGGAGCAACCGTCGTCTCATGATTTATATTTATAGCAGAGTCGTCCGGAGAAGGCTCCTTCCAGGAAGAGCCAAGCGCAGACAGAACTGTCGGCGAGACCAGTAACACAGCCAAAACGATTAGTATAATTGTCGTTTTCTTGTAAATAAACCAGCGTTTCATCGTTTGTTTTCCTGAAAATATCAAGCTATCGTCCCAAACACAACCTAAGCGATTCAATCAGTCGGATATTGTTGACCTGTTTTGAGCACGAATGCATTCTATCACATTCTCGCGAATAATAAAGACAATATGCATCACGTAAAAAGACATCTAAATATTGACATCTAATTAACCATTACAACGTTAACCCTTACAGCGAACCATAGATAAACCCCTGAGACGCTTTTGTTTCGAACGTTTCAGGGGTTGACATTTTTACACAGAATAGTTCGCTTTATCCTATAACACGCTCCCTCTACTTTCATTGGAGACTCCCTATATCATAAAATGATACCCTGTGCTTCGTGCTTCCAGATAAACAGCGCTTGTTTATGGTTCCGGTGGAGGATCATCCGGTTGCGAATCATCCGGCGGAGGCGGATCTTCCGATGGTGGCGAATCCGGCGGTAGTTCAGCAGTCGTTATAGTCGTTTCCGCCGCTTCGCTACTAGGTGTCGGTAGTGTAGCGGACTCTGTCGGCTCAGTGGGCTCCGTTTCACCCGGTTTCCATTGTGCATAAAACGTCGTGTTACTTGTGATCTTCAATTGCTTTCCCGGTGCCAAAAGCTGCTCGCCTTCACCGGGATTTTGTTTCAAGCTCCAACCCGTAAACTTATAGCCCTCCCTCACTAGAGAGCCGGGATCCATAAGCTGGGCATCTGAATTCGGAATGTAACGGTATTTATCAACAGGAACGGATCCCGTACCGCCGTTTGCGTTGTAAGTTATGCTATAAGATACAAAGTCTTTGTTCTTGTAAGGACCTTCGGGATCCGTCGGGTCCCAGCCGGCATATATGTACGAATTATAGACAGGCGGAAGCGGCGCCGGCGCTTTAAGCTCATGTCCTTTACTTGAATCGTATATATATACGGGCATTCCGTAATAAGTATTGTCGCTTATATACTTTGCATCCCGCAAACTCAGTCGAACGCAGCCTTGAGATAATGCTTTTTTGCCAAGCTCACGGTACGCGTAAGTCTTCATCCTTCCCTTATCCAATTTGCCTGTTTCTGTCAATTCGTAAGGAATCGAATGGAAAAAATACTCTCCGTAGAACTGCGTTGGGTAGCGCACGAAGCAGGACCACCACTTTAAGTAGGTGGCGCCTCGGTAACCGATTGTAAAATACTCAAGACCTTTATCTCTCGGTTTAGGCGTAGGGGTTCCTGATTCCCCCGTCGAACAAAAGAATGCCACTAATGGAACCGGATCACCATCTTCGGGTGCATGGTACATAACAACAATCTGTCGATCTAGAAATACAGAAATATGAGAGTAATATCCCTGCGGCACAATCGGTAAATTATTGTCATCATAGGTGATCGATACCGGAGTTGTGGTGGGCGGTGACGTAGGCGAGGTCGTGGGACGTGACTCCGTTTCGGTAATCATGGGTTCATTCGTACGCAACACGATCGGTCTTAACGTGGTCGGTACTTTATCTCCGGGTATCGTCATCGGATCTACAACAGGAAATTTCGGCGACGGCGAACGCCAAGCCGAAACAAGCGTAAAGAGAACCGTGAGCGATACAAGCAACACCGCCACAGCTGTCAGAACTACCATCAATTTTTGTTCAGCGAACCAGCGTCTCATTGATTTATTATCCTCAAAGATTCAAGCTGTTTTCCCGTAAATGAACACAGGAACCCAAGCTATCATTCTCATTAATCTAGTTTAAATACAAAAGCATTTTAGCACACTCGCGCGACAAATAAAGACTAGGAGTATTACAGAATTATGATATGATGTGAACATTCCAAACGAAGCGTGTGTTACGGATCATAATTGTGGCGATCTAAGAATGTGAAAAGAGAGACGTTAACTCGCATACTTCACGCGTTGGCATGCCGCTCAACTGATCGCGGCCTTCAGAGAGGTGGTTTATTTGGCTAGAAACAGGAAAGACGGCACTCTGGTGCGCGATTCGCGCGACCCGATCGCCGGTATCATGCCTTATATTATGCGCGGTCGCAACGAATCGTGTGTTTATTATCAAAAATCGTTCTGTGTCGAGAACATACAGCGTTACATACATGACCAGCGCAAAAAAGGAAACCGGATCACCGTTTTCCATATCATTTGCACGACTCTGCTTCATGTGTTCACAAGGCGTCCTCACCTAAACCGCTTTGTCATGGGACGTCACCTTTATCAACACAAAAATTTTGACCTGCGTTATGTCGTCAAAACGAAATTAACTGATGAAGGTTTAGAATCCATCGTGCGGGCTCGTCTTGACGGTGATGACAATATTTTCTCCCTTCGCGATCAAATGACGCGCCATATTGAAGAAATTAAATCCGACGGTTTGCAAGAAGATGATAAATTCATCGGACTTGTCTTGAAATTGCCGCGCTGGGTCAAGCGTCTAGGTATCAGTATCTTACGGATCCTTGATTTTCACGGAATGGTACCACAGGCGCTGGTGGATTTAATCCCCCTTTACTCGTCTGTTTTTGTCTCGCATATGGGAAGCATTGGGGGCGACGCGTTGTTTCACCATCTGTATGAAGTCGGTAATACATCGGTCTTCTGTGTCATTGGCAAAATCTATTTGAAACCTTATCGCGATATTAGAACGAATGGCGTCATCTGGAAAAAGACGATCGACATGAACTTTACGATCGATGAGCGCATCTGTGACGGCTATTATCTGATTAAAAGCTTGGAAATGTTCGATACCTATATCAACAATCCCTCGTTATTGGAACGTTCACCGAATGAAATCATCGCGGAAGAAAATCGCAAGAAACAAGAACGTGAACAGCGTATCCAAGAGAATAAGGAACGTGAAAAAACAAAAGCGAAGGAATCAGGCTACTCTGATTTGAACGAGTACTGGGAAGATATGCTTGAAAATCCCGACGCGCAAAACGATGCCAACGAAGACGATGTGTGCGACGCCGAATGATTGATTAGGCCGAATGATTGATTAGATTGATTAGATTGATTAGATTGATCTATAAAAAGGATCAATCAATTATCGGCAAGACGTTCGTTCATGACTTTTTCTACTGCGTCAATAATATTTTGGTAACCGGTACAACGGCACATATTCCCGGACAATTCGCGGCGAATTTCGTCGCGGGTGTAGCGTTTTCCTGTAGAAAGAAGCTTCCAAGAAGACATAATGAACCCCGGCGTGCAGAATCCGCATTGTACCGCCGCTTCATCAATAAAAGCCTGCTGTATATCTGAGATTTTGCCTTCTTCATCCATCAATCCTTCAAGTGTAAGCACGTCTTTGCTGTCCACCCACGCGGCAAGATAGATGCACGAATCATACGTCTCTCCATCGATTATTACGGTACAGGCGCCGCACTCGCCGACTTCACAGCCTTTTTTCACAGAAGTCATGCCAAACGTATCTCGAAGAACTTCCAGAAGAGAAAGACGAACATCGACTGAAGTGGTAACCGTCTTGCCATTCAAGGTGAAAGTAATTTGTTTATAAGATATGGATTCCATAAGCGTGTTGCTCCTCTCTCCGTCATCACGCCGTCGCTATCCGACGAATTGACTCTCTATATCTGAAAATAATGCTAAGTATTTAAGTGATCTCGCCTCCTGTGCGGACGATCGGGCGAAACGACGTACTGCGTGCAGTCAGCCGACGATCTCGCCTCCTGCGCGCTCAATCGACCTGCGCAGACAACGCCGCGCCATCTCTAATTGAATCTGAATTCGAAAATCGCGGCTTGCGCGCCAACTGGTTCTCGGATTGATACCGGCTCGAACATGCTCGGCGAACAGCTCAATCGTCTCTTCGGTAAGCGGTTTCCCCTGTACGGCCTCCTCCGCTGAAGATATTCTTATCGGCACCGGTCCGGAAACGCCGAATGCGACGCGCGCGTATTCGATCGCATCCTTTCCAGGCGTCAATTTAACGTTGACGGAACATCCGCTCGTCGCGATATCCATCGCAGCACGTTTCGCATATTTGATGTAGCATCCGGCATAGTCTTTATAAGCTTTCGAAGAAATCAGAAGCGCCGTCATGATTTCATCTTTTTCAATATCGACACGCCGCGGGCCTTTGTAAAAAGCGGTCAATGGAACACGACGTTTTCCCTTTTGACCTTGCAGCTCAGCTTCAGCGTCGAATGCAAGTAACGTCGATGCCGTATCCGCAGATGTCACTCCATTGCATACATTGCCTCCGACGGTACCGATATTCCGAATTTGGGGACCGCCAACTTTACCTGCCGCTTCAGCGAGTACAGGGATATGTTCAAGGATAAGCGGATCTTTCATCAGATGAGAAAAAGAAGTCAGTGCCCCGATACGGAGTGTATCATCGGGATCGAGCGACACACCGCGAAGTGTATCCAAGCCGTGAATACTGATGAGTGAGCAGCCAGCAAGATCCCCGCTTCGTATACTAATCAGAATATCGGAGCCTCCGCTGATGATCACAGCTTCCGGATGTTCTACTCGAAGACGTATGGCGTCTTCGACCGATTTCGCTTCGTAATAATGTTGAATATCGTACATTCTATTACCTCCGATACCGTGCCCTATTCTCCCTCGAGCAATCCGGCATCCCGGAAGGACTCGAAAAGTTGATCCGGATTAATGGGGATGTCGTTGATGGCGACACCTGTGGCATTCAAAATCGCGTTGCGAATGGCGGGCGCCGGCGAGCAAGCAGGCGGTTCACCCAGTGCTTTCGTTCCAAAAGGACTTGTCGGTTCAGGATTCTCAACAAAATCAGCGATGATATCGGGATGATCCATCGTTGTCGGCAACTTATAATCGAGCAGATTGTCATTCAGCATCCTGCCGCTCTTCTCATCGAACAACATTTTCTCGTAGAGACCAAAACCGATGCCCATACTCATGCCGCCATGCACTTGTGCTTCCGCAAGCTGCGGATTGATCAAATTGCCACAGTCATGCACGTTCACGAGACCGAGCAAACGGACATGACAGAGAGGAATGTCAACTTCCACTTCGGCAAACGAAGCGCCGAAAGAATAGGCATTGCTCTGCACGGAGTACGTGCTTTCCGCCGCGATATGCTCGCTGTGCTTTATGTCGTAAAGTGTTTCCGTTGCCAATGTTTCAAGCGATATCAGCCGTCGCCCGTCCTCTTTTCTTACAATCCAACTATCTTTTATATCGATGATATCGACCGGCATTCGGGTCAAACGATGCGCGTGTTTTAGGATCTTTTCCTTCAGGATGCGACCTGTTTGCGCGATAGCAAATCCGCCGACGTATGTCTGACGCGATGCGTAAGCGCCCGATCCGTAGGGTGTGACATCGGTATCCTGCGTGGACACGACATGCACATCTTTGTAGGAGACGCCGAGGACTTGCGCCGCCATTTGCGCGGCTGCCGTATCCTGCCCCTGCCCGATTTCCGTCTCACCGAGCATAAGCTGAATGCTGCCGTCCGCGTTGAGAATCATACGACACGCCGATGTTTCAATACTAATCGGCCAGACAGCCGTGTTGTACCAGAACAGCGCCATACCCACACCCCGACGCACCGGTCCGGTTTGATTAGCATAGAGCTTGCGTTTGCGATTAAAATTGAGCAATGCTTCCGCTTTGGTCATGCATTGATTAAAGCTGTCATCGTAAAGCTCGTTTTTTGAGAAAGGATCAACATAGCCGACCGGCATAGAGTTTTTCCGGCGGAATTCAACAGGATCCATGTTGAGCTTCGTCACGATGTCATCGATATGGCTTTCATTGTGGAACATCGTCTGCGGTATGCCATATCCGCGCATTGCACCTGCCGAAGGCTTGTTTGTATAAACCGTCCAACAGTCGCATTCAACATTTGGACACGGATAAATTTGCGGAAATGCTCCCATGCCCTTCGCGACTACGCCGTGACCATGGGAAGCGTATGCGCCCTGATCAGACCAGACTTTCATCTTGCGCGCGGCAAAAGTGCCGTCCGGACGCACCCACGAGATGATGTGCGACCGCATCGCGTGTCGAACGCGACTCGATACGAACGTTTCTTCACGGGTAGAATCAATCATGACTGGATGACCGCCGACTTGCGTACAAAGCCATGCACAGAGCGGTTCATAAAGCGCGTCCTGTTTGTTGCCGAAACCTCCTCCGATATACGGCTTAATGACTCTGACTTTCCCCCACGGCAATCCTAGTGCTTGCGCCGTGATACGACGGGTGATGTGAGGAATCTGCGTCGATGCGACGACGGTGACGCGATCGCCGCCTTCCATATAGGCATAACAAATATGATTCTCTATTTGACTATGCTGAACGGATGGTGTGCTGTACCATCCTTCTATTTTGATGAGCCCGGGTTCCCTGATGGCTTCCTGATAATTGCCTTCTCGGATTGATGAATGTCCTAAAATATTGTCAGGAAAGGCTTCGTGAATCACGGGCATGCCCTCTTGGATAGCCTCCAAGGGATCAAGCACATGAGGATATTTTTCATACTCGACGCGGACTAGACGAGCTGCGCGCGTTGCAGCAACCTCATCCTTTGCGATGACCGCCGCTACTTCATCGCCGTAGTAGCGAACGTGTTCATTCATAAGTTTGCGATCTGCGATATCCTGATGCTCCGGATTAGTCGTCCATGGATGTCCTGCCGTACCGAATTCAATATCCGGGACATCGAAGCATGTCAGTATTTTTACGACACCTTCAACGCGTTCTGCTTCCGATGTATCAATTTTAAGGACGCGGCCATGTGCGATTGTTGAGTGCACAATGCGCGCCACATATGTGTCTTTAGGGCAAATGTCCGCCGTGTACTTGGCGCGACCCGTTACCTTATCGTACGCGTCGACGCGCTTAACACTTTTTCCGACTTGCATACGTTACCTCCCTCTCTAAGGCGCATGTTACCGGGTATCCCTTAATCTAAGCTATTTTAACACACTGATAGGGCACTTTGTCTATAAAATACATTTTTTCAAACGAAAAATGATATCTATGCACAAGACATAGCGATTACATATAACGCGATAGTAGTCAATAAACTGATTCTAATTGATCGGGTAAAATCCCAGATCGGGTGAAATCTCAATGCAGATGCGGTCGAGCGCTTAGTGCGTAGACATAAGCTGATACAGTCAATTACTTGTAACGATTGTATTCTAATCAAATCATAATCAAATCATTTTGATAATAAAAAATTAACCTGTGATAAGATAAAAAAGAGCATGCTTGTTACTTCATCGTTCAACGGCCTCGTTTAGGGCGCATTTCGTCGTTCAAACGCGCCGATCCACCCAAATCCATAATGAAAGGAAAATGCAACTACATGAAAGAAATGAATCGAACACTGGAACTGATACAGGAACGCAGCAGCATTCGCCGTTACAAAGATACACCGCTATCAGAAGAAGAAATTAATACACTGAAACGTGTCGCGCTGGCGACGCCAACGGGACAAAATTTACAAGAGCTTCGCTACGCATTTGTTACAGACCAAAAGATCATCAAAGCCGTCGACGAACGCTGTTTTTACCATAATCCGGAGATGCTGGAGCGCATGAAGAAGCGCGACGCTGATAGCATTTTTTATGGGGCTCCCCTTGTCGTCTTCGTCTCTGCCAAAGACACGAGTTGGGCCGACGCCGATGCCGGCATTGCAGTCGCCAATCTGGCGCTAGCCGCACAGTCAATGGGGCTTGGAAGCGTTATCTTAGGTTTGCCGCGTGGTGCTTTTAAACCGGATGATCCTGAGAACTGCTGTGCCCTACTTGGAATGGAAGAAGGAGAACGCTTCCGCCTTTCTATTGCGATCGGTCATCCCGACACAACGAAAGAACCGCACGAACAAGATCCCTCGCATATCCGTGATTTTCTCGTATAAATGTTTGAGATTGTATAGCCGCTGATTTTCATAAGAACATTGAAAACGGCCGTCCTCCGGCAAAGTAGGAATATCGTATAGGCGCGACACTCCTTCGCACAGGAAAGCGGCCGTTTTTTAACGCGGAAATATCAAGAAATAGAACCCTCAGCGGATTCCTTCAGCGCCAGTTGCTCGATATGAGACGGAGGTCTCACAGGAGGAAGCCTGTACGTTTCTTCGTACTCTCGTACCATCTGCATAAAATCAGTGCGCGCTCTTAGATCATGCAAATGTGCGTGCTGATCGAGCGTCGATCCGTGCGCCAGCTCAAGAATGCTGATCGCAATGTTAGAACAGTGATCAGCTACACGCTCCATTGCAGTCAGCACGTCAGTGAAAATAAAACCAAGCTCGAGCGTACAGCGATTGTCCTGCAAACGACGAATATGCCGTGCTTGCAACTCATCGGTCAAGTAATCGATCACTTCTTCCAGCGGCTCAACACGTCTTGCAAGTTCAATGTCGTTCTCGCGGAACGCGCGTACGGTCATTTCAAGTAATGCGCTCACCGCGCTTTCCATCACGAGAAGTTCATTGGATGCTTCACGTGAGAATTGAATTTTCCTTTCGTACATCTCCTTGCTTGACTGAGCGATACTATACGCATGATCCGAAATTCGCTCATAGTCACCTAGGCTCTTAAGAAGCAGTGAAAGTACACGAGAATCGCTATCCGTCAGTTTGCGCCCGCTTAGCTTTACCATATAGGTTCCCAAGTGATCCTCATATTGATCGACGATTCCTTCTGCATCTTTGATGTTCTGAAAATCTGACCGACTAAACGAGTGTAGCTGACGCATCGCCAGATTGTACTGCCGCTCCGACAATTCTGCCATTTCATTGCTCAACTGGCTGCATTGAGATATAGCAAATGCAGGATTGTCAAGGAATCGCAAATCCAGCGCGGCAAAGCGATGTTCAGAATATTGAAGATCGAGTAGTGGTTCTTTTTCATCCGTCGGCAGAACGAGCTCTACAAAACGAACCAATTGATGTCTAAACGGGAGGAAAACGGCAGTAGCACTCGTCTTATAGAGCGTATTTGCGATCGCGATATCAACGGATGATATCTGAGTTCCCAAGAAAGAAAAATTAACAATCGAGTTTAGAGCATAAAAGCCGCCCATAAACAGCATCGTTCCAAAAATATTAAAAAATAGATGGATCAGGGCGGCGCGCTTTGCGTCTCTAGAGGTGCCGATGCTGGAAATCATAGCTGTGACACAGGTGCCGATGTTCTGTCCAAAAATAATCGGGATTGCCGAACCGAATGTGACAATACCCGTTGTTGACAGTGCTTGAAGAATACCGATAGATGCGGAAGAACTTTGAATGATCGCCGTCAGACCGGCGCCTATCAACAATCCAACAAGAGGATTAGAAAACGCAAGAAAAAGCTTCTGAAATTCAGGAATTTGCGACAACGGTTTTACTGCTCCGGTCATTTCTTCCATCCCGTACATCAGAATGACAAAGCCGATCATAACGCGACTGATATTCCGGCGTTTTTCATCTTTTGAAAAAAGAAGAATGACAACAGCGACAGCAGCTAGAATCGGAGAAAAGAAGGTAGGCTTAAGGAAGCTCAAATAGACACTTGAACTACCAATAGTGCCGAGACTAAGAAGCCAAGCGGTCATTGTCGTACCAATATTGGCTCCCATGATAATTCCTACTGACTGAGAAAGTGAAAGAAGGCCGGCGTTGACGAGACCTACTACCATTACGGTTGTTGCCGAAGATGACTGAATAACGGCGGTCACCCCTGTGCCAAGGAGTACCGCCCTTACCGGATTAGACGTCATTCGTTCCAAAAGCGATTGAAACTTTGAACCAGACGCTGCCACTAAGCTGTCGCCCAATGCCTGCATTCCATAAAGAAATAGGGCTAGGCCGCCAATAAGTTTCACTACATCATAAAAACTCATGCATTATCGGGTAAGACGATCTGACGTCTGTAAATAAATCGCAAATAAGCGTATGGTCATTAGTACTTTATAAACTCCCTCGATACATCTGCAGCATAAACTCCCTCGATACATCTGCAGCGAATGTCGCATTCAGAATACACCAAATCTTCCCTATTATAGGTTGTTTTCTCAAATTCGTAAACTGAACAGCCTTAACAATTGGAAATTGTATTTTAGAAAATCAATTATCGAGATGTACAAATAAATGTAAACCCCTCTAGGCCATCTTTATTTTACAATTAAACGCAAACCACTCAGGCCATCTTTATTTTACGATTAAACACAAACCACTACAGGCCATTTTTTTTTTACGATTAAACGCAAACCACTCAGGCAATCTTTGATGTAGTGTGAGACTATGCTCATAACTGTTTGACAATAGCGGCAAACTGCATAACTTAATGTTTGACTTAGCACGTAGCAGCTTTGACACCTGTTTAACAACAACGTGCGTGATATACTTCAAATTAACACATGAAATCCTCAATAATATCTAAGAAGCTGAATGGAGTTGGCTCAAAATGATTACGGTTATTGGAAGCATTAATATGGATCTTGTCGTTACTGCTAAACGGGCGCCCGATATGGGTGAAACCGTGATGGGTACATCGTGGGCACAAATTCCCGGCGGAAAAGGCGCCAATCAGGCCGTCGCAGCTGCAAGAAGCGGTGGAGAGACCTGGATGGTCGGCCGACTCGGACAAGACTCATTTGGCAACACCTTGTTGGAATCGTTGATGCGTAATCCAGTAAACATCGATCACGTCGAGATGCAACAAGACGCTCCCACCGGTATTGCAGCCATTATTGTTGACGGATCAGGCAGAAATCGCATCACCGTGATTTCCGGCGCCAATTTTACAATCCACGCCGAAGACATCGAACATCTTCGTCCTCTGATTGCTCGCTCCTCCGTCCTGCTCATGCAGCTTGAAATCCCGTTAGATGCTGTTGAACGCGCTCTGATCATCGCCAAAGAAGAGAATACATTCAGTATCCTGAATCCGGCACCGGCTACTGAATTACCCGACCATTTCTATCAACTTGCCAATCTCATGACGCCAAACGAAAGTGAATTGGCTGTTCTCTCCGGATGCCCGACAGAAACAGAGAGTGAATGGACTGCTGCTTGCCGTGTCCTCTTAGACCGAGGCCTGTCTGCTGTTTTAGTAACACTGGGTGACAAAGGTTCGTTCTATATGGATCGAAACATCGAACGATCCTTCCCTGCGTACCATGTCACCGCAGTCGATACAACAGCTGCCGGTGACAGCTTCAACGGCACACTTGCTTGCGAGATCGACCGTTACTTAAAAAGCAGCGGCGTGAAAAGTATCGGTTTGCACGATGAAAAAGACTCATGCAAACACGCAGAAAAAAGCATTGCCACGCACGTTGGAGCAGGAGTTCCTATAGACTTAGAAGAAAATGCCGCCATTCACGCAGGGAAAAGCGCTTCCACACGTGATGTCGAAGACGATGCCACACACGTTGAAGACGATGCCACTCATGTTGAAGACGTTGCTACAAATGTTGAAGACGTTGCTACAAATGTTGAAGACGTTGCCACTCATGTTGAAGACGTTGCCACTCACGCAGAAAGAATAACCGCCTCGTACTCAGAAAAATGCACTGCCTTAAACGACACGCCGGATGTTTTTCCTAAACTACACATTCCTCACGATATACTTGATCGCGCCGTAGACCGCGCAACACGTGCCGCCGCCATTACAGTGACAAGAGAAGGTGCACAACCGTCACTCCCCACAGTAAGCGAAATCGATAATTTCGATGCTTGGTACGAAAAACACAAAACGCACCGGAGATAACTGTCCCCAGTGCGTTAAAATCGCCTTGTGCCAGATGATTTCGTAAAAAACACGACACGACACTGCACTCGTTGACGGCTTCATTTCTTTCCACCTGTTAACGGCGTTATCTCCCTCCACCCATTAACGGCGTTATCTCCTTCCACATGTTAACGGTGTTAACTCCCTCCACCCGTTAACGGCGTTATCTCCTTCCACATGTTAACGGTGTTAACTCCCTCCACATGTTAACGGTGTTAACTCCCTCCACCCGTTAACGGCGTTATCTCCTCATTAGAACACCTCGTTCACGGTGCCATGCTTCATTTGTGAACCCTCTTCTCGTATAAGCCTCGCACCTTGTTTGCGCCAGAGCAACATGATTATGACTTCAAATCCAGATTACGGCTTCGATCCCCGCTATGCTGTCGCACCTTTTCACGAATCCTCCGTGACATCATTCCTCCGTCATTCTGTCACACCTTATTCACGACTCCTTCGTGGCATCATTCCTCTGTTATTCCGGCGCGATCTCAAGCGCAAGTTCCATCATTTGACGGTAACTTGTCTGGCGCGCCTCCGCGGTGTCTGCTTCTTTCGTGATCAAGCTGTCGCTGACCGTAAACATCGCGAGCGCCCGCTTTCCGAACTTGCGTGCCGTCATATAAAGCCCCGCGGATTCCATCTCTGCACCTAACGCACCATACTGCATGAGGCGCTTAAGAACATCTTCAGGAAGATCACTGTAAAACTGGTCAGAACAGCAAACCGTTCCCGCATGCATACGAACTCCCATCTTCTTGCCCGTTTCCCATGCTTTAAGCAGCAATTCAAAATCAGGAGTCGGACAGAAAGCATAGGGTCCAAACAATCCGAAATTAATATTGGAATCCGTATTTGACGCCGTAGCCAAAATAAGGTCATGAAGCTTGACGTGCGGTTGCATCGCTCCTGTGCTCCCAATACGAATAATCGTATCGACCTCATAGAAAGCAAACAGCTCATGAATATAAATCATGGCTGACGGCATCCCCATGCCGGATCCCATAACCGATACGCGCTTTCCTTTGTAATAACCCGTGTATCCGAGCATCCCACGCACGTGGTTAAATTGTTTTGTGTCCTTAAAATACGTCTCAGCCAAAAACTTCGCTCGAAGCGGATCACCGGGCATCAAAACTGTATTTGCGATTTCATCAGGACTCGTTGCTGCAATATGTGGCGTTGGAATAGACATCATGCACCCCTTTCTTTGGCAAATAACCATATAAGTTATCGAAATGAATCGAAATGATATATAAATCACTATAGCAAAAAACTACGTCCGTTACTTTAATCTGAGGCTGCGGACAGTTTTTCAATTTTGTTAGTTTTTTAGCTAACCGTATCGGCGAGCATGAACAGAACATGGTCAATTTTTCAAACTTATTAGGATTTTTGGCTAAAATAGCGTCTTCTGATTACAGTTTCTCGAAATTGATTAAATAATAGACCGGTTTTGCAACGGGCTCAGACAACTTTTCTGTTTTATCTTAAAAACTGACCATCATGACTCAAGACTGCAAAGGTGGACAATTTCTCAGTTTTGTTAGATTTTTTGTCAGTCAAGTTAGATGGGTATGGACAATTTTGGAATTAATTTAGAAAGTAAGACCGATATGGGAACAAATCAACAAGGTTTTTCTAAAATTATTGAATTATTGACCCAAATTGC
Source organism: Clostridiaceae bacterium (assembly GCA_012800435.1). Classification (GTDB taxonomy): domain Bacteria; phylum Bacillota; class Clostridia; order Saccharofermentanales; family DTU023; genus UBA4923. The sequence continues at coordinate 15,385 of JAAZJH010000071.1, read as the reverse complement.
AGTAGTCACAAAATAGGCGTAAATAGTTTTTCTGATTTAATTGAATTTTTGACCAAGGTACTGAGCATGACAAATGAACTCCTGCAAGAAACAGTATAAATTTGGCAATGAGTTATATGACTTCTAAACGACTGATCAGGTATGATCACAAAGGGTTTAGATATTGTCGATGTTCTTAAAGCAATTGATCTCGAAGGATTCGATCGCGATCGATTGGCTGGAGAAACGGATGGATTGGATTGATTGATAAACTTTAAGCGATTGATCTCATTTGATTGTTGCGGGATTCAACAGTTTTTTGATTGACAGAAAAAAGGGACACGTTAAAATGAATTAGGTCATCTTAATACACCTGAATACACCGCTTTAATGGTTCGAATCTTTGAAACAAAAAACGATCGTACTGCCAAAAACGACTGAATAACTGAATAGTCGGATTACTGACTGCCAAAAATGTTAGGGCGCTAGGGTTCGCTATCCAGAGTTCGTTATTCGGAGTATAATGACTACGTTAACTTAGGAGAGCAGAGTAAATGGTTTTTTCTTCTCTATTTTTTCTATACGTCTTCCTACCGCTATGCCTGATTTTGGTCTGGTCCACCGAGAAGACAAAAACACAGAACATTATCCTGCTCGTTTTTTCGCTTTTTTTCTATGCATGGGGTGAGCCGATCTACGTCATCTTGCTTGTTTTTACAACGCTTTTTATCTGGGGATGCGGCATGCTTATGGGGCGTGCACGTCGTCGGAGCGAGCGGCGCACAGCTTTGACCCTCGCCATTGTTGTCTCGATCGGAAGTCTTGTTGTCTTCAAATACACAGGCTTTATAGTGGAAATAATCAATCTGATTCCTTTCATCAATATTCCGATTCCAAAGATCTCTCTGCCGATCGGCATCTCGTTTTATACTTTTCAAGCACTTTCTTATATCATTGATCTCTATCGTGGACAAATCAAAATACAGCGGACGTATTACAAGTTTTTACTTTATGTCTCTTTGTTCCCACAGCTGATCGCCGGCCCTATCGTGCGCTATATCGATGTGGAAAAAGAAATCGCCCATCGTGAAATTACCTTAGAAGGCATCGTGTCAGGCATTGGCAGATTTGTCGTCGGCCTCTGTAAAAAAGTATTAATAGCCAACCACGCCGGTGAGATCGTCGATTTTTGTCTTGAATCGGATCATTTTGCGCAGATCAGCTCGGCAACGGCGATATTGGGTATTCTCGCATTCACTTTCCAGCTTTATTTTGACTTCTCGGGATATTCCGATATGGCGATCGGTCTTGGGCGGATGTTCGGTTTCAAATTCCTTGAGAACTTTAACTATCCTTACATTTCCAGAAGTGTAACTGAGTTCTGGCGTCGTTGGCACATCTCACTCAGCACTTTTTTCCGTGACTATCTCTACATCCCGTTGGGGGGCAATCGCCGTCACCCGATAAGAAACACATTCATCGTTTGGTTTCTAACCGGACTCTGGCACGGCGCACACTTTAACTTCGTGCTATGGGGGCTCTACTATTTTGTGATCCTTCTTATTGAGCGTTGGCTGATCCTTCCCCTACACGATAAAACGCCAAAATGGATCTGGCTGGTTCCAACGTTTATTTCGAGCGTCTTCGGATGGAGCATCTTTTATTTTACCGACTTCTCGCGTCTCTTCACATTTTACGGACGCATTTTCGCGCCGGGGCTTGCTGGCTTCGCGGACATGGAAGCGCGTATACTCTGGCGGCAGCATCTAATATTCCTAATTGTTGCGTTTATCGCTTCAACACCGATCCTTCCTTGGGTTAAAGAACGCTTTTACGGCTACAGAAGAGTTCTTGAACGCTCAAGAACTATCGGCGTATTGCGCACGGCTTTTACCCTGTTGCTGCTTTTTGCATGTACAGCATCGCTTGTCGCATCAAGCTACAACCCGTTCCTCTACTTCAGGTTTTGAGAAAGGAACATACGATGAGATGGAAATGCATTCAAAAACAGAGAACGGAAAATGATTTGACGGCAATGCTTCGTGAAATGGAGAAACAAAAACTGATTTGACGGCAATGCTTCGTGAAATGAAAAACGGAAAATGGTTTGACGGCAATGCTTCGTAAAATGGAGAAACAAAAACTGATTTGACGGCAATGCTTCGTAAAATGAAATACAGAAAACGGTTTGACGACTATGCTCCGAAGAATAAAAAAACATACAGGCAACACATCAAATTAATCGATGGCCGTACACTCAAATAGGGTGGCTAGAGTAACATTCTCTATAATTAATGAATGGACTAATTAATGAATGGACCGACATTAACACATCAATTAGTGAATAGACCGACATTAACACTCAGATTCAGTCAGAAAGAGTTAATAGATACCGACATTCAAATAAATGATTCGAATAATAAACTAGATCAAATAAATGAATTAACTAGAACCTAAATAAAAGGATTTGCACTATGCGTCAGAAGAAAAACAACCAAATCATTCTCATCATTGCCTTTGTTGCTTTTTTGGTCATTTTTGGGGTTCTACATATTCTTTTCCCTCAAGAAACTATTTCTCTTGACGAAGGACGGCGACTAGCGAAGTTCCCAAAACTGACGTACAAAGACGCCGTGACCGGTAAGCAGGCGGAAAATATTGAAGCATGGTACAGTGATCAATTCCCTTTCCGGAATTCGTTCATCACGATCGGAAAAACGATGCGCACGTCGCTTTATCCAAATTTGAACCCGGGCGGAATTGCACTGTATCAAATTAAACGAGATCTTATGGCAGAAGATCTCGGCGATACGGATCCTGATACGCCGCCTGCACCCGACGTAACATTTCCGTCAGATCCGGTGGCTCCTGTTGATCCGTCAGATGGGACTCAGCCTTCCGATCCGTCTCCTCCGACAACGACCAAACCGGAAGAGCCGCCGATTCCCACCTTGCCTAAAGAGAAAGCCGTAGAAAAAGGCGGACTGGTCGTTATGGGAACGCGCGCTATGGAACGTTTCTATGGCGATGAAAAACTCCTCAAAAACTACGCGAACCGCCTGAACACGATCAAAACCACATGGGGCGCAAATCTCAACATGTATTCTCTTCTTGCACCGACGGCCATCGAAATTTACGCGCCGGAAGAGTATCACAGCGGGTATTGCTCGCAGCAAGCATGTCTGGAAATATTCTGGAGAGCGCTTAATCCCGATATTGGCAAAGTGAACGCGCTCGACAAACTGCTACGCCACCGCGATGAATACATTTATTACCGCACCGATCATCACTGGACAGGACGCGGCGCCTATTACGCATATGTTGCCTTCTGTGAAGAGGCTGGTTGGACGCCTGTCCCTCTATCCGACATGGAGCACTACCAACTTGAGGGCACTTATCTCGGATCGCTCTGGCGCGCCACAAACGAACCTCTCTTGAAGGACAATCCGGACACAACCGAAGGTTGGCGCCCTGCCGTGGAATCCTATACGGCGACCGCATGGGACAATCCTGAAATGACGGTCACCTATCCTATTATTCTGAATGACGAACGATGCACCGGTGTGAACAGTTACCTCAACTATTCCGGCGGCGATCGCGCCCTTTTGAAAATCGCGACGTCAAACAGTAGCGGGCGAAAACTGCTCGTGACAAAAGACTCTTTCGGCAATGCCCTTGTCCCCTATTTTGCCAACCATTACGACGAAGTCTATATTATCGATCCACGCTACTATGTGCGTCCGCTCAAACAGCTCGTCGAAGAAAACGGCATTACCGATTACCTTGCGGCCAACTACATGTTCGCGACCTCAAATCCGACGTGGCTGGGCGGTTTTGATAAGATCATTAAATAAGGTAATCGAACAAGATCGTTGGCAGTTCGAGTTAAAATAACAACTTAGATAAACCATACGAGAGCTATGATTATCTAAGCTATAAAATGAATTAGATGACCATACTATAGCGACAACAGCGCGAGCTTAAAAAATTTATAGAATTTAATAGATAACGATCGAGAACAGCAGGAGAACATCCATGCAGTATGATTTTGAAAGTTATATTGACCGTCGCCACACGACCTCTTACAAGTGGAACGCTATGACAAATGCCTGTCCTGACATTCCGGAAGGCGTGATTCCCCTATCCGTTGCAGATATGGAACTCAAAAATCCTCCCGAGATCATGGAGGGACTCCGCGACTTGCTGGATCCCGACAAGCTCATTCTCGGTTACGCCGGTACACCTCAAAGCTTTCGTGACGCTGTCTGTTTATTCATGAAAAAACGGCACAGTTGGGATATTGAGCCTGAATGGATCGTTCCGACGGCAGGCGTCGTTCCTGCTTTCTACAATGCGGTATTGGCATTCACACGTCCCGGCGAAGGTGTCATCGTGATGCCGCCTGTCTACTTTCCTTTCTTCGGCGCGGCAGAACAAGAAGGCCGCAAAGCTGTGTATTGCCCGCTTTTGGATCGCGGCAACCGCTATGAAATCGATTTCGACCTTCTGGAACAATGCGCGCGACATCCTGATAACCGCGTTCTGCTTTTTTGCAGCCCTCATAACCCCGTTGGGCGCGTCTGGACTGCGGAAGAACTTAAGAAGGTTGGAGAGATTTGTCTCCGAAATGATGTACTCATGATCTCGGATGAGATCCATTTTGACCTCATCATACCCGGTTTCAAACACACCGTTTACGCGACGATCAGCAACGATTTTGCGCAAAACTCCATCATCTGCACAGCCCCGAGCAAAACCTTCAATCTGGCAGGAATGCAGACATCATCCATCATCATCCAGAACGCGAAGCTGCGCGAAACATTTGAGAAAACACTCCGTTCGGGACGAGCGAGCAGTCCGACGATCCTCGGTTATAAGGCATGTGAAATCGCTTATACCGAGTGCTTGGACTGGCTTGATGAGCTCATCATGTTGATTGACCGCAATCGTCAATACGTCGAAGATTTTTGCGAGAAACAACTTACACGCGTACGCCCCTATACCATGGAAGGCACGTATCTTCAATGGATCGACTTCCGAGCGTTCGGAATGGATGGTAAAACGCAGGAACAATTCCTGCGGAAGGAAGCCAACCTGTTCACGAATGGAGGTTATATGTTCGGTCAGGGTGGCGAAGGATTTGAACGCCTCAATCTTGCCTGCCCGACGTCGTGCATTGAAGACGCGATGAGTCGCCTACAAGGTGCTATTGCCATCCTTCATGAGGACGATAATTGATAACCTGAGTGTGATTTGACGGCTATGACAACAACCGAAGTGTTAACCATTAAAAGCACTGTAGGCTTGCGTCAATGGCGCCGACAGTGACGACGAGCCGAACGAGAAACTGGAGAAGATCAATGGCATTGTAGGCTTTGCGTCGACGGCGTCGCAGGCTTTGTGTGAATGGCATAATAGACTAGAACACTACCGGAGAAATATAAGAAGCAGGCGGAGCTGACCTCGAGCATCCGGAGCAACCCTCACTGCTGCCCCGATCGTCACTTTGCTATTAGGAAAGGAATGAAACCGATATGAGTAAAATACTGGAAAAGCGTCAACTGACTCGTGAAACAGTGTTGATGAAGATTGAAGCACCCCTCATCGCGAACAAAGCGTTGCCCGGTCAATTCATCATCTTTCGCGTGGAAGAAGGAGGAGAGCGTGTTCCTCTCACCATCGCGGGCGTCGACCCCGACGAGGGAAGCGTCACCATCATCTTCCAAATGGTGGGCAAATCAACGATGCGACTGGGTGCAAAAGAAGCCGGAGAATCGATTGCCGACTTCGTAGGGCCGCTTGGTAAGCCGTCCGAACTTGATCCTTACAAAGGCAAGAAAGTCGCCGTCATCGGCGGCGGTCTAGGTGTTGCCATCGCCTACCCTCAAGCAGCCTACCTTTATGAAATCGGAGCGCACGTTGACGTCATCGCTGGTTATCGAAGCGCCGATCTCATCATTCTAGAAGATGAGCTGCGTTCTTCATCCGATAATTTCTACCTCATCACCGATGACGGTTCGTCCGGACGAAAAGGCTTCGTAACGGACATGTTGAAAGAGCTATTGGATGAAGGCAAACAGTATGATCTCATTATCGCTATCGGTCCTCTCGTCATGATGCGCGCCGTCGCCGAACTAACACGGCCGTACGACATAGAAACCGTAGTCAGTATGAACACCATCATGGTCGATGGAACGGGCATGTGCGGATGTTGTCGCCTGACCGTCGGCGGAAAAACGAAATTTGCTTGTGTAGACGGTCCCGACTTCGATGCGCACGAAGTCGACTTCGAAGAAGCGATCCGCCGATCACGCGCCTACGTTGAACAGGAAGACCAAGATCGCAAAAGTGAAGAAGAACGGCACCGCTGCCGTCTGACGGGGGAAGTACGCCATGAGTAAGAAAAAAAGAAATATGTCGAACGTAAAGGTCAGCATGCCTGAACAGGCAGCGGACGTCCGCAACAAGAATTTTAGTGAAGTCGCCCTCGGCTATACCGAGGAAATGGCACAGGAAGAAGCACTGCGCTGTCTGCACTGTAAAAACAGACCCTGCGTGTCACAATGCCCTGTCAACGTCGACATCCCCGGCTTTATCGAAAAAATCGCGACCGGTGATTATGAAGAAGCCTATCAAATCATCGCATCGACAAACAGTCTGCCTGCCATTTGCGGTCGCGTCTGTCCACAAGAAACACAATGTGAATCCACCTGTATTCGCGGCATTAAAGGTGAACCGGTCGCCATCGGACGCCTCGAGCGCTTTGCCGCCGACTGGCACCTCGCGAATGCGAAAGAACAACCGCCGCGTCCGGAGACGAACGGCCACCGTGTCGCCGTGATCGGCTCGGGTCCCGCTGGACTGACCTGCGCGGGCGATCTTGCAAAAATGGGCTACGAAGTCACCGTCTACGAAGCTTTTCATGTGGCAGGCGGCGTGTTGATGTACGGCATCCCGGAATTCCGTCTCCCGAAAAAGCTGGTACAAGCTGAAATCGACGGTTTGAGAGCACTTGGCGTCGAGATCGTCTGTAATACGGTCATCGGGCTCACCCTTTCGATCGACGACCTCTTCAAAAGCGGTTACGAGGCCATATTCATCGGATCAGGAGCTGGGCTTCCCCGCTTCATGGAGATCCCGGGTGAAAATCTCAACCAAGTCTATTCGGCCAACGAATTCCTGACGCGTGTCAATCTCATGCAGGCTTGGCGCTGGCCGGAGACGTCAACGCCCATCAACATCGGCAAACGAGTCGCCGTTGTCGGAGGCGGCAACGTCGCCATGGATGCCGCGCGCTGCGCGAAACGCCTCGGCGCAGACGAAGTTATGATCGTCTACCGTCGTTCAGAGGATGAGCTGCCGGCACGTCAGGAGGAAGTCGAGCACGCAAAACATGAAGGCATTATTTTCAACCTTCTGACTAATCCGACCGAAATCAAAGGAAATGACGGCTGGGTGACCGGAATGACGTGTATCCGGATGGAGCTGGGCGAACCGGACGCGTCAGGAAGACGCCGTCCTGTTCCGATGAAAGACTCGGAATTTGATATCGAGCTTGACACCGTGATCATGGCGATCGGACAGTCCCCGAACCCCTTGCTCCGTAACACGACTGACGAACTTAAATGTCACTCGTGGGGCGGAATCATTGTCGACGAGGAGACGCTTGCCACATCAATGACAGGCGTATGGGCAGGCGGCGACGCCGTTACTGGTGCCGCTACCGTGATCCTGGCCATGGGCGCCGGAAAAACAGCAGCGCAATCGATCGACGAGTATATACAAGGAAAATAAGCAAATAAAGATGATCTAAGAACCGACACTAAAGCTATATTGATGGCCGTTATCATGACAAACATGATAACGGCCTCATAATGGTATAGCAAATCTTAGCAGATTGCGCTAATATTGTGTAGGATTAGATAAATAAATAACGATCTAAAAACATTGGGCGCATATTGCCCGTAGGAGGAGAGCAAATGACACAACCCGAACACATCAAAACCATCGCGGACGACGATCCGCGCTATGATGAGTTGCGAACGTTTATCCACGACGAAAAAAACAAGCAGGGCGTCGCGATGATTGCTTTGCAGGAAGCGCAGCGCCTCTTCGGTTTTTTACCGTTGGAGGTGCACAAATTCATCTCTAAGGAATCAGGCGTCCCGATTGCGGAACTTTACGGCGTCACCACTTTCTACAGTCAATTTACGACCGAACTTCGTGGTAAACACCAGATTCATGTTTGCATGGGCACGGCGTGTTATGTCAAGGGCGCGCAAAAGGTACTTGATAAAGTTCTCGAGGTGCTTGGAGTAGAGGTGGGCATGACGACGCCCGATCGTCTCTTTACGGTCAACGCCGCGCGCTGCATCGGCTGCTGCGGTTTGGCGCCCGCTATGATGATCGACAACAAGGTATACGCCAACTTAGTCGATGTCGATCAAATCCCGGAAATCCTCGCAAAATACAAAACGCAAGACTGCCAGGACGGCTTGTCAGAATAGAAAGGAATGTTTATGTCCGAATCAACTGCAACCACCGCGGTCAAGCGGATCGAAACACCGGAGCAACTCAACCAGCTTCGCGATACCTATAAAGCGGCTTTAGAAAAGCCGAAACGCTACCGTGTAACCGTCGGTATGGCAACGTGCGGAATTTCCGCCGGCGCCAACGTCGTTTTAGACGCATTTAAAGACGCGCTAAAGGCACGCGGCATTGATGATGTTGTCGTCGAACCCGCAGGATGTATCGGCCTGTGCGTCTATGAACCCATTGTCGAAATTTTTGAGCAGGGAAAAGAGAAAGTCTCCTACGTGCACATCTCTCCTGAGAAAGCTGAAGAGATTGTCGAAAAACATCTTGTTGGCGGTAATCCTGTCAAAGAGTACAGACTCGAAGGCATGGGCATCTGCGATGAAGATGGTGATGTTTGCTGCCAGTTTAATGACCTGCCTTTTTACAAAAAACAAGTACGCTTGGTACTTCATAACTGCGGTTACATCAATCCCGAAGATATCGGAGAATATATTGCCGTCGACGGTTATCAGGCGCTGGCGAAAGTGCTGACCTCGATGACACCCGATGACGTGATTAATGAAATCACCGCTTCCAATCTCAGAGGCCGTGGAGGCGCCGGCTTCCCGACAGGCCGCAAGTGGAAGTTTGCCGCCGTCAATGAGGCTGACCAGAAGTACATTATCTGCAATGCGGACGAGGGCGACCCGGGCGCGTTCATGGATCGTTCGATCCTCGAAGGGGATCCGCATGCCGTTTTAGAAGCGATGGCCATCGCCGGCTACGCGATCGGAGCAGATAAAGGCTGGATTTACGTCCGCGCCGAATATCCGACGGCCGTAGATCGTTTGCAGCTTGCCATTGATGAGGCTAATGCGCGCGGTCTGCTCGGCGAAAATATCTTCGGCAGCGGTTTTAATTTCAGCATTCGCCTCCGACTCGGTGCAGGCGCCTTTGTGTGCGGCGAGGAAACCGCACTGATCGCCTCCATTGAAGGCAAACGCGGCATGCCGCGCAACAAACCGCCCTTCCCCGCCAATCGCGGACTCTGGGGTAAACCGACGATCATCAACAACGTGGAAACATTGGCCAACATCGCGCCGATCATTCGCAACGGAGCAGACTGGTTCCGCTCCATTGGCACAGAGAAAAGTCCCGGCACCAAAGTATTCGCGCTCGGCGGCAAAATTGCGAACACCGGACTCGTCGAAGTACCGATGGGCATCACTCTTCGCGAAGTAATCTACGATATCGGCGGCGGTTGTCCGGGCGGCAAAGAATTTAAGGCCGTTCAGACGGGCGGTCCCTCCGGCGGATGTCTCACTGCTGAAGCGCTTGACGAAATCATCGATTTTGATCACCTCACCGCCCTCGGTTCCATGATGGGGTCGGGCGGAATGATCGTCATGGACGAAGACAACTGCATGGTTGACATCGCGCGGTTTTTCCTTGATTTCACCGTCGACGAGTCCTGCGGACAGTGTGTCCCCTGTCGCGAAGGAACGAAGCGCATGCTCGAGATCCTCGACAAGATGGTTTCCGGCAAAGCAGAAGAGAGCGATCTTGCCGCGCTTGAGGATTTGGCAGAAAACATCCAGCTCACCTCTCTCTGTGCGCTCGGTCAGACGGCGCCCAACCCTGTTCTTTCGACGATGCATCACTTTATGGATGAATATCGTGCGCACGTCATCGATAAAAAATGTCCCACCCATGTCTGCAAGGATCTTTTAGGGTATTACATTACGGAAAACTGCCGGGGCTGCACACTCTGCATGAAAGTGTGTCCCGTGAACGCGATCACCGGAAAGGTGAAAGAACAGCATTACATCGATTCGGATAAATGCATCCGCTGCAATGCCTGTTTTGACGCCTGCCGTTTCAACGCCATTGAAAAACGATAAGAGGAGCCTTTACCATGTCAGACAATAATCAAGACACCAATAAGGTCACAATCACGATCAACAACCGGAAAATCAAAGCGAACGCTGGAGACACCGTTCTTCAGGCGGCGACCAAAGCCGGATTTAAAATCCCATCGCTTTGCTACCTCAAAGACATCAACGAAATTGCGGCTTGCCGACTTTGTGTCGCTGAAGTCGACGTCAACGGCGCACCTATGCGCGGTCTCCCAGCCACATGTGTGCTCCGTGTTCAGGAAGGCATGAATGTGCGCACCAACACGAAGCGTGTACGTGATGCCGTTCGCTGTAACCTCGAACTCATCCTCGCCAATCACGACATGAACTGTCCCACTTGTGTCCGCAACGGCACCTGTGAACTTCAAGTACTCTGCGAAGAACACGGTATCAGCGGTGTCCGTTTCGAAGGTGCGAAGCGTCCGGTCACGATCGACGCGCTCTCGTCGTCCATCGTCCGCGATTCAAGCAAATGTATTCTTTGCGGCCGCTGCGTGAGCGCCTGTATGAAAATTCAGGAACTCGGCGTATTATGCTTTACAAACCGCGGGTTCGATACTGAAGTGGGACCTGCCTTCGACTACAGCATGAGAGACGTGAACTGCGTTTACTGCGGTCAGTGCATTGAAGCGTGTCCGACGGCGGCCCTGCGCGAACGTCGCTATCTGGACGAAGTGTGGGATGCCATCGATGACCCCGACAAAGTCGTCGTCGTACAAGCGGCACCTGCGGTGCGCGCGTCACTCGGCGAAGAATTCGGCATGCCGATCGGCACGCCCGTCACCGGCAAGATGACGGCGGCGCTCAAAGAGATCGGCTTTGACTACGTCTTCGACACCAACTTCGCCGCCGACCTCACCATCAGCGAAGAAGCCCATGAACTGCTCGCTCGCATCTTGAACGGCGGCGTTCTGCCGATGATCACATCTTGTTCACCGGGCTGGGTACGTTATTGTGAGATGTATCATCCCGATTTTCTCCCCAACCTCTCGACCTGCAAGTCGCCTCAAAACATGATGGGCGCGATCATCAAGTCGTACTTTGCGAAGCTCAAAGGCCTCGATCCTGAGAAAATCGTCACTGTCTCCTGCATGCCTTGCACGTCGAAAAAGACGGAAGCGGCGCGTGATGAGCTCGAAGTCGACGGTATTCGCGACATCGATTACTCGCTCACGACGCGCGAACTCGGCCAGATGATCAAACAGGCCGGCATTGACTTCAATTATCTTGAAGATGCTGAACCGGATCGTATTCTCGGCGATTACACCGGTGCGGCCGTCATCTTCGGCACGACGGGCGGCGTTATGGAAGCGGCGCTTCGTACAGCGGCCGACGTCCTCACAGGCGAAGATCTGCCTGACTTCGAGTACGAAGCCGTGCGCGGACTTGAGGGCATCAAGCAAGCCAGCGTCACCTTGCCGGTCAACGGAGTACCGACGGAACTCAAAGTGATCGTTTGTTCAACCGTGAAAAACGCAGGTAAAGTACTGGATGCAGTGCGCGACGGCAAGCTCGAATGCCACTTCATCGAAGTGATGGCCTGTCCTGGCGGCTGTATCCACGGCGGAGGTCAATCGTACGTGTCGGCCAAAGAGCGCATGTCGGTCGATCCGAGAGAGGCGCGTATGAACGCGCTCTACAGCGAAGACGAGCGGCAAGTGCTGCGTAAATCGCACCAGAACCCCGAGCTGATCGCCCTCAATCGCGATTTCCTCGGACATCCGAACAGCGATATCGCACACAAATATCTGCACACGCATTACCGTCCTCGCCCCTTCTACAGCCAGAAGGAACGAGCCCAAGAATAAAGAGAAATAGAATTCATACGAGACAGCGGCGTTCGGCCTCAAACCGAATGCCGCCGTTCGTGAACATCAAGATCTAAACCTATTAATCAGATTTTAGAGTTAATAATAAATTGCTGGGATAAAATGCTGGAATCAACAGAATCAGCACCATATCCTGAACATTAAAAAGAAACCGTCCGTCTACACCGGATGGTTTCTTTCTTTTGCGTTGATATTAACGATAAACTTCTTGCTCTTGTATCCAAAATAAGTAGTGCTATATAAATAGCGCTCTGTCGATGCCATGCCTACGAACACGCCAAAGATGAAAATCAGAAAGAGCCGTCCGTCCTCATATCGGATGATCTTCTTCTTGTTTGCGATGATATAAAAGATAAACCCAAAACGCGGGAATCAGAAGAAGTAGCGACATGCCGATCAGGAGTAAAAACAAGCTAGCATTGTCGCGCGCAATCAGTGCGAACACAAACAACAGTAATACAGCACCGAGCACGATCAGGACTCGCCGCCCAACCCGAGATGCCCACAGTCTATTAAAAAAACGTAGCTCATCCGGCGTAAAATCCGATTTTTTCTGTTTCGAACGCCGTCCGTTAGATGACGCTGCTTTTGTTTTTTGCTCTTTTTTACGACGAGCGGACATAAAACACATCCTCCTGTTCCCGTTCATGATACTATGAATTTTGAAATCACAAAAGGAAAGATTAACACGTTATGGACGGCATCACCTGCGGTGCGCTGGCAACCGAACTGAATACGACACTTGATAATGCGACGGTTGAACGCGTCGTCATGCCGGATAGGAACACCGTCATTTTACAACTGTACATACCGGTTGAGGGTAAAACAAATCTCTATCTTTCAGCAAATCCTTCCTACCCGTTTTTCCAACTGCATGAGACCCTTCCGTCCCCGCTTTTGAATCCGCCTCCGTCCTTCGCGATGCTTTTGCGAAAACACTTGCGCCGCTCTCGCCTTCAGGCAGTGAGCGCGCCTCCCGGCGAGCGCTTGCTCTCCTTTCACTTTCGCTCGTTGAATGAGATGGGCGATTTTTATGAAATAACACTCCATTTTGAGTGTATGCCGCGCACAGCGAACCTCATACTTGTCAATCATGAGGACATCATTCTGGATGCCATTCGCCATATAGACCACAGCGTGAACCGCGAAAGAGAGATCCTACCTGCCCACCCTTATGTCCCCCCGCCTTCACAAGATCGCCTATTACCCAGGGAACGTCTTCACATGCTGGAAAACACTCTGTTGTCCGACCTTAGACCAGAACTTACCCTGCCGGAAAATACTATGATGCTATCCGACCTTAGACCAGAACTTACGGTTTCGCGCGCCGCGATGCAGGCTGTCGCCGGTTTTTCGCCTATCCTCGGAACGGAAGCCGCTTTCCGCGCGTTTATTGATCCCGACCGTCCGATATCTTCCCTGAATGCTAAGGAAAGGCTGAATCTGGAAGAATCAGTTCGAACACTGTGTCGTCTCGTCCTTTCCGGCGATGTCTCCCCGCGCGTCTATCGTTTAGGAGAAGGCTCACAAAGTGATGACGTCCCCATTGCCGTACACGTTCTGCCCTTAACCCATCTTCCCTATTACTCCGCCTATAAGACGATCGCAGAAGCCGTCACAGCTTTTAATCGCCGCAAGATCCGCGATGATCATTTCAAACGCAAAAAAACAACACTAGCAAGCCGACTCCGCGATGAAATACGCCATACGAGGAGAAAACAGTTACTCCACGAAGAAGATGTAGCAAAAGGCGCAAAAGCTGACGACCAGCAATTGATGGGAGAACTAATCCTCGCCAATATCTACCAAATTCCAAAGGGTATTGGCAAAGTAACACTTGAAAATTACCACGAAGATCCGCCCAAGAAGATCGCCGTTATACTCAACCCGAATCGCACTCCGGCAGAAAACGCGCAAATCTATTTTCACCAAGCGCGACGTAACCGCCGGAAAAAAGAAGCCGCTACAAAACTGCTTAAAAAAGATGAGCACGACCTCAACTGGCTCATCTCGCTGCAGGATGCGATCAACTGGGCAGAAAACGACGAAGATCTCGAAGCCATCGCCTCCGAATATCGCACGAGAAGAGAAGCTCAAGACCATTCAGATCGACCGCGCTCGCCTTCTCATACGACCGATGCACTGCCTGGAAAACCGGGCAAACGCTCGAAGCGCCGTGAAAAGGCATATGCCAACCGCCAACGTTATCAGGGGTCAAAGCGCCAAAAGAGCGGCCCCGCACCAATTCCTCCGCGTACATTTACGTCGTCGGACGGGTTTACGATCCTAGTGGGACGCAATCCAATGCAAAACGATCAATTACTGCGCAAAGCAAGAAAAGACGACGTGTGGATGCACATCAAAAGCGGCGCCGGTTCACACGTTATCGTATCGGGTGAAGGACGCGCCGTACCGGAAAGAACGCTGAATGAAGCGGCAGGCATCGCCGCATGGTATTCAAGTGCCAACCGTGCCGGCGGCGCCAAAACCGACATCGATATCTGCCTTGTCCGCGACGTAAAAAAACCGCCGCGTACAGCGCCAGGCTATGTAATCTATAAAAATCAGAAAACGATCCTCATCGAACCGCTAAATCCCACAACGCTATCAACTCCAAACTCCGCGGCATCCAAGTAATAATGCTCCTGATATTAAAAGCATACCCAGCAAAGAGCACAATCCTTTATTCTCCAAAAACCACTTTTTCGAAAAAAACATGTTTTTTGTCCACAAAGTTCGTCCGTAGGTCTCTATAAGAAAAAGAACGGAGAAAGTGGCCAACTAAAGGCGTTCTTATCGGAAAAGAGCTAATAAGTTATCCTTCTTGGAAACTAAAACTGTTATTACACAATAATTGACCCAAACAAAGTGTGTTCTGGTACTCGGAATTCTCTAAACCGATATTTGATGTATAGAAAACCTCAATTAACTAAAAAATTGACCGGAAAAGATGTGTGTAAAAAAGTCAAGTCCAAAATGTGGTGTAAATTCATTTTTCCTCTCACGCAGTACCTTTGGGGGGGGTTGTTTTAGAAGAAGGCTAGCCTTCTTCTAAAAACGGTCGGCTGCCTAAGCCGCCCTCCACTTGTTTCGAATCTCTGTTCGGTTTGCGAGATATTCTTTCATATTAAACACGCGCTGTCT
>JAAZJH010000070.1 GCA_012800435.1 Clostridiaceae bacterium | reverse complement strand
TGGGTTCATCGCGATACTTTGTCTGAAACTGATAGAGACTAAAGGGGAGATCCTTATAGGAGCGGATGTGCATTTTGGCCGCAGCGGCAAAGAGCTCTTCGTGCGTAGGACCGAGGACATAGGCGCGGCGGTAGCGATCTTTAAGGGAAAACATGCTGTCGCCGAAGGTCTCGCGTCTTCCGGAGGCAATATAGACGTCCTCCGGTATAAGAGCAGGCATCGACAGTTCCTGAGATCCTATAGCATTCATTTCTTCACGGATAATCTCAATGACCTTGTTGAGCGCTTTAAGACCCAAAGGCATCATCATGTAAATGCCTGAGGCGACCTTTTTCATCATGCCGGCACGCACCAGAAGATTGCCGCTGACAGAATCCTCGTCTGAGGCTTGCTCTCTTATGGTGTAGAAAAAACTCTTTGACAAACGCACTTTTACGATCCTCTCAAGACGGATATGTATTTATACTTCAGTTCAAATTTAAATCCTCTATTAGCTTTTTTGTAAATTTATCAGAACCTGTTCCGCTCAAATGTCCATGATCATAGAAATCATTGCTGTAGTCCAAGTTCAATGTTTCCATATTATTTACATAATCCAGCAGAATAATGTTCTTGTTTTCTGCGATTTTTTTAATTGTATTTAACCTTGCTAAAGACTGCTCATCATATAGAGCGGGAGTCTTGACTAGAATAAGTTCCATATTATTGTCTTCTGCCAAATCTATTATTTTATTAAGATACTTCAAATTCTTGCTGTATATTTCAGCTTTTTCATCATTTCTTAATTTTTGTTCAGGAAAAATATAATCTGTTTTAGGCAGTGCTATGTATCCTTTGTTATCAAGCGTTTCTCCTAAAAAAGCTGTCTTAAAATCAGTCGCATTCAATTCTTTATATCTTGTATGATATTTAATTATGTTGAAGTAATACGGTATCCTGTCTTCTTTTTTATCCACACTTACCCTTATGGTCTCTATTTTGTTTAAGGATATTCTCATTTTGTCTATCGCGTCTCTGTTAACTGATTCTTCAGCATAGTCACCTTCTCCATCTATTACCGTAAATAATTCTAAGATTACATATTGGGGATTTTGAGTTTTTAACGCTTCTTTGAAGTAATGATATGTTATCCATACTGGCTGCTGTTGTGTGCAAAAATTGTACGCATTGAGTCCTGTTTCCTCCTCAATTAAATACGGATTAATTGCTGAATATGCATGTGAAGAACCAAGCACCAGAACATCAATTGAATTATTCTCCTGTTTATAAAAATTTAATACATCCGTTCCGTATCCATTACCTTTTCTGACAAATAATAGAGAGGTTTTTTGTAATAAAAATATTAACGCTAGTATGAACACCAGATAAACTACGATTTTCTCGAGTTTCTTATTCATATCTCTTCACCCAATATCCCAAGAAAATGGAATCCGTCACCTAATAACCTAAGTAAATAAAATCTGCTTTATCAAATCCCGGCCCATAATGTCCGAATATCAGAGTCGTAAAAATTAGAATCAGGTATATAAGCAATTTAAACTTGTAATTCAAATTAGTTATTTTAGAGGACATTTCTTTTTTATAATTGAGGAAATCGAGTGTAAATACGATTAAAACTGATAGAGCTAATATTATTAAATCAAATTTGTCCCAACCTATACTTTTCAACTGTGAACGTATCCCGATAAAATCAATTTTAAACATATTCGTTATGACGTATAATGCGTCATTAATTGTCCGCGCTCTAAAAAATATCCATGCGAAACTGATTAACAGATATGTTTTTAGAATATTTAAAAATTTATTCTTAAAATGAAATTCAAATTGTCTTTCTGTTATTTGATATAGGGCGTGCAGTCCGCCCCATACAATATATGTCCACGCCCCTCCATGCCATAAAGCGCTTACTAGAAATACAATAATTAAATTTAAATAGCTTCTCGTCATTCCCTTCCGATTACCACCCAGCGGAAAATATAAATAATCTCTAAACCACGTCGAAAGTGAGATGTGCCATCTTGACCAGAAGTTTTTAATCGAATCGGCAAAATAGGGTACATCGAAATTCTTGTTCAATTCAAAGCCCAACATTTTCCCACATCCGTAGGCAATATTTGAATAAGATGAGAAATCAAAATAAATTTGCAGTGAATACAGAAAGACGGCCACAATTAAGGGGATGCCGACAAAGTCAAGCAAATTATTAAAAACGTTATCCACGCCTACCGCTAGCAAATCAGCAATGACTACTTTCTTAAACAGTCCATATAAAACAATTAATAATCCGTCCAATATATTATTGCTCTCATATTTATGGTGCTTTTTAAACTGTGGAAGCATTTCTTTAGATTTCGATATCGGCCCGGACAGAATTTGCGGAAAAAAAGATACGAATAGTGCAAACCTCAAAAAATTTTTTTCTTCTTTGACGTCTCCTCTATAGATATCAATGGGATAACTAATAGCTTGTAAAATAAAAAATGATATACCTAACGGGACTATTATTTTTTCAATTGTAATATTTGCTTTGAAAATATAATTGACATTGCTGATCACAAAAGACTGATATTTAAAACACAGCAATAGAAAAATCAACAGACTTGCAGAAAGAATCACTATGTTCTTTTGATGTTTCTTAGATTGACTTGCCGAGATTGCTTTCCCTGAAACAAATGATATCAAAGTGACCGATAACAAGAGCAATACGTGCCTAAGGTTGCTGTAACCATAAAAAAAGTAACTCGCTGACAACAAAACAAGATATCTATACTTCAGAGGAATTATGTAGTATAGAAACAACACAATTGTAAAGAAGATTAAAAATGGAAAAGAATTAAATACCATATAATTCTCCCACCAACCTCCTTGTACTTAACGATGTTAAGAAGCACAAATATCACCACGGCCTATAAGATCAAACAACTACATTGAATAGCATTATACCCAAATGCTGGCTATGTGATACTTGCTCACATAAGCGTAAAAATTGGCGCTCGGAGTGTGATCGCGTTTGCGGTCGCTTAGATGGAGTCAGATTCTGACGATGATTGTTCCGGAAGAGCGATGGTGAGCGCGAGCGGCTCCATCTCCACAACAAAGCGGGATGACCGAATGATTTCGCCGTCGAGTGTCCAAGTAAAATCAGGTTCGCCGATCACTTCTACTCGTTTCGCGCGCCGGTATTCAATGATGTCTTGTATAGACGGCTCGTCAAGATGTTCGCCTCGGGCATATTTGCCGATGAGAAAAGGAACACGAGCGCGCGATATCGGTTTGACAAGACAGACATCCATGATGCCGTCATCTGTCTCGGCGCGCGGCGCGCAGCGAAATGATCCGCCGACGTATTGACCGTTTGCGATGGTACAAAGAAGCAATTCGCCATCTGGATTCAGTATCTCTCCGTCTGCGATCACCGTACATACAGTGCTCATGCTGGAAACAAACGCTTTGATAATGCCTTTTGTGTAGGAACGTTTGCTTCCGTAACCTTTTCTATCGCGATCTGCGTTAACGGTTTCGGCGACTGTCGTATCGAACCCGAAATTAGTCACATTACCGCAATATCGATCTCCAATACGAAACAAATCCATTTTCCTCGTCGGAGCCGAAAGGAGCGCATCAACATTCAGGAAAGAACTTGCGCCGCCGAAGCTCTTGACAAGATCATTTCCACTCCCGCAAGGATAAACAGACAAAATCGCATTCTTAGCGTCAACCATTCCGTTAATGACTTCGTTGATCGTGCCGTCGCCTCCACAGGCGATGAATTGAACAGGCTCATCAGGATGCTTCTCGCACCACGAACGAACATAGGCAGTCGCGTCGCCGCGACCCTTCGTGATGTAAAATTCACAGTTCTCTTTTTTAATGGAATCATCAATAGCTTGCCGCAGAATCTCTTCGTGTCCGCCTCTTCCGGCAACCGGATTAAATACGAAAACAAATTTCATCGAGATAGGCCTTTCGCTTGTGTCGTACTTCGCCCTATCTTACTTAACACGGCATCACAAGCTTCTCTCGCTTGACAATGCCATAGAAAAGGACAGGCGAACGCAAGATCGTCAATATAATCACACAAAAAAGAAGCGATTCGAGCAAAAAAAAGAGAACCGCTCCGGCACATCATACCAATATTGAGAAAATAATGCATCTATAAGAACTCATGCCTACAATCACCATTGCTGATTAATTGGTGAGAACTCGGTTTGAAAAGTGAAACTCCGGGGAAAGAGCCAACCACAAAGCCGACTTAATAGGGGTGTTGGTAAAACAAGCAGACAGCTGAGAGCAAGATCCCCGGACGCATTCTGCCTTCTCGACAGTCCTGTTAAGGTAGCCGAGAAGGCAGTGTTTCTCTTTAGAATCAAATGACTATGTTAGGATATAGCGTCTTACTCAAACGCTTACTCCTCCGACTTGACAATCTCGCTGTAGTACATCGGCAGAGCACTGTAAACCGCCGCACAGAGCACAAGATCGTCTTTCCAAGTGATCTCGTTCGGGGAATGCGCTTGCTCTTCCGCGCCTGGCCCGAGGCCGATACACGGGATATTATGGCGTCCCATAATCGCGACGCCGTTTGTTGAGAACGTCCACTTGTCAACGACCGGCTTCTCGTAAAGGTCAGTGTATGCATTGACGAGTGCGCGCGTCTGCGGCGCGTCTTCGGGAATAACCCATGTCGGGAAGTATGAATCCTGCACATAGACTTCACCTGTCCAAGACGGGCGATCATATTTGTACATGCTGACTTTCGCGCCATATTTCTTAACGGACGGCAGATTTTCGATTTCTTCAAGTGCAGACATATAAGTCTCACCCCATGTCAGTCGACGGTCAAGAGAAATTGAGCAGCTGTCCGCTACGGCACAGCGTGAAGGCGATGTATAGAAGATTTCCGAAGTGGTTATTGTGCCCTTGCCAAGGAACGGGTCGTCTTTGAGATGATTATTCAGCTCACGAACTTCCTGAAGGATGTCCGCCATCTTATAAATAGCGTTGTCGCCGCGTTCAGGCGCGGAACCGTGGGACGCACGTCCGAGCACGTCAACACGGATTTCCATGCGACCACGATGTCCGCGGTATACACGGCAACTGGTCGGCTCCGTTGAGACGACAAACTCGGGGCGGATGTTTTCTCTCTCGATGATATAAAGCCAGCACATGCCGTCGCAGTCTTCTTCCTGCACGGTACCGGTCACGAGAACCTTGAAACCCTCCGGAATCATGTCGAGCTCCTTCATGATGAAGGCACCGTATACGGCAGATACCATGCCGCCCAACTGATCGGATGCGCCGCGGCCGCCGATTTCCGTCTCGTTCTCATATCCCTCATAAGGATCAAAATCCCACGTTGCGATTTCACCGATACCGACGGTGTCGATATGCGCATCAAGCGCAATGATGCGTTCGCCGTCGCCCATCCAGCCATACACGTTGCCGAGGCCGTCAATCTCCGCCTTGTCAAAGCCGAGTTTTTCCATTTCCTCTTTAATGCGCAGAGCCTTCTCTTTTTCTTCAGTGCTTTCGCCGCCGATTTTAATTAAGTCGCGCAAAAAACGCGTCATATCATCACGATAATGTTCGGCTCTTTCTTTTACGCGGGCGTGGTCCACTAGTTTTTTCATCGATACTTCCTCCATTTGTATCTTTTTTGGTTGGCTGAGCGACTTTTAGCGGTCTGCCCAGCGCGGCTCGTTGTTGTTCCAGAGTTCATTCAATTTCTCGACGGGATGCTTGACCTTCATGAGGAACAGCATCGCGGCGATGATGTAAGGTTTATAGCTTGCTTCTTTGTAAAGCTGAACACGATAGCGGTCAAAGACGGACTCGTCCACCTCGCCCAATTCACAAGAAAGACCTGTAATATCTGCGGGTAGACAATGCATATAGAGCGCTTTGCCGTCGCGTGTTAATTTCATCCGCTCTTCCGTACAGGCCCAATCCGTGTGCTCGGCGTTCTGCTTCAGCAACTTTTGCTCAAGCGCGTTAATACCCGCCTGATCGCCTTGGGCATAAAGATCAGTGCGCACTTCCATCGCTTTAAACGGTGCCCAGCTCTTGGGATAAACGATATCGGCATCCGTAAACGCTTCGTCCATGGAATTCGAGATGGTAAATTTGCCGCCGTATTGGTCAGCGTTGTTTTTTGCCACATCGATGACGTCGTCCATGATTTCGTAGCCTTCCGGATGAGCAAGCACGACATCCATGCCGAATCGGGTCAAAAGTCCGACGATGCCCTGCGGTACAGAAAGCGGCTTGCCATAGGTCGGTGAGTACGCCCAGGTCATCGCAATTCTTTTGCCCTTCAGGTTCTCAACGCCGCCCAGCTCGTGGATGATGTGCAGCGCATCGGACATGCTCTGTGTCGGGTGATCAATGTCGCATTGCAAGTTCACGATCGTCGGGCGCTGTTCGAGCACGCCTTCATCGAAGCCTTCCTGCAGGTAAGACGCCATTTCCGCCATGTACGTATGACCCTTGCCAATGTACATGTCATCGCGGATTCCAAGCACATCCGCCATGAACGAGATCATGTTGGCTGTTTCTTTCACCGTTTCACCGTGCGCGATCTGAGATTTCTCCTCATCGAGATCCTGAACAGCCAGGCCGAGCAGATTGCACGCCGACACGAAAGAAAAACGCGTTCTCGTTGAATTGTCGCGGAAGATCGAAACGCCGAGTCCGGAATCAAAGATGCGACAGCTCCGGTTATTTTCACGTAAATAACGAAGCACGTCGGCAACTTCAAATACCGCCTTAATCTCGTCTTGCGCCTTGTCCCACGTCAGCAAGAAATCTTTCTGATAAAGACCCTGATACTTAAGCGATTCCAACTTCTTCAACAATGCTTTCACTTCCATACCTTTACTCCTTTATATTTTTTATTCAGTCTTTTCATATGTTTAAGGTCCGCTCCCGCCTTAAAGGGAAGCTAAAACACCGCTCTTCTCATTGAACTCATTGATTAGCGCGTCAATGTCGTCGACCTGTTTGTGGATGTCATCCCAGTAGTGATCGTCATACCACTGCGCATTGAGCTCTTCGAGCGTACGTCCCTGTTGCTCAACCCATGTGTAGTACTTGAGGTTATGCACACGCTTGCGCGTCTCATACGTAAACTCTTCCATATAATCAGTGGTCGCCGATGCGAGACGATGCCAGTAATCGCGCAAGGCCAGCTCTTTCGTGTAAGATCCTTCAGCCTCGGCGAGTTCCTCAATACGGGAATGGTACATCTCAGCTGAATCGGTGGCGACTGTAGCGAGCACATCGTTCTCGGTGAGCTCGTAGTATTTTGCCATTTTTATACAGCCTAGAACGTTGGCAATACCGCTGATACCAAGAAGTGAAAGATCGGCTAAGCATTTAGCGTCGACACCAACTTCTTCCTCAAGGAAGGTTCTGCCTGTTTCCGTGTTGAACAGACGAAGCAAGTTTAAAGAAGCGTTGTCGTCGATAGCGGCAACCATGTCTGTATTTTTAACGTTATGTACGAACGGTACATGTTTGTCTCCGATACCTTCAATACGATGCCCGCCGAAGCCGTTATTGAGAATCGTCGGACACTGCAGCGCTTCGCCCACCGCCACCTTGACACGTGGATACTGCTCCTTGATGTAATCACCGGCACTCATCGTTCCGGCGCTGCCGCTTGTGAAGAAGACGCCGCTAAGCCTCGAGTTATCGGTCTTAACAGCTTCGTAAACCTCCTGAATGGCAGGTCCGGTGACGTGGAAGTGCCAGAGCACGTTGCCCATCTCTTCGAACTGATTGAAGATGATGCAGTCGGGACGCGTCCGACGAATTTCCCAAACTTTATCAAAGATCTCTTTGACATCGCTTTCGCACCCGGGCGTCGCAATTGTCTCGTCAGCGATCTTTTGAAGCCATTCGAAACGTTCGCGGCTCATGTCCTCCGGCAAAATCGCAACCGACTTACAGCCCAGCAGTTTGGAGTTGAAGGCTCCGCCCCGACAATAATTGCCTGTTGACGGCCAAACGGCGCGATGCTCGTAGGGGTTGAATTGACCAGTCACAAGGCGCGGTACCAAACATCCGAAGGATGCCCCAACCTTATGGCAGCCTGTCGGGAACCATTTTCCGATCAACACTAAAATACGCGCCTTCACACCGGAAAGCTCGCTAGGAATCTCGATGAAGTTCACTCCGCCAAAAGTCCCGCCCTTGAGAGTCGGTTCATTTTTCCACGTGATACGAAACAGATTGATGGGATCAATGTCCCATGTTCCTACGCCGACCATGGCCTTCTTAATTTTTTCCGGAACATACTTCACCGGATTGCGCATTTGTGCAAAAGTCGGAATAACGATATTGTTTTCCTTCGCGCACAGAATTGCCTTGCTTAACACATCTTCATGAACGGTCAGATCGATCATAATTCTCTCCTTGCTTATTTTATTCACAGGTAATGTGCAGGAATTTGCAGGTATTCGGGCTCGAGAACTAATATTCACAAAAAAATAATCCTCAAACGAATGCCGCTTGTTCAGATTACCATATAAATACAAAAAGACCAAAGCTTGATGTATGGAAATAGCATTGGTTACATTAATCGCTCACGCTGTCTTCTTTCTTGGCACGCCGGCTCATTTTTTTATAGATATAGATGCCGATCACGGCAAACAGAGAGGTCACAGCAATGACGATCAGCGCCGGCATATAGCGCTCTGACCCGAGAAGCCCGCCGCTGGCCGTAGAGCTCACGATCGACGGGATCCGCGCCAAAAGGACAAGCAACCAAGTGGAAAGATTCATCGTCGTTAATCCGGCAAAGTACGTCATGATGTCCTTTGGCGTGCCGGGAATCAAAAAAATGACGACCATCAAAAGAGTCGCGCTCTTCGCGTTATTGAAGATGCGAATATCCTCAATCTGTTCCGGTTCAAAAAACAGCTCAAGGATGGGTCTCCCGAAACGTCTGACCAGAAAGAAAATCAGGATACTGGCCAGATAACTGGCAACAAGGCAGAGCATCGTGCCCTCCCAAAAACCGAATGCATAGCCTGCCGCGATCTCAAATGGTTCACCTGGAATGATTGCGATTACGACTTGAAGGAACGTGAGCGCCACAAAGATAAAACGACTCATCACCGGGTGCTCGTCAAGCATCGTGCGAACACGCGCAGGGTTTGCGACGAATGCTACAATTTCCTCTCCCCACAGGATATAGGCGGCGATTGAGCCGAAGACGATCAAGAACATGATCGCAATGGCCAACGTTCGCTGGATATGAATTCGACGACGTCGCGCAAAAAGATCAGTGGCCGGAACGATCTTTCTCAATGATTGATCTTCGTGCGTCTGCACGGTTTTCTGACGTTCTATATTACGTCTCTTCGCTTTATTTTGCTTCTTTGTAGACCGCATCTTGCATTCTTTGTTGAGTTGATTCATGATCATGAAACGTTTTCACGGCACGTGCCGGAAAGGTCGTAGTCATTCATGATGTCGGCTATATTCCCTATTTGTCCAATAATGATCATTCAAAATGTTCATTAAACAGTTGTAAAGGACGAACACCTTCGCCGGAATTCGTCCTTTTTGTAAAAATTCCTTAAAGGAAATCACATAAAGAAACATCATTTACTAGACACAAGAAGTCTTTATGATTTCTTGTGCCGCAATCATTTATACTGTTCTTTGTGACACCCCTCTGATCTTAGAAAGCACCCAGTCAAACTCGGTAGCTTTCACAATCGAGCCGCAGTAAGCACACCGTGCCGACTGCGTGAGATCGATCGGCGCACCGCAGTGCGGACAATTAAAGCTGGTTGCTTTATCTTTCCTATCCAGTCCGAGGGCGGTCGTCTTCGTGCCCAGTGTTCGGATCATGGTCCAATCGTAGGTCATGAATTTCTCACGCTTCGGATCACCTGACACCACTTTGCCCGTTCGGCGATCAATCGTATAATCAACCAGACGAGTTTGCAGACGCAAGGTCAGATTGTCGAATTGCTCATCTTGATGGAAACTCATGAGCGAGACATCCATAACGGCAATACGTTCCATCTTGTTAATCTGCCCTCTGGTTACGAGTTCATTCAACTGACGTCCCATCTGGCTGAACAGATCATCGGTCAAATGCGCACGCATAGGCTCCCAGTCCTGGCGCTCCCAACAACGCTGCATATCAACGTACAAGTTGGCCACTTTCTCACGTATCTCCGCTTCTGTAAAGAACGGATCATGGACACGGACCTGATCTGCGACAGCTGCCGACTGTTGCGGCGGAATTGTCCGCGTCGTTCCTGTCGGTCGGTAGACACCGGAACCGGACGTGCCTCCGCCCTTCTTCCGCTTGCTCCTTAGAACTAAAATCACAATGATGATGAGGATGATTACGGAAAAGACAGATGATTCTGAGCCGCCGGACGAAGAAGAGCTGCTCCAAGAATCGCTGCTACTCCAAGAATCGCCGCTACTTGAACCGTAGTCTGACCAGCCTCCGGGATCGTAATCGTAATCGTCACCGCCGGAGAAAAAACCCGCATCCGCAGGTGTGCGATGAAAGCCCATCCGTGCATGCACGGCGGTACCGGCAGTTAGATTGATAAGAAGCGCCAGACAAAGCACCAGAATCGGCACTGTTGATTTGCGTTTCATGAATGACCGTCCTTAATCGATAAGGGGCAGCGCACGCCGCTAGGCGGCACATGCCGTCGGGTATTGCCTCATTAATGATACCGTAAAAAACGGCGAAGTGCTATTTACATAAACAAACATCCGTCTTACGCCTCAACGTTCTCATACAAGTTGAAAACTGCCCATAAAACGGATGTTAATAAGTCGGTTGTGATCATTATGTCACGCGCTTTATATCTCGTCCTTTTATGATCGAAATCACGCGTTTAGGTGACTCGTGAAGACATAATGGTTTTGATATCGTCCGGATTGATCCCAACCATCGCTTCTCCGAGATTCTCCGATACGGCAGCCAGCCGCTCGGGATCATCGAAGTGAGCGCACGCTTCTACGATAGCTTTCGCTCGCTTGACAGGATCACCCGATTTGAAAACGCCTGAGCCGACGAAGACGCCTTCAGCGCCCAACTGGCACATGAGCGCTGCGTCAGCCGGTGTGGCAACCCCGCCGGCCGAAAAGTTAGGGACGGGAAGATGGCCATTTTTGTGCACATACTGAAGGAGTGAAATCGGTACAGCAAGTTCGCGCGCCTTGACATAGAGTTCATCTTCGCGCATGTTGGCAACTTCGCGAATGTCAGCATTGATCTTACGAAGATGTGTTACGGCTTGAGAAACGTCTCCGGTACCGGGCTCACCCTTGGTGCGAATCATCATGGCACCTTCCGCGATCCGGCGAAGCGCTTCATCTAATCCGCGCGCACCGCAGACAAACGGTACATCAAAGCGTGTTTTATCAATATGATGGACGTGATCAGCCGGTGTCAGGACTTCACTTTCATCTACGAAATCAACACCGATCGCCTGTAGAATCTGCGCCTCAACAAAATGGCCGATGCGGACTTTCGCCATCACGGGAATTTTGACCGCCTTCATGATCTCTTTGATCATGCGAGGATCGCTCATTCTGGAGACTCCGCCTGCCGCGCGAATATCCGCCGGCACGCGCTCTAATGCCATAACAGCGACTGCTCCGGATTCTTCCGCGATTTTTGCCTGTTCAGCATTAACGACATCCATGATTACGCCGCCTTTAAGTTTATATGCTAATTCTCGATCAAATGTTTTCATCTAGATGTCCTGCCTTTCCATACGTTTTCGAAATGATCCTTTATTATTTTGACGACGACAAATCGTTTTATGTGATAGTGATGCGTGTTCATTAAAGATTTTATCTGTCCGCGCGTAGTACAGTATACGTCCGGTTTCCGTTAAATACAAGTAAATATGCTGCCCCGGCATCCAGTTATTACGAGCATAAATCTTATTCGTTTCCGTTTTACGGACCCTTTGCCATGGTGATCTGCTTCACGTCCATTGTGTTGACAAGCCCACACTCAATCGATAAATTTGTGTCAGAACACTATCCGAAAGACGACAATCTTTTACATCATGAGTCCAACCGATCCTGTGCTATTCTGCAAGAATAGTCTACGGACGTGTGTGCACTAAGAACAATGCGTTGACTTTGCGGGTGATCAGGAGAAATAAGTGCCTATCCTTCCTTTTTCGATTCAGACATTGAAACGTCTTCCTTTTTATTTGTCACTTTTGGAAGACCAGTCAGGTGAAGATGTTACCTCGGGTGAGATTGCTCGCACGCTCGGACTTACCGAGGTTCAAGTTCGCAAAGATCTTGCTGCGATCAGCCAAACCGCCGGCACGCCCGGACGCGGCTTTTCGCGCTCTTCACTAATCCGAGACATCAAAATTGCACTCGGATACGGACAGCTTGACGAAGCTGCGATTGCGGGCGTCGGACACCTTGGCACTGCGCTCGTTAATTTCGACGGAATTAAACAATACGGTCTTCGAATTGTCGTCGGCTTTGACATTAAGGTTTCTAAGAAAACGTGGATCAGTGAGACGCCCATTTATCCAACGAATGATATTGTCGACGTGATTCGTCGAATGAAGATTAGGCTTGGCATCATCACTGTCAACCGCGAAAATGCGCAGGCTGTCTGTGACTCATTCATTGAAGCGGGAATCAAGGCCATCTGGAATTTCTCCCCCACCATACTCCGCGTACCGGACGACGTCATTGTACAAAATGAGAATTTAGCGGCATCTCTCGCCTTGTTGAGCCGACACTTAAAAGCCGGAGGCCACCTCGATTTGTGATCAAGGTGGAGTGACCAAGATGGAGAACGATATTTCCCGTATCCTCGTAATCATCAATCCGGCATCCGGACGGGCACGTTCTGCTCGAAATGTTGAGATTTTCGTTGACGAGCTTCACAACCTCGGAGCAACGACACATTCCAAACATACGAGAGGTATCGCCCACGCACGGGATATTGCCGCTTGCGAAGGCGCTGATTACGATCTCGTTGTCGCATGCGGTGGAGACGGTACACTTTCGGAGGTCGTCTCCGGACTCCTCGAATTGAATGCACCGCCTTCTGTAGGCTTTTATCCCTCAGGCTCCACTTGCGATGTAGCGCGCTCATTCCAACTGACAACCGACCCGAAAGAAGCCGCTCGTGATATGCTCTTCGGTCGCTCCTTTCCTATTGATATCGGCATGATTTCTCGTGATGCACCTTCCGAGCATCATGACGATGATCATTCCGCTGATTTTGCCAAGCTTCCGCGACATTTTACTTACGTCGCCGCCTTTGGCGCATTTACAGAAGTGTCATATGATACTCGTCGCTCATTGAAAAAGACATTCGGTCATATGGCTTATGTCTTAACCGGAATGCGATCGCTCCGGCATATCCACTCCGCGAGTACACTTGTAACCCTTGATGATAAAGATTATTCAGGTGATTATCTCTTCGGCGGTCTAATTAACTCGCGCTCCATCGGCGGTTTAGTCCCGCTTCCCAACGCTGTTTTGGATGACGGATACTTTGATGCCGTCCTTGTCACCAAGCCAAAATCTTTTCGTCTCCTGTGGCGTCTCGTCCGCCGCCTCCTTCAGGGGAAAGAGGATCCTCATATACTCCGTGTGCCGGTGCGCAAAGCGCTTTTTCAGTTCGATGATCCCGTACCGTTCACAGTGGACGGCGAATACGGAGGCACGAAATCGACTTGGGCCATTGAGAATCTGCCGCGTGCCATTACTCTTAGAATTGCCGCGACAGAAGAATAGAGGATCATTCTATGACAATAAACTTTGATGACCGGCGACAAGATATGCCGAACCTTCAAAAAAATTTTGACTTAAAAAACCTCGAACACACGCGCCAAGACCATGGTCTCGGCTTTCTTCTGCGCTATGAAAATGTCGCGTGGTATGAGGACGGCGTTGTTCGTATCCTCGACCGCCGCGTCTATCCGACAACATTGCGTTATGTGACGTGTGAATCGGTGGAGGACGTTGCGCGCGCTATTGCCGATATGGTGACCCAAAGTGCCGGCCCTTATACGGCGGCGGGGATGGGGATGGCTCTTGCGGCACACACGGTCGCCGGAAAAGCGAAAAACAAGCAACTTGAAGCATTGCGGCGCGCGGCAGATCTTCTCTCAACGGCCAGGCCGACGACTGAACCGCGTATGCGACGCGTAACGGAAAGTGCGTTTCAAACGGCAAAAAAAGCGCTTGACGCGGGTGAATCCGATCTGACCGACATTCTTTTCAGCGTCGCATTTAACGCTTTGGAACGCCGATACGCTCGAATGTCTCTCGTCGGTCAGCACTTTGTTTCCCTGCTTCCTAAAAAGGCGGTCGTCTTGACGCAGTGCTTCGGAGAGACGATCGTCGGAACCGCTTTACGCGCGGCAAAAAATGCCGGCATTGAAATCAAACTTTTCTGCCCGGAGACGCGTCCCTATTTTCAGGGAGCACGCCTCACCGCCAGTGTTGCGATTGATATGGGTGCCGATGTCACCGTCATCACGGACAACATGCCTGCCGAAGTGCTGTCAAGACACACTGTTGATGTATTTACATCGGCAGCCGACGCCATAACCTTGGACGGCTACGTCGTCAACAAAATCGGCACGCTCCAAATAGCCATCGCCGCTCACTATTTCGGAGTGCCGTACTTCGTAACCGGTATCCCCGACACGATCACTCGCAACGACGTGGTCATCGAGCAAAGAGACCCCGAGTACGTCCTCCGGGCGCGGGGTGTACAAAACACGAAGCCGGACGTCAAAGGCTACTATCCCTCTTTTGATGTGACGCCGCCGCATTTGATCGCCGGCATCGTCACTGACCAGGGGATCCTAACGCCCTATACACTTTCTGACTACAAAACGGATGGAGCGGGCACTGATTTTTATGGCGGACTCATCATCTGAGACCGAAGATAATGAAGATGTACCGTCGTTCCCAAAGCTCGTTCTGTCTGCTCTGGCGCGTTTATTGAAAAACATGATATAGTGGACGTGATCGTTGTTTTGTTTCTGAAAAACATTCGAGCCAGTCCATAATGGCGTACATGCCGGACGGTTCGGCTTTTCAAGGCAAAGGGGAAGGAGGTGGCGACATGGATGACAAGGATATCAAACTTACCGAGCTGACCCATGCCGGCGGCTGAGGGGCGAAATTAGGACCGGAGGTCCTATCTCAACTGTTATCTGATTTACCCCGGGTGACGGATGAACGCCTTATCGTCGGCTATGATTCTGATGATGACGCGTCAGTCTATGTCGTTTCACCGGATATAGCAATCGTTCAGACGATCGATTTCTTTCCTCCGGTAGTCGATGATCCGTACGATTTCGGCCGTATTGCCGCGGCGAACGCCTTGAGCGATGTATACGCGATGGGCGCCGTGCCGAAGACGGCACTCAATGTGCTCTGTTTCCCGTCTTGCCTCGACCACGGCATCATGAAGCGCATTCTTGAGGGAGGCGCGGACAAGTGCATGGAAGCCGGTGTTGTCATCACAGGCGGTCACAGCCTCGACGATGAAGAGCCGAAATACGGACTGTCCGTTATGGGTTTGTGTCACCCTTCGGCGATCCGACGGAATGATACGCCCCGTCAGGGCGATGTTCTGATCTTGACGAAACCATTGGGAACGGGCGCTCTCAGCACTGCCGCCAAGGCAGGGCTTATCGAAGACGCCTCACATGTGAAACTCTTGACGGAAACGATGGCGCGACTAAATCGCAAAGCGGCCGAGCTTTCCATGTCGTGTGATGTATCGGCATCGACCGACATCACCGGATTCGGACTTCTCGGACACGCCAAAGAAATGGCCGGAAAAGACCAACGCGTTACTCTCGTTTTTGAAAGCCGCAACCTGCCGCTGCTGCCATCAGCCGAAGCGATGGCAAAAGACGGTATCTTGCCGGGAGGATGTTATCGAAACCGAGCCTATGCCGGTTCGAATGTCGCTTTCGAGGACGACGTGCCGCTGGCTTTGAGCGATCTGATGTTTGACCCTCAGACATCAGGCGGCCTTCTTCTTGCCATGAAGCCTGACGACGCGCCGCGCTACATGGCGGCCATGCAGGAAGCAGGCGAGAACGCTTGGCAAATTGGCGAAGTGTCACATTGGGACGGTATTTCAGTCAGAGTCATCTGATTTATCCGTTCAATCACCCACAC
>JAAZJH010000069.1 GCA_012800435.1 Clostridiaceae bacterium | reverse complement strand
GGTCACGCTCACTTGTAGACACCGTGTGGCGCGAATCAGCGATGCCGCTCCTTCGTCACAAGGGGCTTGGCCTTTTCGCCGATCCGGACGAAAGTGAAAGCGAATTCAAGGCGCGCGTAACGATGGCGGCACGAGAAAAACGCGATGCAGATATTGATGCCATACGCGATAAATACGAGAAGAAAAAACGCACCATAGACGACCGTGTCGCACGTGCGGAAGAGCGCGTAGAGCGAACGAAAGATCAAGAAAGTGATGCAAAACGACAGTCAGCTCTTTCGATCGGTTCAGCAATTCTTGGCGGATTGCTGGGTCGCAAATTTCTCGGTCAGTCTACAATCTATCGCGGTACAACCGCCGCGAAAACGGTTTCCCGAGCGCGGAAATCGACCGGCAATGTCGTTCGGGCGGAAGAATCCTTCGAGCGTGTTCAACAGCAATTGGCAATACTTGAAAAGGATATGAATGAGGACTTAAACGCCGTATCTGCCGCGTATGATAACGCTCTGAACGGTATCGACACGCTTGAGCTTCGTCCGCTCAAACGCGATGTTGTTCTTGATGCCTATATGTTGGTCTGGGTACCTGAATCGGCTTTTTAAGAGCCCTACAAACACCATAATATCGGACGCAAACTTTTAAGAGCGCATCGCTTCTCCTCGAACCGGCGCGCTCTTACTTTCCTCGTAATCACGTCAGGATCAAGCTCTTCTTTAGTGTCGTCGTTATCTGTAAAACCGACAATACGTCGCCATGAACCCAAGTCTGGCGCTCGTCTTCTTTTATGTTACTCGCAATATGTAGCCTAAACTTGTAGTGATTCGTTCACATATCATATTTTATTAGCAAATATTCTTAGTTCGACATGACATTTTGACTATTTATTCATATTTACTGAATTATTACTTGATTTTTCTTCGCAACTGGATTAAAATGCTATCCACATAAAACCTCGTGTAACGCACAACTATTTATATCTCCATTGTGCGTTGACGATATATGGAGGATTAAAGTATGAAACGTATAATTATTATCATTATGGCAATCCTGCTGTTTGTAGGAGCAGCCGTAGGATGCCAACCGTCGGATCCGCCTGCTGAAGAGACTAAGCCGTCTGCTGAAGTTGCCGACACGACTTCTGCTCCGGAGCCTTCAGATTCTGCTGCTGAACCGGCGCCATCAGAGAGTGAAGCCGATCCGGTTCCGATAACCGCGGAAGCTTTTCTTGCGAAGCCGGGCATTCGGATTTCAGTTCAGGCCGGAACCGTAGGCGATTTCGTCGCACAGGATTTTGTCGGGATGGAAAATGTCGATCAATTCGCTCGCTACGTCGACGCGATTACGGCTCTTTCACAAGACAAAGTGCAAGGAACGATCATGGACTACGGCCCTGCACTGAAAGTCGTGCAAAACAACCCCGATCTCGTCATCATGGACGACGCGCTCACAGAAGAGAATTATGCGTTCGGCATCAAGAAGGGAAACGATGAGCTCCTCGAAGCCGTCAACGCTGCGCTGAAGACGCTGTCAGATGATGGCACTCTTCAAGAGATTTTCGATAAATACATCAACGATGAGGAGGGAGCCGGCGATAACATCGACTTCAACAAAGGAGCCGCTAACGGTGAGCTGATCATGGGAACAGAAAGCGGCTTCGCCCCCTATGAGATGCGTAAAGGCGATCAGGTGATCGGCATTGACGTTGAAATCATGGCCGCCGTCGCAAAATCGATGGACAAAGAATTGGTCATCGAGGACATGAATTTCG
>JAAZJH010000068.1 GCA_012800435.1 Clostridiaceae bacterium | reverse complement strand
TCGGCATGATGATCAGGCGGTAAACTTGGAAGTTCCCGCACCCGTCAATCCGCGCCGCGTCGTCCAATTCATGCGAAATCGAGTCGATGTACCCCTTGAGAATAAAGGTGTTCGACGCGATGCCGCCTCCCGCGTAAATCAACACAAGAAACATTTGACGCGAGAACCACGGCATGATCGCCGAAAGAATCGAGTGCAACGTGTAAAAAGCCGTAATCCCCGCAAACGTTGGAATAATCTGAATCAACATGATCGCCATCAGTGACGCTTTTCTGCCTTTGAACCGGTAGCGCGAGTAAGCATATCCGGTAAACGAGACAACGAATAACGTCAGTAATGCCGTCGCCACAGCAATGACAATCGTATTCAGAACCCAGTTAAAGAAATACGTTTCCTGAAACAAGTAACGGAAATGTTTGAACGTGAATGAATAGGAACCGCCTATGATGATGTACGCTTCCTGATTGCCGTTGAAGCTTGTGATGAGGATTTGCGCCAGCGGCCAGAGCACTATAAATACATAGAGCAAGAGCAACACGTAGCTGATGGCGAGCAGGACCACCTTGACCGGTGTGAGCGGCGGTCGATCCGAAAGATAGAGCCCTTCCGATTTTTTCTTTTTCATAGCTTCTCCTCCCGGAACGATTTCGTGCGTCTGAAGCCCATCCACGTGATGAAGATGAGAAGGAGTGACACAATCATCGTGATCGCGGATCCGATTCCCTGATACTGTTTCTGAATCGTCAGTTTGTAGATGTAAGAAATCAAAAGATCGGACGAGCCCGCGAGGTTGCCGTATTTACTTGGCTCAAACGGTCCTCCGCCATTGAAAAGGTAAATGATCGAAAAATTGTTGAAGTTAAACGTGTATTGACCGATCATCAGGGGCGCCGTCTGGAAAAGCAGTAAAGGAATCGTAATGTAACGAGTCTGCTGAAAGCCTTGCGCGCCGTCTATCCTAGCAGCTTCGTAGAGGTCATTCGGTATCCCTTGCAAAATCCCCGTGCAGAGCAGGAAAACGTAGGAACTCCCGAGCCATCCTTGCAACAGAATCAGAACAATCCGCGTCCCCCACGTCGTGTACTTGATATTCAGCATCTCCGACGGATCCGTGTTACCCAGAAATTGATTCAGGGCTACGGTTAGCGGTCCGGAAGGTGAGAACATGATCGAGAAGAACATGATCGTGATAAACGCAGGCACCGCCCAAGGCAGAAGATAGACCGTACGGAAGAATTTCTTGCCGCGAATGCGATCCTGATTCACCAAAAGCGCCAACACAAAACCGATAAAAATCGCAAGCGTCGTGGCAGCAAGCGTCCAAATGAGAGTCCATCCCATGATATGCCAGAAAGGACCTCCGGCCATGCCCTGTCCGAGGAAAATGGCCTTATAGTTTTCCAGACCGGTCCACGAAAACTTAGACTGGTGTGTCGGGTCATAGTTCGTAAATGAAATCAGGCACGTGACGGCGATAGGCAGCAAGACAATAAAAATCGTAAGGATCGCGGCCGGTGCCGACACAAAATACGGAAATCCCTTGCCCCGCATCACCATACGCGTTTCAAACCAGTTGTGTTTCCTAATGCCGGCGATCATACGTTTCTCAGTCGACCGGACATCGCGATAGGACAAATAAAGAATCAGAAACGCGAGCACAAGAAAGATGACCGCAATGACCCCCTCAATCATAAAAATGATGGAGCGATCAAGTCGCGCGCCGCCCTTGGCCAACGAGATCAGCCCTGCGATCCCTTTGCCTCTGTAGTTCCCGACGCCGAGCGAGTAAGGGATCGCCGCTAGATAAATGAAAAGCGTTCCGAGGAAGAAGAAAAAGGCTTTCTGTCTCTGGCCGATTAGAAGCTGCCCGAGCCCGGGAATCGGAAACGTCAGCAGAGAGAGCCAAGGATGCCGCTTCTTCACTTCGATGGGGGTCTTTCGACGGATGTCGGAAATATCTGAATGAATGACGCGCCACCTGCTGTCGATATCAACTTTCAACCGATGCTTTATGTGGCGCACGCGATCCCGACACTTCGGAAGGGGAAGCAAACGCTTTTTTGTCAGGATATCTTCCTCTGCAGAACGCTCCGCGCGCTTTTGTTCATTGTGAAGCGCTTTGGAGGAAATCAATCCCTCTCGATGCTGTTGACGAATCTTCTTTTTCTCTTCCGAGCAGGCGGCTTTGCGCTTACGACGATATTCGTTGAATTCGTTTAACGCAGCTTCCTGATCCTCTTTCCCAACGAGCGAAAGATCTTTTTCAGCCTCTTCAAGTTCGTCCAAAAGTTCATGGCGCAATGCGATGACGATTGGAAGCTCTTTTGAGACAACGCGATTTTCCTGATAGGCGAGCTCAAAGTCGTAGGACATATCGACCAAAGGCTCATAGAAATCACGGCGCGCTTCACTTTCTTGGAGTTGGCAAGTCCATTCGCGAATGCGAGGATCGCGATCTTCTAGGGACGAAAGACACGCCGCACGCCTCTCCCGTGCCCCTGCAAGAAAAGCCTTCTCCTCTTCACGCGCTGTGCGGAGCGCCTGTTCATAGGGGTGATCGTCAATCGGCTGCGTGCGAAGCTCCAGCTCAATCGCACGTTTTTCCTCCCCTTCGGAATAAAGGCGCTTTAGCTCAAGCTCACCGCGTTCTTTAAGGCGAAGATGCTTGCGCGGGTGTTCGTTTCCGATGTCATCCCGCACCGTCGTTCCATAGCTCATACATCTCCCTTTCCTGTTTCATCCGCTTTCGTCCGCATTTTCTTCATTCGCTCGCGGATGATCGCTTTACAACTTCTACTTTGTATGTGACAGTCTCTGCTTTTCTCCACTAGCGGATGATTACGTTGTCACATTTCTTGTCACACATTATTAAGATCCAATTGTTGTCTTACCTGCCAAATATCGCGATCGCGCTATCCGGATTTATCCGAATTCCGTGATTCCGATATCTCGCAGTTCAGCTGCAGCTCACAGTCTAGTACCTGCCTGTATTGTTTTCCTTAGCTCGTCTCTCTTATTAATTGATGTCGTTGCCGTCGGAGGCCATTCACATCCTCTCTGTTGACGAATTTTTTTCTAGTCTGTGAATGTTGATCACCACAAGAAAAAGAATGCCCCAGAACAGTAATGATACATACCAGAAAACAGATTGTGTCCGCATCGTCAACACTTTACGAGCAGTCGCCAGAAAAACGATCGCTCCCCAAACAAGCCGGTACGTTCTCGGCGTGCCAAGGCGAGCAATGGAAAAATAAGTGTATATTGCGATACCTGCAGGAATGAGAATGTCAACAAGATAGCTTACGAGAAGCATGGCAGAATACTCCGCTGCAGTGCCCTCCGGATTCAGCATCTTCCAGATGCGAAAACCTTCCGCATTAGCGAGCATCAGCACTTCCAACGTTGATACGACAACAATAAACGCACACAGCGTCACCATTACAGTTAGTTGACGGCCATGGCGTTCAATTCGTTTCTTTCTAAGGTGAAGTCGTTCTTCTGCTATATGCACGGTATTCAATTAACTCTAGTTGTCGTCTGTATAGATCGATATGTGATTTCCGACACGATCCCGCAGGGATCGGTGTTGCTGCGACATGATCTTGATGCACTGGTACTAGCCTTGTTATGTCTTGGACATATCACAGCACTGCCTCAACGGGATTTAGTTGGTTTAATCTGTGATGATTGCCGGAGGCCGTCGTTATCGGACGGCCTCCGAGCTCTTCTATTCATCTTCGAATAATCTTTTAGGGCAACCCTTTGCGAAGATCGACATCTCTTGCATAATTGACGGGACACACGTGATGACGTGTATAACTATACAATTCCCGACTGTATTCGCTGATATCCCCCGGATTATTTCAAGTTGGCCATCATGGCGTCAAACGATGCCTTGATTTCTGCGTAAGCGGCAGCCGCATCAGCCGGTTTAACAGCATTCCAAGAAAGAATTGCGTTCTTATATGTATCCCATACGTAGCCGTACTGCTCGAACAGCGGACGTCCCGGTGAATCGGCGTAAGATTCGAGAACGGCCTTAATGAGGCTCTTCTCTACATCGTCAAGATCTGACGCTGCGTAAACATCGTACGGAACATTCTCCAGAATTTTGCCGGCAGCTTTGAACAGATCGACGGCATACTCGGGATTGACAATTTCACAGATCATCGCCTCAGCAAGCGCCACTTTGGCCGGATCTTCTTCAATGC
>JAAZJH010000067.1 GCA_012800435.1 Clostridiaceae bacterium | reverse complement strand
GTCGTTGCCTTCGGCATACCATGAGTACGTACGACCGGGCCAATGCTCATTATAATAATAGTAAGTGGCATCAACCCCGATATGCTCTGCGACATCCTCATAAGTGTAGTCGGCGAACTTGGTCCCGACAAATATTTGGCGTCTTTCAAGCCATTCAAACGCAGTCTCTCTTAAGGTCTCTACAGACGCTCTCTTGTCCTCTGACATGGGCTGTATCTCGGTGGATTCGTAGTCCAGATTGTACGGATTTTTATCAACAGCGGGGTCACTGGCTTTACTGGCTTCACTGGCTTTACCGGCTTCACTGGCTTGACCGGCTTCACTGGCTTTACCGGCTTCACTGACTTGACCGGAATCACCTTTGCCGCCGCAGGCAACGAGCCCTACTATGAGTAGGATGCCGATGATAACAATTGCAAACTTTTTCATGATTTTCCTCCTTTAAACATTCATGAAATCTTTACAATGTGTTTAAAACAATTGTTTTCGAAAAGCCTTATTTCTTCTCCAAACTAAAATAATTATAAGAAATAATTCAGATTGTGGCAGAAAACACTTGTTAGATATTTGCGATATTGCACCGCATGGTTTAATTTGTCAGACTTGTGACTGTACTCATCATCCGCTTTTGTATTACATAACACTAGGGACGTAATATTATACGATAATACAATATACATTGCAAACTAATCGGACGGCGAATCATTTCCACAATCCCATGTTTTTTCAAAATTTATGCATAAGACTGCCCTGAGGCATCTGTAGAATTTTAAAAAATCTGTGCAAATGCTTTGTTTATAAAGAATAAGGAGTGGCATTAAGCTACTCCTCATCCCAAAAAACTGTTAATTTTTGAGTGTTTAGGATTTGAGAAACCACGAACTTCTCAAATCCTGTAAGAACACTCGCAATGGTGCGGATAACAGGATTTGAACCTGCATGGTTTCCCACCGGAACCTAAATCCGGCGTGTCTGCCAATTCCACCATATCCGCATAAAGAATTCTTTATCGCTCCGGCGACGCGCAAAAAGGCGATGTCGACGGTTCGCTTTTTGATGATAGCACAAGATCGCCAGAAGTGTACCCTCAGAAAGTAAAACGTCACATTGAATATACTTAGATGGGGGCACCCGAAAGTAATCGTATGCTACGGCAATAAGGATCCTTCAGGTCACAAAGGCTTGTTTCATATTCTAGGTAACCGATGAGCAGCAGTAGACAGGATTAAGCGTTATTCAGGCCGCATTAGGGCGTGCGATTTTACGTTCCTAATCGAAGTACGCTCATGAAGGCTTCTTGGGGCACTTCAACACTTCCGACTTGGCGCATCCTTTTTTTGCCTTCTTTTTGCTTCTCTAACAGTTTTTTCTTGCGAGAGATATCGCCGCCGTAACACTTTGCCGTCACGTCTTTGCGGTAAGCGCGGACCGTTTCGCGGGCGATGATCCGTCCGTCCGAGCAGATTTGAATCGGAACTTCAAACTGGTGACGCGGGATATTATCGCGCAGTTTTTCAGCGATGGCGCGACCGCGTGAATAGGCATCGTCGCGGTGTAAAATAAAGGTGAGCGCGTCTACTTTTTCGCCATGAATGAGTGTATCGAGCTTGACGAGATCGGAAACTTGCCAGTCTTTGAATTCATAATCCAATGAAGCATATCCGCGTGTGACCGATTTCAACGCATCGAAAAAGTCGTAGATGATTTCATTGAGCGGCATATCGTAATGAATGTTCACACGGCGCTCATCGAGAAACTGCGTGTTGACGTATGTTCCTCTATATCTCTGACAAAGCTCCATGACGTTGCCGATATAATCCTTCGGTGTCATGATCGACGCATTCACGACCGGTTCTTCCATGCTCTGAATTTGCTCGCGAGGAGGCATATTGGTCGGGTTGTCGAGCGTGATGGTTCGGCCATCGGTCATATTCAGCCGATAGGCGACTGACGGCGCCGTCGTAATGAGATTGATATTGAACTCGCGCTCGAGTCGCTCTTGGACCACCTCATAATGAAGAAGTCCTAAAAATCCGCAGCGGAAACCGAAGCCGAGCGCATTCGACGTTTCCGGCTCAAAGGCTATGGCAGCATCATTCAAGCGAAGTTTTTCCAGCGCGTCGCGCAAGTCGGGATAATCGGCGCCATCAACAGGATACATGCCGCAAAATACCATCTGACGCACGGGGCTGTACCCGGGAAGAGGCTCTTTTGCGGGATACGCGGTATGGGTAATTGTATCGCCGGGCGCGATGTCACGGACATCTTTGATTGCGGCAGTAACAAAGCCGACATCACCGGCAGTAAGTGCGTCCGAATAGACCATGCCAAGCGGTGAAAATGTCCCTAATCCGGTCACTTCAAATGATTTTCCGGTATGCATCGCAAGAATCTTATCATCCGCTTTCAGCACGCCCTCTCGAATATTAACGTGCGCGATTACACCGAGATACGTATCGTAGTATGTGTCAAATACGAGCGCCTGGAGCGGATTTTGATCATCGCCCCGCGGTGCAGGAAGACGGTTGGCAATGGCTTCGAGAACGGCCTCAATATTGATGTCCTCTTTCGCGGAAATGACAGGAGCATAAGAGGCATCAATGCCGACGACTTCCTCAATCTCATGCCGTACATCCTCCGGTCTCGCGAGCGGTAGATCGATTTTATTAATGACCGGAACAATATCAAGGCCCGCGTCAACGGCAAGATACGCATTGGCAAGTGTCTGCGCCTCGACTCCCTGCGATGCGTCAACGACAAGCAAGGCACCGTCGCAAGCTGAAAGAGA
Source organism: Clostridiaceae bacterium (assembly GCA_012800435.1). Classification (GTDB taxonomy): domain Bacteria; phylum Bacillota; class Clostridia; order Saccharofermentanales; family DTU023; genus UBA4923. Next base: position 9,541 of record JAAZJH010000067.1, on the reverse strand, counting down.
CCGCGAGACCTCGTTGTTGAAGTCGACGTGGCCGGGTGTGTCAATCATATTGAAAACAAAGTGTTCGCCGGATGGCGAGATGTAATCCATCTTAACGGCGCGCGCTTTGATCGTTATGCCACGTTCTCGCTCAATGTCCATACTATCGAGTATCTGGTCTTCCATCTGACGCGCCGATGTCGTTCCCGTGTGCTCAATCAAACGGTCGGCCAGCGTTGATTTGCCGTGGTCGATGTGCGCGATAATACAAAAATTGCGAATATTTTCTCTCGGAACGTTGCTCATTAAACTCTCTTTCTTTATCAATCCGAAACATCGTCGAGTCCGTCCTTACTCGATCGCGTCCGCGTTAAAATTTCTTAATCATTAGCCTTTCATCAATCCGGAACGCCAAATCGAGAAAACGGGTAGAATCGAATCAAGAGTTTCCCCTCGATGTCATCTCTCGATACGGCGCCAATGTCGCGACTATCCTGACTGTTTTCGCGATTGTCGCCTAATAGATAATATTCGTCCTCTCCCAGTAGTACGTTAGCATAGTCCGGATTGTGCGGAAACGTCCTCATCGTTTCAGGCAAGTACGGTTCTTCCAGTTTTCGATCATTAATGTATACGGAGCCGTTTTCAATGCACACGCGCTCACCGGGAAGGCCAATTATTCGCTTGATAATAATCATCTCTTCGCCGCTGTTGCCTTTGCGATTAGTATCAGCGGTTACAATATCGTGGCGCTTAAGGCCTCCTTTGAAAAGGCGTGAAATTTTTTCAACAAAAATTTCATCACTATGGAGCAGTGTGGGCGCCATGGAGGTGCCTTTCACGGTGTTGCGCCGCACGACAAAACGTGTGATTAAAAAAGCGATCACAAAACAGATGACGACCGTCAAAACAAAATTTAAAATGCGTCGAAAAGTCGAGGGTTGCTTGTTCTCTTTATCCAAAGAGTTCTCTTTCCCCTTATCCTTATCCGGCAGATCATCTTGAATGCCTAGTGAATCAAAATACTGATCAAGCGGCGACACCTGAAGAGTCTGGTCATCCTGCTTCTTTTCAGATGATTCGGCAATGTTTTTTGATTCCATCATGAGCACGTTTTTCTTTCGACTTCTGCTTCTTTCTTCTTTAATTGTACCGATTCTGCTGTGCCGATCCCGACACGCTCAGTTCGGTTTGTTAGTTGTATTGATCTTTTCTTTTTGTCATACATCCTTTCGCCAGCTTTAAACTTCCACTTTAATTCTATACTTTCGCCGATTCCGGCTTTTTAGGCAGTTCGATTCTTAACTTTAATTCATCAAGTTGCCCGTCATCCACGCGATCCGGGGCACCTGTCATCAGGCACGACGACGTTTGGACTTTCGGAAAAGCGATTACTTCGCGAATATTGTCTTCATCAAGCATCTTCATAACGAGGCGGTCGAGTCCATACGCAATACCACCGTGCGGCGGCACGCCATATTCAAAAGCCTTCAGGAGAAAGCCGAACTGTCGCGACGCTTGTTCTTCAGAAAAACCAAGGCAGGAAAACATGCGTTTCTGGAGATCCTGTTGGTGAATACGGATGCTGCCTCCTCCAAGCTCCGTGCCGTTCAAAACAATATCGTACGCATGCGCTCGCACGCTTAAAGGATCCGTGTCAAGAAAGGGAACATCTTCTTCGACAGGAGCCGTGAACGGATGGTGTTTCGCGACGAGACGCTGATTATCTTCCGACCACTCAAAAAGCGGGAATGCCGTGACCCAGCAAAACTCGAACATGCCTTCAGGAATCATGTTGCGCCTCCGAGCCACTTCCAACCGAAGCGCACCTGCAGCCTCTTGAGCAATCCGAACATCCGCATCTGCAATAAGCAGGAGTTTTGCGGTGTCGTCTTCGTTGGCCCGGCGCAGCATCTCCTTCACGAATTCGGCGTCGAAGAAACGCGCGATGGAGCCGTGGCTTTCACCCTTTTCGTCGAGGCCGATCCAAGCCAACCCTTTCGCCTTCGTGACACGCTTAACGTAGTCGGATAAGCTATCAAGCTCCCTTCGAGAAAGATCGCGACCTCCGGGAACAGCAATCGCCACTAGAGCGCCGCCTTCTTCGACGGCTGTTCGGAATGCGCGAAAATCACTCTCGATCACCATATCCGACACGTCGATCAGCTCCATACCGAATCTCAGATCCGGTTTATCTGTGCCGAAACGCGCCATCGCTTCACTCCACGGAATGCGCCTAAACGGTCGCTTGATCTCTATTCCCTTGAATCTCTGCATAAGATCGACAATAAACCGTTCGTTGACATCAATGACATCGTCTTCGCCGACAAACGCCATCTCAATATCAATTTGCGTAAATTCCGGCTGGCGGTCGGCGCGCAAATCTTCGTCGCGATAACAGCGCGCAATCTGCATGTATTTGTTGTATCCGGACAGCATCAATAGTTGCTTGAAAAGCTGCGGAGACTGAGGGAGCGCGAAAAATTTCCCCGGGAAAACGCGTGAAGGCACAAGATAGTCGCGTGCACCCTCAGGCGTACTCTTGATCAATGTCGGCGTCTCAATGTCTAAGAATCCTTCTCGGTCAAAAAACTCTCTAACGATCCGCGTAATCTGATGACGCGCAACGAGTTTGCGTTGCATTGAAGGCCTTCTAAGATCAAGGAATCGGTATTGAAGTCGGAGCGCCTCATGGACATCTACATCATCTTCTATGTAGAAAGGCGGTGTTTTCGATTCAGAAAGGATGCGGATTTCTTTTGCAAGCAGTTCAACGGTACCGGTTTTCATATCCGGATTGACTGCCGACCGTTTGCGAAGTACGCCGCGACAAGCAATCACGTACTCGCCTCGAACATCTGCCGCTTTTACACGAACATCTTCAGGAGTGGAATCATCGCAAACAATCTGAACTTCGCCGGAAAGATCGCGCAACAAAATAAAAATAAGACCGCCTAAATCGCGTTGTCGATGGCACCAACCCATGAGGATCAGTTCCTGCCCGATCATCGCTTCGGTTACATCGCCGCAAAGGTAACTGCGCCTCCATGTTCCCATCGATTCACTCATACTATATTTTCCTTTCTTCAAAGGCTTTTTACAGGCCATGTGCTCTTTATGCGGCGTTTCCTGTCTCTTCAAGAGATGCAGCTCATGATTATCGTCTATCAGATCCGTCTCAAGAAATACGCCTGGTTAATCGTCTCCCGATAACATCTCGAAAATGCGCCAAATTAACGTTGTTAATCGGCACCTACCGCAGATTCGAGAAAGTCACCGAGCTCTGTCAAAGCGCATGATTGTTCTTCACCATCAGATAGACGGCGCACGTTCACGATACCCTGCTCCAGTTCAAAGTCACCAAGAACGACAATGTAGGTAACACCCAGTTTGTCGGCAGCCTTCATCTGCGCGCGCAAACTCTTGCCTATAACATCAGTTGCAACCGAAAAACCCTGACGTATCAAGGTTTGAGCCAATTTAAGCGCTTCAGCCGCAGTCGACTCAAAAGACGCGATGTAAAGCGAAGGCGGATTATCTGTGTCAGGGAGTACTCCCTGTGCTTCAAGTTCTAAAAGCAGGCGTTCGATCCCGAGGGCAAAGCCGACACCGGGAATATCGGCGCCACCGAGTTCGGCGATTAGACCGTCGTAGCGGCCACCGCCGCAAATCGACCCTTGTGTACCGACATTGGGCGACACAAACTCAAAAACCGTTCGCGTGTAATAATCGAGTCCGCGAACAAGGCGCAGGTTTACGCAGTATGGAATATCAAGCGCCTCAAGATAGGATGTCACCGCGTCAAAGTGATCTCGACAATCGTCGCAAAGCGCATCCAAGGGTGCCGGTGCTTCCACGGCGATTTCTTGACATTTTATAACTTTGCAATCAAGCATGCGAAGAGGATTTTTTTCAAACCGTTCGGTGCAATCATCGCACATTTCATCGAGATAGGGTCTGAAATAATCGCGAAGCGCTTTTTCATAATCGACCCGACAAATAGGACAACCGATACTGTTAATATGAAGTTCCGTTTCCTTTATGCCAAGTTCCCTGAAAAACGTATCAAGCAAACCGATCAATTCAGCGTCAGCCATGGGGCTTTCGCTCCCGAATATTTCACATCCGATCTGGTTATGCTCTCTATAACGACCCTTTTGCATCCTTTCATAACGAAACATGTTCATGTTGTACCAAAGTTTAACAGGAGACGGCCAAGACGCCATTCCCTGTTCCACGAACGCGCGCACCACCGCGGCCGTTCCCTCCGGTCGAAGAGTAATGCTCCGATCGCCCTTGTCGAGGAATGTATACATTTCTTTTCGAACGATATCGCTTGATCCTCCGACGCCTCGAACGAAAACTTCCGTATGCTCAAAAGTAGGCGTTCGGATTTCACCGAAACCGTAACGACCGCAAATATCCGCAAAAATACTTTCCAGTTTGCGTCTCATCGCCGCTTCTTCGGGCAGAACATCTCTTGTTCCCTTCGGTGCTCTAAGGTTCATACTATCCCCCTTGTTTTGGGCCATTATATCCACATCAAGCCATTTTATCACAGACGTGACGACTCAACGCTATAATTGACCGGCAGTCGCTTTAGCTTTTCTTCTGAATACCACATTAAGCGATTCGAAAAAGGCGAGCTTTGTTCTGTTTAATCCTCTATATCCATAATCTTAAATGATCCTGAGGTCGGAGACTTTCTCTTTTCCTTATTAATGAGTATAATGAAAATGTTTCCGGGGCGGGGTGAGATTCCCCACCGGCGGTGATGCTCCTTTGAGAGATGAGCCCGCGAGCTTATGCATGATAGGGTGAGAATCCCTAGCCGGCAGTACAGTCTGAATGGGAGGAAATGATTTCTTCTATTTGTTCCGCCGCCCCGAGCTGTTCGGGGTTTTTTATTCCGAAAAAAAGAAATTAGGCCGCGCATAGTCATGATGTGCTAACATAAAGACGAGATAAGGACAAAGATAACCATGAAAGATACATCGACATCAACTTCCTCCGAACCGACGACAAACCGAGGACAAAATTCTCGCCAAAGCAGCGTGCGCATCCGCTGGATCGCCAAAACCGGCATTCTCTCGGCTGCGGCAATCGCGCTGATGTATCTTGAGTTTTCCCTGCCATTCTTCCCCGGATTCTTGAAATTTGACTTTTCAGAGGTACCCGCTTTATTGGCGACATTCTCAATGGGGCCGCTCACGGGTATTACTGTCGAATTGATCAAAAATCTGGCTCATCTTCCTGCGTCACACACCGCAATGGTTGGCGAACTTGCCAACTTCATTATATGTAGCTCGTTTGTTGGTGTAGCAGGACTGATCTATCGATACAACAAAACGAAAAAGGGAGCGATGATCTCGCTTGCTGCCGGAACGGCGGCTTTGACCATATCGGGCTGCCTCGTAAATTATTTTATTTCTATCCCTTTTTATATCAACGCGATGGGATTTTCTATGGAAGCAATCAAAGGGGCTGCCCACGCCGCAGGCAACCCCTTCGTTAAGGACATAATTACTTTGATTCTCTATGTTTTCGTGCCGTTTAACATTCTGAAAGGGCTGGTTATCTCGATCATCATCAGCCTGATTTATAAGAAATTGAGCCCGTTACTGCACCGATGAACCGAACAGCCTTCGTACGTTGCTGATAATACAACACGTATTGCATCTACGATATCTTCAGGCGTGGTCCCGAATCTCTCATTGACCTCCTGGGTCGAGAATTTTGCCGCTAGGCCGTGTGCAAAAACGGCACGCGCAACAGCCCCCTCCATTGTCTGCTGAATAACTTCTCTCAATGCCATATGAGTACCATCCATAAGAGGACTCTGGGCGATCATGCCGGCGATCATACCGGTCAACACATCACCGGAACCGGCTTTTGCCAAGCTGCTGTCGCCGGTCGTGTTGATCCATATGCGTCCGTCGGGCATAGCGATCACCGTCGCCATCCCTTTTAGGACAACAATGACCTGCCATCGCAAGGCGAGCGCGCCGGCGGCTTCAATACGGTTGGCGACAAGTGTATCAGCAAGATCCGGCGCAAGCCTTCCAAATTCGCCGGGATGCGGGGTTAAGATGGCAGGAGGAGCACCCGAAGCTGCACGTTTCTCAAAAAGATCCGATGCGTTCGGCATACGCGCGAGAGCGTTCAAACCGTCCGCATCAATAATGAGCGGAACGTCTTTCAAAAGAAGGTGCGACAGCGCCTTTGTGACCCAAGGCGCGTCACCCGCGCCCGGACCGATGGCGATCACTGTCGGATTGGGAAGATCCCGCTTGGTATCCTCACCGGCGGGTACGGCAGAGATGAGAGCCGACGGCATTGCGTTTGCAAGAATAGGGACTGAGGATTCCGGCGCGCGAAGCATCGTATAGCCCGCTCCTGTTTTCGAACACGCTCGCGCCGCTAGAATAAGCGCGCCAATCATGCCTTCTGCGCCCCCGATCAGCAATGCTTTACCAAACTGGCCCTTGTGAGCATCTTTGGGACGTCGCGGCAAAAGCGGATGAATAACATCATTATCGAGCGCACTGATGCGCTCTTCTCCGAGAACTTCATCGACAAAAGCGTCGGTCATACTGATCGGTGCACAAACGACTCTGTCACTATAAAGACAACCGGGATGAGTCACTAAGCCTACTTTGTTCCGTCCGAAAGTGACCGTCATATCGGCCTTCACCGTTTCTGGAATGACGGCTCCTGTCTTTGCATCCAGTCCGCTTGGCACGTCGCAGGCAACAATTTTGGCGCCTTCATGCGCTAAATCCTTCATTAAGGCAAACGCCGTCTTCGTTGTCGCATCAAGCGGCCTAGAGGAGGAAAAGCCTGTGCCGAACAGTGCATCGAGTACTACAGCTACTCTCTTTCCCTCTATTCCTGCGGCATCATTCATCACATAACCCCCCATTCGACGAAATGCCTCACGCTGAGCGGCGGCGTCTTTTGTAAGCGCCGACTCCGGTGCCGCATCGAACACGATAACACGAACGCCTTTTGCCATAAGTTGGCGCGCCGACGCCCACCCGTCACCGCCATTGTTACCGCTGCCGGTAACAACAAGAACGTGGACATTCGTATCGTAGAACAACGAGGATTCAATTTCTTCCGTCATTTCAGCAGCTGCCTGCTCCATCAGCGTCAGCATTGGAAGCCCTGTTTTCTCACAAAATGCTTGATCTAATTTTTTCTGTTCTTTTCCGTCAATAAGTCTTGCCATTTTTTACTCGCCTCCTATCCTATTAAAAAAGCCCATTGATGTCTTTAAGGAGACCTCCATGGGCTTTGCTTATTTTCTTGGATGCTGCAGAATCTCTACATCGCGAATTCTTTCACATCATTGGATTATTAGCTATGCGAGCAGGACTGCTACATCACAAATCCTCTCGTATCATTTCGTGTCATTCGATCATTAATCAATGTATCGATCGAGCTTTCGTGCCACTTCATCGTAAGGACGTGCACCGACGATCTGGTCGACGACCTTACCGTTTTTAAAGACGAAAAGTGTCGGGATGCTGAAGACGCGGTATTCTTGAGCTAACTCGCGTTCTTCATCAACGTTCACTTTGGCAATGACGGCTTTGCCTTCATACACTTCGGCCAGCTCGTCCAAGACGGGGGCCATCATTTTACACGGGCCGCACCAAACTGCCCAGAAATCTACTAATGCGGGCTTATCGCTGTCTAATACTTTTTCCTTAAATGTATCCTTTGTGAGTTCGATTGGCATGCTTATTCTCCCTTTTTATTCTTATCAAACTAATTGTGTTGACGTAAATTCACGACGTACATCTACTTTAACAGATGAGCATTCGTGAGGCCATCAGCATTTTTATCATAACGGGCTCCGTGATCCGGTTTAGTGTCACCCGTTACCATGATTTAATCTTGGAAACATGAGGTCAAGTCTTTTTAAAAATTTAACTCACTTTGTACAATCACTACATACTGTATCTGATAATGGATAACGTTTGAGGGATGTACTGCCGAACTTTGCAAGCTCGATGACATCGGACGGGGTCAGAACGGCTTGTTGGCAGGCACGTTTTTTGTTGTTCATACCATGACTGCTGTCATCTAATGAATTCTTGAAGAATGGAATTTTCCGGGACGAACGAAGGGGTAACGGCAGGAATCTGCTCACAAACCCAAGACAGACGAGCGGCTTCCTTGACCGCAAGTTTGAGATCGGAATGACCCGACGGGTTCGATGAGTAGGACGATGGCGGCAGTTTTCGATTGAAAAAGAGATCGAGTGATTTTTCTATTTCACGGTACGCCATAGGTGCGACGACCATAAACTCATAAGGGAGCACCGAATTGATATAAAAATCAGCAGCTTTCAAATAGACAGGAATGAACGCGTTTTCGGCGCGCTCGATCATCGGCCAGTAGTCGATGGTGTCCAGCGCGGTGGCGCCTCTATGCCGTACATCACGGCTGATGCGACGAAGTACGCGAATGTCGCTGCCGGATAACATACGTGCATCGGAGAGTACGCGCGCGTGTGGCATGATGAAATAGCTTAAACGTTGATCTCGCGGCAACTTCGACGTTACCTGTTCGGAAATGCCGTGAAGACCTTCCACTAAAACAACATCATTTTTTTCAAGGCAAATCGTTTTGTCCTGTTCATAGTGTCGTGTTCGCGACGCAAAATCAAACGTCGGAATGGGGACATTCTCATAGTTAAGAATGCGTTGAAGATCTTCACTGAACAGCTGAAGATCAAGCGTGTCAATGCTCTCGTAATCGGGACGACCGTCCTCATCGTAACGAAGATCCTCCGTACGGTAATAATCATCCATTTCGAGATGCCACGTCCGAAGTCCTGCCTTTGTCAGGCGCTCCGCCATCAATTTGGATGACGTTGTTTTTCCTGAAGATGTCGGACCGGAAACGAAAATGGCGCGAATAGAAGGATTGTTTAAAATATAATCCGCCACATGTGTGACCTGATCGACAAAGCGCTGTTCAGAACGCGCGACAAAACGACGGAACTGATCCGCTCCGAGATTATCCTCAAGATCCCCGATCGTTAATACAATAAGCTCTGAAAATTTTGCCATCGTTTATCTTTTCTACCAGCCTCCGGATGCTCCTCCGCCGCCGGAGGATCCGCCGCCAAAACCGCCGCCTCCGCCACGCCCGCCGGAAAAACCGCCCCAACCGCCTCCGCCGTATCGGCCACCGCGACGATTGACGCGACCCTTGTTGCGCGTGATGAAATTAAGTATAACCATTATAACGACAACTATGATAATCGTCGTCAAGTCACCGTCGGAAGATTCACCTGAAGGAATTTCTTGCTCGATGTACCCTTCCGCGTCAATGGTAAGACCGTATTCTTTCGCAATCAATGTCGTGATCGCAGAAAATCCGTCTAACACGCCCTGATCATAATTATCCGCTTTAAAATGTGGCGCGATGACGTGACGAATGATCCGATCGGCCACGCTGTCAGGGATCGCCCCCTCCAAACCGTATCCCACTTCGATGCGAAGTTTGCGGTCTTCCTTTGCGATGAGAAGCAGAACGCCGTTATTCT
>JAAZJH010000066.1 GCA_012800435.1 Clostridiaceae bacterium | reverse complement strand
GGCGGCATCGCGTCGAACACCTTTATTCTCAAGGGGTACATCGACTCGATTTCGCATGAATTGGACGACGCGGCGCGGATTGACGGGTGCGGGAACTTCCAAGTTTACCGCCTGATCATCATGCCGATCGTACGCCCCATGCTCGCCATCATTGCGCTTTGGTCATTCATCGGACCGTTCCTTGACTATCTGATGCCGAGCATCCTGCTAAGCGACCCCAAAAGCTATACGTTGGCCACCGGTCTTTATACGTTAATCACTGATCAATACAATATGCACCAGCCCGTGTTTGCAGCAGGCGGACTGCTGACCGCGCTGCCCATTATCGTGCTCTTTATCGCGTTGCAGAACCAGTTAGTCTCCGGGCTTTCGAGCGGCGCTGTGAAAGGTTGAGGAGGATACCATGAGAGTTCAACTCGTCAATATTGGAAAAAAATACGAAGGTCGGGAGAATTTTACGATCCGAAACATCGATCTCGACATCGCAAGCCGTGATTTCTGCGTTATCCTCGGTCCTTCAGGCTGCGGCAAGAGCACGCTGCTCAGGATGATCGCCGGTCTGAACTCGATTACGGAAGGCGATCTGCTCTTCGACGGCAAGCGCATGAACAAGGTGGAGCCGAAAGACCGCGACATCGCGATGGTGTTCCAATCCTACGCGCTTTACCCGCACATGACCGTGTACGACAACATGGCGTTTTCTTTGAAAATGAGAAAAGAGCGCAAACATGTCATTCACGATCGCGTTATGGAGGCGGCGGAGGTGCTCCAGATCAAAGAATACCTTTATTCGAAACCGTCGGAAATCTCGGGCGGCCAGCGCCAGCGTGTCGCGCTCGGTCGTGCGATGGTGCGCAAACCGGCCGTGTTCCTGATGGATGAGCCGCTGTCCAACCTTGACGCGAAGCTCAGAGAGCACATGCGCGTGGAGCTTGTTCGTCTTCATAAGTCGCTGGATACGACATCGATTTACGTCACGCACGATCAGACGGAAGCGATGACGATGGCGACGAAAATCGTCCTGTTAAACGACGGCATCGTCCAGCAGGTAGGTCCACCGTCTACGTTTTATGAAAAACCGGCGAACCTCTTCGTTGCGGGCTTTATCGGCTCACCGACGATGAATGTGTTTCATGGCGAGATGAAAAACGGGCTCTTCCATGCCGACGGCAGTATCTTTACTGTCGAGCCGAGAAAAGAAGACGCGGACGTTTTACACCCGTATGAAGGCAAGCGCGTTGCGCTCGGCATTCGTTCCGAGCGCTTTCTCGCGGGAGAACAAGAGAAAAACGGTATTTCGGTAGATGTCGATGTCATTGAGATGCTCGGCAAAGAACAGTTGCTGTATTGTAAGTTCAGCAATGGCGAGGAATGCGTGATTTCTGAACCGGGGCACTACGAGTACGCCGTCGACGAGAGACATCATTTCCATTTTGACCTCGAAGGCTTGCACTTCTTCGACGCCGAAACGACTGAGCGCATTAACTGATCGGTGTTTGCTTTTCTTCGACCGAGAGGCAACGTTGCGTATTAACTAAGAGCTACCTGTTTTTCAACGAAGAGGCAACTTTGCGTATTGGCTAAGAGCTATCTGTTTTTCTTCGACGAAGAGGTTGTGCGTTAGCTAATTAGCGCCTGTCCTTTTTCGTCGCCGAGACGACTTGAATATCAACTAATCGGCACTTGTCTTGTAGGCGAAATAAAGAAACGATGCGTCGCTTGTTCCATCAGTGCGACACATCGTTTTTTGTTTTAATGTGTTGCCATTATTTGTTTGATGCCCGAATGGTTAAAGGTGTCTTTTGAGTATAGCCTCTCCTTCACAAGATGCGAGAAATCGGTACGTCGTTTCGGGAACATACGGACGAAGACCCTCCAGATCTCCTTTGATAAAGAAATCCCGAACGCGTGAGGCGGAGATAATACTTCCCTCACGCGTTCCTACTCGCGGAACAATCGTCAGGTTGATCTTCCCTGCCATAGTATATTTTAGAGTTTCATTGTAGATCGCAGTTACAGGATCTATTGGTTCTTCGCCGACGGTACGGTTTGTAATGCCGAGCGCCGGTGCGATTCTGTCGCGGAAAAGCGTTGCGTCGAGCTCTGCTTGTACTGATGTTGCGTCGGTTTTCTTTTTCAAAAAATACGAGGGAAAAGATGCGCGTGATATCAAATATGCGTCGGTTGTGTGAATGATGACACCGGGAAGATCGGACGTTCCTTCGCGGACAAGACGTAGGCGGACATGTGCCGGAAAAAAGGAGACTTCCTCGCTCAAAACAAAGAGATGGACAATAGGCGCGCGGGTCAGCGCATTTTCTACGAGCGCGCGATGCCCGAGCGTAAACGGGTTGGCGTTCATGACGATGGATTCAACAACCGTGTCTTTATCACTTTGCTGATTACGCACGCGCTCGTCATGCCGAGATTTATCTTTTTGTTTGTCGGCGTGGTCGGAGTCAAGGTCGGATCGGCTTTGAAAGGCGTCCGTTTCGTCGAGCCATGATTGAAGAGTATCGGTGAAGGTGGGCGTCCCGCGCTCAAGGAAGCTTGCGATGCCGGGCACATCGACAATCCGGCGGAAGCCAAGATTCTCAAAGGCGATCGCGGCGGCAGGTTTTGTGTAGACAAAAAGCCTTTTGATGCCGGCTTCGGAGGCGTCGCTGATCATGCGGGATAAGAGAGAGTTGAAAAGCGCTCCGCCCTGATAGGCATTATCGACGGCAATGCATTTCAGCCGAATGCCCTCTCGCGCACCGGTTGCGACTAGTCTGCCATCGTCATAGATGCCGTAAAGGGCGTCATACAGGGGCTCTTGACGAATACCTGACTGCTGGAGCAGTTCTTCCCACTCTTTTCGATCGGTTTCGTTTTCGATAATATGTTCCAGACGCTCAACCATACCGTTTCTCTCCAGGGAGCTTTCATTACGCTTTCTCTCTTTGGCGCCTTCATCACACTTTCTCTCTAGGGCGCTTTCATCACACTTCGCAAACGGCGCAGTGCAGCATGGATAATCTTTCCATTACGAGCAGTTTATCAGTTTTTATCTGATGAAACGTGACGAACATTTGCGTGATGCGATCAAGCACATTCTAGCAGTGCTCCGGGAACGACAATGACCAGCCTGTTACTAACATGAGTAAGCGCAATTAGTTTTTTCGGATCGTGCTTCATCCGACGGAAAAAGTATCGTTGCTCTTCAACGGCTTCCAACGCTTGCCATATATCCGGATTGAAACAAAGAAAACATGTCGGCGCGCCGGATGGCAAGATCGGCACATTGTTGATCGGTGACGCAGAACCCGGAGAGGTTATCTGCACCGTAGCGGAATAATTCGGGTGACATGCACGTGCTTGGCCCGACAATGCAGACCTTGACATTCTTGCCCGCAAGCTCAAGGAGGCGAGGGAGCGTCTTGTTTATCAGGGTGCTTCCCGTTATGAAGACGTAATCCTGCTCCGGAATAAGATATTCGCACGACGAGTCCGGATAATCGCCTTCTTGAGGGTTGCGCTCCAAGATGATGAGATCACTGACGGCGCCAATCTGTCTCTCTATATGAGGGAAATGTCCGATAACGGCTACTTTCTTGCCCACGATCTCGTCCTGAAAGGCGATAAAGGCGTTCAATTGAGTGCGCGTAGCGTAATCCGTTTTTCCCGAGCGGATCTTCAGGTCGCCAAATCCTCCGAGCTCGCTGACTTTATCTACGGTGTTGTAGTAGCAGTTCAGCGCTGCCACGCCAAGCGAAGCTTCACGAAAGTTCCATGATTTTGCCATGGAGGCCATGTCTCGTAGCGACATACCGTCATCCGGATCCGGGAATTGCCTTCCCGGCCCGCGTTCGCGAATAGTCATGGCGACTCCGGTATGCGGTCCGGAGCAAACCTCACACCAGCTTGCGCCAAGTGAAAAGTGGCTGACTTTCCACGCGGGGTCAACGCCCTCAATCAAAGTGTCATACAAGCCCCATGCATTGCCCATGTTTTGCTTGCTCCTGTTCCTTGTGCTCACGTTTGCGTGTTGATTTCAGAAGATCTTCAGCATCAGATCTTCAGCATCGCCTGAGATGAATTCAACATACATTATCTTCGTGTATTCATTGTTCATGCGTTCATCTAAGCTACGAGAATCATCTGAGCTACGAGATTCATCTGAGCTATGAGATTCATCTGAGCTACGAGATTCATCTAAGCTATGAGATTCTTCTATGTTACGAGATTCTTCCATGCGTACGTTCATTTATCAGCATTCATCACAATATCTTCTCAACAAGCGCAATATTGGATGCATTTATCGCATACGTCATGATATTTTCTGCGAGCATGGTATTGAATGCATTCTTCATGATATCTTCTGTGAGTGCGCAATTGAATGCATTCTTCGCATTCATCATATCTTTAACAAAAGCGACTTTCGCAACGATCATCCGCAACGATCATCGAGATTTCTCCGAAGCGCTCCTCATTTCGGATATCACCGCTATTATAATAGGCATCATACTTTTTGTGCCTGTTGCGGCGTATTCTCGTAACAGGTGCGTGAGAGAATATATTTTGCAATAATCAGGTTGATAATCCTTTTCAAATATATTTTTTACAAAAGCTCGCACATATAGCAAGCGAATTGCAAATAAAAAGTAGACGCTGAAAATAGTTTACCACAGTTCATAGCGCTTGGGGAAGAATAATTAGGGATCAAGCATTGTTTATAAAAAAACAGTCTCTGTCATCTCGATCGGTTGCCGTACTGCCTCTGTCCTCCTTTGTTGAGATAAAAAGGCAGCTCTCGTTACCCTTACCGTTTTGACGCACAATCTCAAGAGGCTTCCCCGCCTTTTGACAGCCAACAGGAGCTACAGGCAGTTCTTGACGGAAAGATGTCGTAAAACAACGTCAAACACTCCATTAAACTTGTCACATGGCAACCTATCTTCGAAAATATCTCTGCGGCAAGAAAGCCCTCGACTACTGGAAAGTCCCCAACCTCCGCGGCGTCATCGAACCCGAAAAGGCTGTGTTCCCCCTAGAACACGTCCTC
>JAAZJH010000065.1 GCA_012800435.1 Clostridiaceae bacterium | reverse complement strand
TACTGTTCTCCGAGCAGTACAACGGCGATAAGAAAACTGACTATATCAGCATTATAGGCTACTCGCATGCGTTCTCTTTGGTGAAAAACGCCTATGCCATTACGAATATCCTGACCAATATAACAACCGATAACAACGAGTTTTACCGTCTTATGAGCGATACGAATGACTATACCGCTAAGCTCACTGCTGACGGCGGCTATCGCCTCCCTGCGGAAATTGCCGTCAGAGTTGGCGAACATAAGCTGACTAGCGGTGATGATTACTCCTACAACAGCACGAGCGGTGAACTGGAGATTTTTGCCAGAAGTATCGGCGGAAATATTGAGATTGAGGCAAACGGAGTGCCGGAGGGTGTTTCCAGCTACAGCGTATCTGTACAAAAAGAAGGTCACGGTACAGCCTCCGCAACGCCGACCTCCGGTTCTCCGGGAACTGAAATCACCCTGAGCGCGACACCCGATTCAGGTTGGATACTGAAGGAATGGCAGATTGTACCAAGCGATATAAACATCTCAAACAATAAGTTCACGATGCCGAACAGCAATGTCGTGGTCAAGGCCGTATTTGTAGAGAGGCCGTTTGGTCCGTCAGACCCGGAAGAAGCAACGGTAACATTCGATCCTGCCGGCGGCAAGTGGGAGGACGGAACGACGGCTCCTAAAACAATCACAACAAACGTCGGCGACGAAATAGCGATCTTGGAAGCTCCTGTTAGAGAGGGCTACGAGTTCAAACATTGGGAAGGCTCAGCGTATCAGCCGGGTGAAAAGTATCAGGTGCCGTCAGGCGGACATACATTTACGGCTGTATGGACAAAAACCGTGTCAACGAAACCGACTGATACATCCAAGGATACAAAGCCGGGGCAGGCTTTACCGGCAACGGGCGAAAACGTGGGAACCTGCCTATGGCCAAGCGTACTGTTCCTTTCTGCAGGCGGACTGCTCTTCGTATTTCGCAAGAAAAAATCAAAACAAAAAGGTTAGACCAAAAACGACGTTTAAGAAACGTATCTGATAAGGAGGAGCCGGATGTCAATTCGGCTCCTCTTTCAATGTGCTCGTTTTTTATTCGCCTTATTGCCAAGTGCGACTGTTTTCTTGCCGAATGCGACGAAAAACGACCGAATACGACGAGCGTATTGTACGAAAAATTTCAAGCCTCTACAATCTAGCTAAGGTCATCGGAAGTAGGCTCGTATGCGACATTGCCGTAAAAGGGGCTCCGACAATGTCACGGGCTAAAGGATGGAATGGTAGCGAAGTTAGGGGGGCGTTACTCATTAGAGCTGATGACCTATCGAATGCAACATAAACCCAAGACTCCAAAGTAAACATTCGGAACGCGCTCTCCACTGTCCGGTTTACTTTGGCATTCGGCTATTGCGTCGAAAAGCGCCGAATACGTGCGGGACGTTGCATACAAATTAATATCCTTTTACAATGAAAATCACTGTAAAAGGAAGGAGAAGTCCATCTGTGGATCTAAAAATACGCTTTATCGAGGACGACGCACTCGGAGAAGACATAGAAGTTACCGTGCGCGCTGCGGAGAAAAGCGGACGAGTGAACAAACTGTTATCCGCGCTTTCGGGGTATTCCAAACATCTGGCATCCGGGCAGCAGTTTTCGGAGAAATACCATATAAATGCCTCGAGGATTATTCTCATCATGCGCGACGGCCGATATGTAACAGCTAAAACCGTCGATGGCGATTATACAATCAAAGATGCGCTAACGCGCGTGGAAGAGTGCCTCGATTCCGCTTGGTTCGTCAGAATATCCCAGTCGGAGATAATTAACCTTAAATATCTCAAGAACTGGGACTTCGTAGGCGGAGGGATTATTCAAGTCAAGATGGAATACGGAATCGTATCTTACACATCGAGACGGTACGCTAAGCAGATTCACGAAATGTTTCTTAAGAGGAGGGCAAAACGATGAAAGAACGACTGATTACCAGATTTCTTCTCGGACTTGCCGTCGGCGCATTTGCTGTACACATCATCACTATGCTGTTTATTTATTTCGGCAGCGGCCAATTTCTCTTCTGTATGCCGGAGCTTACGGAAAAACTCGGACATCTCGGAGCCGTGGTTGTTCAAACCGCGCTAGGCGCACTATTCGGCATGATCGCTTTCGGCGGAATGTGCCTTTTCGACATAGAAAAGTGGAGCCTGTTGCGCGCCACGCTAGCGCACTGTGCGATTATTGTCGTTACGTACATAATAATTGCGCCACTGCTGCATTGGATTCATTTCAAAATAATGCCAATACTGATCATGACGAGCATGATCATCTTTGTCTACGCGCTGATCTGGCTTATTATGTACATCATCTGGAAAATAGAAATCCGACAGATGAACCGCCTTGCGGAAGAATATAAAAAAGACAACGAAATAGGCGAAGATTAGTTCAACAACCCTCATTTTCGTTTCCCGATCGTTCCGCGAGCAAAATCCGGCCTTCGGAGTCCAGCACCACTTAACCGCTGACCTAGTTTTCCGAACAACACTGCAAGCAGAATCTCACTTATGGGAAAATATCCTAAAGCGAGTACAAGATCAAACTGTACTCGCTTTTTGGTGTGTCTTATGACCGAATACGACGAAAAACGACCGAATGCGACAAATGTATTGTGTTAAAAAAACCGAGACAATACAATCAGGTTGAGGCCGTAGGAATCGGACTCTTATACGACATTGCCGTAAATAGCAGAAATATCGCCTTGTAGAACCGGCAGATTCTCGCAAACAAGGCTTCTGCTACATGAAAAGATGGTTTTGTGTTCATAAGCATCATGGCATAATATTTCGTATCGAGTAGCAGGATCATGACCAGCGGCCGACATTGTAAGAACGATTGTCGTTCTTTGCCACTCTATTTGTGGCAATAGATATTAGGAGGAGAAACATTACAATGTTCAAGAAAATTCTAACCTTTTTAGCCATTCTGGGCCTCGTTCTTTCTCTTGTCGCCTGTGATAAGGATCCGAAGAAACCCGAGCCGCCACAGTCCGTCAAAGAAAGCGAACAGCCTGTTGAAAGCGCGAAACCGGAGAAAAGTGATCCCTCGCCCGAACCGAGTGAAACCGAAAAACCGCTCGAACCGGATTTGGGACCGGGAGTTCCTGCGCCTGAAAACTGGCCCAAAGAAGTCCCGACACCGGCAACCGGTGAAATTTTGGGCTGTGGCTGGGCACCTGACAAGAGTTTCTGCACAACCGACATTGTCTACAAGCAAGAGGACATCGATGCCTATGGCGAGCGTCTGGACTCTTTCGGCTTTAAGAAACAGACCGATCATAAGTACGGCAAAGATTGGCCGGATGCGACCGTCTATTCTAACGGACGCTGGGACGTGATCGTGGCGGAAGAAAATGACGTGTTTGAATACTCTTATGTCAACTTCTACCCGCTTTTTGATGTCGTGAACGAAGGCTACGACGGTCAGCCGGAGGGTTGGCCGGACGCGGGCGATTTCTAAAAGATTTCAAAGGGAGCGGTTCTCTTGTCTTTTGGGATAAGAGAACCGCAAACGTAATTATTGCTCAAACGCCTCCATCTCCGATGATGACGACTGGATAAGATCAATCTCGAGCTAACCTCATCTTCCAGATTAAGTGGACTGACGCCGAATAAGTGTTATCCACTTTTTCTTTCTCGCTATATTTCAAATGTGTAGAAAAGGTGCATTAAAGTCGATCAATGCCGTTTGCCTCAAAATAACCGTTCTCACAATCCATATCCACATTATTTGAAAGGACATTAAAAAATTTGTTACAATTTATGTAGTTAAACAAATTTCAATTAATTTGTATTTTTATTTGAAGGAGGTGTCTCATGATTATTTATTTAACGAGCAATCTTTTTACCCCGGACTTAACAGCCCTCAATCCTGAGAATGGACTTTTAGATTCACTTCGTCAGGATACAAAGAATGAAGCAAGCAATTACTTGATTATCGCTGCTGATCCTGACAATAGCGAAATGAATGACCAAATGTTGGATCTAACAAAAAATTCTTTTCTTGAGAAAGATTTTGCCATCAAAGAAATGGTATTCATGGACAGAAGAAATTGCCAAGATGCCGAGAGTCTGATCGACAAGGCGGACATCATTATTCTCTTTGGCGGTCATGTCCCGACTCAGAATAAGTTTTTCCATGAAATTAAGCTAAAAGATCTATTAGCAGATTACAACAAAGTCCTGATGGGTATTAGCGCCGGATCCATGAACATGGCCGAAGAAGTGTATGCCCTTCCGGAAGAACAAGGAGAGGCGATTGACCCCGATTACAATCGTTTCCTGTCAGGACTGGGACTGGTAGAAGAAAGAGTGATACCACACTCGCAGATACTAAAAGATGTCGAGGTAGACGGGATGAAAATGATTGACGAAATTGCTAAAGGAGACAGTTTCGGCAACAAGTTTTACGTTATTCCCGACGGCACTTATCTCTACGTCAATCATGGTAAAAAAGAATGGCGAGGAAAGGTCGTGCTTTTGGCCGAAGGCAACTTTAGCGATTTCAATTGATCTATTTTCTTGTTATTTTTGTTGTATAAAATTAAATACACCAATAATAGAAGGAAGATACGCAATAATTTTCAGGCCTCGTTCTTCGGAACGAGGCTTTTTTCGGCTTAACTGTTCCCTTATACTTGTATCATCAGGTGATCTTTATTTAACAGAGGAAATATAGGGGCAACATTATCGATGGACAATCAAAAAACAGGGTACGCCCCCTGACAGGACAATGTGATTTTTTCACGTCTTATGGACGCAGGAAAAGTACGCTTCGCGGTAATTAAGGATATAGAAACACGCGGCAAATGGCTCAGGCTGAACATCAAGATTTATCTGTATGAGGTATAAAAGGGACTTTCCGAAGATGTCTTCGGCAGATTCGGATACTTTCAAAAGGAGAGCAAAACATGGTGCAGTTAACATGGACGGTACAGACAAGTCCGCCCGGAGTGACACCTCTCATCGTTGCGGAATACGTACTGAATGAGCTTGGCATTTTCGTCAAGCGCGAAAAACGTGTCCCTAAGAGCGCGTTGCTTAACAAATTGACCGGATTTCGTGTCGGTTATAAGGCTATTGATGGAACGGATTATCGCGCCGTGCCCCTAGACCGAAATGCGATTTTATGGCGTAAGGTTACATCCGTGACTCAAAACGCAGCGGGTATTCTTCGCATTCATGGCAATCGTAACGATGAGATCGAGCTTCACTTCGATGAAGCGATGCGCGAGGAAATCTTTCATTTCATCCGGGTCATGCGTGAAGCAAATCCGCCTGTTGCCGCCGCTGATTTCGAAGCAGCCGATTGGATCTGTTGGCGTGACGACGATGATTGGGGAGATCCATTCGCACCACTGACCGAGATGATCGCGGAGGAATTGGAGACCGAGCGCTTTCTTGATGCCGAAACGTTGGAAGAAACGGTACTTCCAGGCTTCGATCCGTAGAAAACCGTTATTTGGTTCTGCCGTAGATTGGTGCCCTCGGCAGGACATTCGTTCGTTATTATATGTCGTAGAAGTAGGCTTAACTTAAGTAGGAACAAAGACGCCCTGCTTCAATTAGCAAATTCTCTGACTTTCTTTAAGTTTTTTTACTTTCAAAAGTAGGCAGGTCAAGCTCCACAATGCTTAATGATGGCGACCAAGGCAGCCCAAAGACCACGAGTCTGATCTTCTAAACTCAAACTAGCCGTATTTGGCCTCTCTAATACTTGCTCCGTCAAATAAGGCAAGTGCATGAAACCGCCGATACAAGTGTTGCAGGACAGGGCTAGAATATGCAACACACCGTACATCAGGTGATTGCAGACAAAGGTGCCGGCCGTATTTGACACTGAGGCAGGTACGCCCGCTGCCTGAATAGACGCCACCATGGTCTTGATGGGCAGGCTGCTAAAGTAGGCTGCCGGCCCATCGGCTACGATAGACTCGTTAAGAGGCTGCCAACCCGCATTGTCCGGAATGTAAGCGTCATTAATGTTAATGGCAACTCGCTCCGGCGTCAGACCGGAGCGCCCGCCTGCTTGGCCTAGACAGAGGACAGCATCGGGACGGAACACTTGCATAGCCTCCTTCACAACCTTGATTGACTCGTAAAAGACAGTTGGAACTTCCAGCTGCCTTACCTCAGCAGAAAGACCTGACATATCACAGGCTCGCATAGCCTCTAGCGCGGAATTCTTTGCCTCACCGCCAAAGGGCTCAAAAGCAGTTAAGAGAATTTTCATAACCACCTCCCTAT
>JAAZJH010000064.1 GCA_012800435.1 Clostridiaceae bacterium | reverse complement strand
GATCATTGATCCCCGCTTCGTCAGGCTGTAGAGGCACCTCTAGATTCTCCCTGAAAAAACGGGCGGCAAGCTCAATAGCATTGACAATACTCTTATAGCCCGTGCATCGGCAAAGATTGCCATGGATAGCGCGCACAATCTCGTCGCGCGTCGGATCGGGATTGTTATCTAAAAGAACCTTGGCCGCAATCACCATTCCAGGTGTGCAGTAGCCGCACTGGACGGCGCCGGCTTCCGCAAATGCGTGTACGTATACGTCTTTCTCGCGTGGGCTTAATCCTTCTACCGTCGTGATCGACTGGCCGTCCATTTGAGAAATCCGACGCACACACGCTTTAACAAGTTTTCCATTCGCAATAACCGAGCACGTTCCGCAGGCGCCTTCACTGCACCCGTCTTTGACGGAAATAAGTCCCAGATCCTCTCTAAGATAATCGATCAGCCGTTTGTCTTCTGCGATGTCGTACAGGACATCGTTTACCTTTAATGTCCATGCCATAACGTTATGCTCCTTATCTGATATCCTTCAACGGGCGACCTCTTCTTAGATATTGTCCGTCTCGGACGTCTTTTACCAGTTTACCGGACGCGATTTTTTGCCGACCTCTCAAGAAAACATCGCGCACGGCGCCTTTCATGTAAAACCCTTCATATGGCGTGTAATCGCAATTCTCGTGGAGAAGATCTGACGTCACCTGCCATTCCGGTTCGGGATCGAGAACGACGATATCGGCATCGCTTCCGGGAAGGAGGATCCCTTTTTTCGGATAAAGACCAAAATATTTTGCTGCGTTCGTCGATGTCACTTCCGAATACCGCGATATGTCCATACGGCCTTTTTCAACACCATATGTGTAGAGCAACAACAAACGAAGCTCGATCCCCGGCGCTCCGTTCGGAATCTTCGAGAAATCGCCCAATCCCATCTCTTTTTGGCCGCGGTAGTTAAACGAACAATGGTCGGTGCCGACAAATTGGATGTCTCCGCAAGCAAGACCGTCCCAAAGGTGATCTTGATGGCTCTTATCCCGCAACGGCGGGCTCATAATATACTTCGCGGCTTCAAAATCATCCGATGTCTCGGTGCCATAGCGTGTGTTGTCGAGCAGCAAGTACTGCGGGCAAGTTTCCGCGACAACTTCGTTCCCGGATGACCTCGCTTTCAAAATTGCGTTCAATCCGTCCGCCGTCGAAAGATGGACGACGTAATGATCGGCGTGAAGCAGCGCATTAACCGTCTCCAGACGTGTAATCGCTTCTTCTTCAAACACCGGCGGACGCGTCCACTGATGGTACCAGGGAGAAAGGTTCCCGCTGACTTTTGCCTCTTTGACAAGCACATCGATCAAAAGACCGTTTTCACAATGAAAACCGACGGTCGCGCCGAGCCGTTTCGTCTCGGAAAGCGCGTCGTAGATCTCATCTTCCTGCAACATCATGTTGTTTTTGTAGGCCATATAGATCTTGAACGATGAGATGCCGCCTTCGACAATGGTGGCCATTTCACTTTTCAGATCTGCGTTCCATTCGGTCAGCGCCATATGGAAGCCATAATCGATATAGCAGTTATTTTTTGCTTTTTGATGCCAGCGGTCGAGACCCTCGGCCATCGATTCGCCGTGAAACTGCGTGGCAAAATCAAGCACTGTTGTTGTGCCGCCATAGAGCGCGGCACGTGTGCCCGTCTCAAAATCATCTGCCGTCACCGTTCCCATCGATTCGAGTTGGAGATGCGTGTGCGTCTCAATACCGCCGGGAAGCACGTGGCAACCCGAGCAATCGAGGGTGCGCTCTCCTTTCTCCGGTTCAAGCTGTCCCGTTTCCGCGATGATCCCGTCGCGGATCCGAAGATCGCCTACATAAGTCCTGTCGGGCAGGACGATGTGACCGTTTTGAAGCAGCACACCCGTCGCGTCTATTCTCTTTTCTTTTATCATTAGATGCCGTCCCATACGATGGCGGCGCGCTCCTTGGTACGAGCGTAAACCGCTTCTTCATCAATCGTCAGGATTTCGCGGTTGCGCATTACAATCTTGCCGTTGATGATGACATCGTTCGTCATGCGCCCAAAAGCGCCGAACAGCAGATGGCCTTTCCAATTGTTAGCGCCAAACGGTGTATAGGGCACGTAATCCAGCGTGATCAAATCTGCGGCGGCACCCGGTTTCAACATGCCGATCGGGCGTTTGAAAAAGTATGACGCAATCACCGGGTTGTAATCGAATTGCATGGTAAGAGCCTCGCCGAAACCGTGAGTCGGATCGGACAGGCGGTGCGATTGCAGGATTTTCGCCACTTTCATCGATTCGAACATATCGTGCGTGTAGGCATCTGTACCCAAACCGACAGGAATGCCGCGCTTTAGCATTCCGACTACCCTCGGCGCGCCGATCGCATTGCCCATGTTCGACATCGGGTTGTGTACGACTTTCGTCTCAGTGTCTTTCAGAATATCGAGTTCGCGATTGTTCACGTTGACGGCGTGAATCGCCAGCGTATCCGGACCGAGAATGCCCCATCCCCAGAGACGATCGACGACAGGGCAGTCGTATTTTTTGAGTGAGTCGTACTGATCTTCGCGGCCTTCCGCCACGTGGACATGGTAGCCGCCGTTGACGCCTTCCATCGCTTTTTTAATTTTTTCCATCGTCTTGTCGGAAATCGTGAACGATGCGTGCATGCCGAACATGCCCTTGATCATGTCTTGGTCATCGGTATTGACGGCTTTCATGAAATCGACGTTCTCTTCAATTTCCTCATCGGTGATCGCTTCACCGTCGCGATCTGATGTCTCCAAGGAGAAGGAGGCGCGGATACCGATGTTCTTTGCCGCTTCGGCGAGCGCAAAAAGCGATCCTTTCGCGGCATGCGGACTCGCGTGATGGTCAAAAAGAGTTGTCACGCCGTTGCGAATACTCTCGATATACGTGAGATATGCCGATAATGTGTTGTCTTCCATCGTCAGGCGACGATCGAGCGCCCACCACATGTTTTCAAGAATTTCAGGAAAGTTGGTCGTCGGGCCGGAGACACTCATGCCGCGCGCGTATGCACTGTAGATATGCGTGTGAGAATTGATCATGCCCGGCATGATCACGCGGCCTTCAGCATCGATAAATTCATCTTCCGGATACTTTTCCCGCAATGCATCCGTCTCGCCGATTTGATCGACGGAATCTCCCTTGATACGGACTGCGCCATTTTTAATATATGGATGTTCGGCGTCATTTGTCAGCAGATAGCCATTGCCAATAATCATGATATGCTCCTTCTTTTAAAACCAACAGCAACCGCACTCTCTTTTCGTTGCCGTTGTATTTCGAGGATTTTCAAAAACGCTCGAAAGCTTCTTTCTCTTACCTTTGACGTTCAGTTCAAAACGCTCATCGCGTCGGGAAAACATCCCGCTTTCTATTTCTGTCGATAATGCGTGAACTCAAATAAACAGCCAGGGCTCCTGAACTTCCAATGCGAAAATGACATCGGCCATCCGGTTGTCGAGCGCTGTCTCAAGCTCACCTTCGTCCACATTGAGGATGCGACCGCGTTCATCGCGGACGAGATAACCGCCGTCTTCCTTTTTAAGGAAACCGATGTTATCCGAATCGTCGAAGTCTTCCTTCGACCAGAATAGTGTCAGCTTGTCTTTGTATGGACGACCGCTATGCGGACAGAACGTCGCGCAGTTGCCGCACTCGTTGCAGAAGCCGTCGATGTGCACGATCTGAGCGGCACGATCAAAGCCGTCCACATGAATGGCGATATTGGCACGGTTCGGACACACCTCCATACAAACGCGGCAAACCTGTGAGCAGTGGAGGCAGCGTTGCCCTTCATCCTCAGGAGCTTTCGGCAGCTCCAACATGCCGCGCTTCGCGATGATATCTTTCTCATCTAAAGTCACTTCAACACGTACAAAGTCATTTGGAAGCTCCTCGCGATCCAAGATATCGAGCGCCGCTTTCTTGGCATCGCCCATCGCGGAGACTACCGTTGAGGGACCCTTACGGCAATCACCGATCACGTAGACGCCGTCTTTTGACGATTCCATCGCGTCGGACACATAGGGATTCCCCCACCTGTCACATTCTAGACCCCAAGCTTTAAATACATCGCCGATTACGGTGGAGCCTGTGGCACCGATCACCGTATCAAATTCTAACGCTTCATATTCTCCAGTGCCTAGGCAAGCACGACGACCTGATTCATCAAAAGCACCCAGTTTCTGTCTCTCACAGACAAGCGTTTTGCCGTCGTAGGAACGAGGGGCGAGCAATTCACGCCAGACAACGCCGTCCGACATCGCGCCATCCCATTCATCCTGCGATGCGGGCGCGTACATTTCCGTGCGACGGTAGACGATAGTAACGTCGGGATTGCCATTCATGCGTTTTGCCGTGCGCGCCGCGTCCATCGCAACGTCTCCGCCGCCGATGATGGCGACACGGCGTCCAAGATCCTTTGCACCGTTTTCTTTCACATCGATCAGGAACTCGAGCGCATCGATCACCTTCCCGTCACCTTCGCGAACAGGGGAGCGGCCCTTGCCCCATGCGCCCGTCGCCAAAATGACGTAGTCATAGGCGTATTCCAGCGCCGTCGGATCGTCTACTTTCGTATTGAAATAAAAGCGCACGCCAACGGCCTTTGCCATTCGATAGTCGCGGTCGATATCTTCTTCCGAAATGCGGAATGAAGGGATGGCGTAACGCACGATGCCGTGTGACGCGGAACGCTGTTCATACACATCTACTTCGACGCCATTCCGACGGAGATAATACGCCGCGGCAATACCGCCCGGACCTGCGCCGACGACGGCCACTTTTACGCCTTCGCGAAGCGGCACGGGTTTCAGTTTTTTCGTATAGGCGTCTTGAGCGTGTTCTGCCGCAACATGCTTCACATCACGCATATGAACGGACACATCGTAGTCAAGGCGCGTACAATGCTCGCGACACGGCTGAGCGCACAGGATGCCGGTAATTGTCGGACACGCGTTGTCGATCGCGATTACACGCATAGCCCCGTCGTAATCGCCTGCGGCGACGAGGGCGTTATATTCCGGGATCTGCTGCTCGATCGGGCAGCCGCCCTGGCTGCATGGTGCCTTATCACAGTCAAAGAGCGGCAGCTCGGAGCTCGTTTTCCGTGTGCCGACTTTCTCGCGCCAGCGTTTCTGCATACGCGGACTCTCCATCAAGGCATCGACCATGCGCTCAAGTCCATCGACATCAATGCCCGTAAAGGGAGCGAGCAGCTCTTCAGATACTTTTGCCATTTGAGTGAACCGGCGATATCCGCCCGGCTTCAGAACCGTTGTCGCGACGGTGACAGGGCCGATTCCAACTTTGAGCAACTCATTGACGTTGAGCGCGTCGGCACCGCCTGCGTAAGAGATCGGCAGCTTGCCGTCAAAAGCTTTTGAAAGCATGAGCGCTAAATTACAGGTCAGCGGCATGAGCGAACGACCGGACATGTACATCTCTTCGGAGGGCACTTCGTTGCGTTTCACATCGACGGGGCACGTATTCGACAACTTCAGACCGAAAACAAGGCCCTCCCCTCGCGCAAGCGCGGCAAGGCGATTGAACATCGGCACGGCGTCTTCGTATTGCAGATCTTGGAGAAAATGTTTGTCGGGAAAAGCGATATAGTCGTAGCCTAATTGATCCAGCATTCCGCGGACACGCTCATAGCCGAGCATCGTCGGGTTGCATTTGACGAGCGTATCGAGACGTTTTTCTTTAATAAGATAGGAAGCAATGCGCTCAATTTCATCCGGCGGGCAGCCGTGTAGCGTCGACAATGCGATCGAATGGCAGATCTTAGGCGAGATGGCCTCGATATCTTCCAGTCGCACATTTTTAAAAAGTCCGACCTGTTCTTTTAGGAAGGCGATCCCTTCACGGAATGGCTGTGTATCGGAAGCATCAATCAGGCCATCAATGAAGTTATTGACTTTCGGTGTTTGAATGCCTTTGAGATCGTAGCCGACGCTCATGTTAAACGCCATATCATTGCCGTCGGAGAGCTCAAACTCCAAAGCGAGCACCTTGATCGCAAGCCACGCTTTGATATATTCATCCATCGCCTCTTCACATGTCAACTCGGTCGACCATTCGCAGTTGTACGCTTCGTCTTCGGCATTGATGCAGGGTTTGGCGACAGCCTTGCGAATCGCTTCTCCATCCATCACCTGAACCGTTTTCAGCTCGATAAAGCGCGACCCTGCAAGATACGACACAATGATGTTCTGCGCAAGCTGTCCGTGCGGGCCGGCGGCTGGCCCTATCGCCGAGGCAATTTTGTCGCCAAAAGGCGTCACGTATTGGGTTCCCATTCGGTTGACATAAAAGGCGTCCTTATCCAAACCAAAAACGCTGCCTTTGGCCTTGTACTCGTCAAGGCACCATCTCACCAGATTTGCAAATGGCAAAGGTCTCATGATATCGCTCATAGTGTTCTCCTTCCTTGCGACGGACGACGCGCCGGTCAGATGCGAACGCGATGCCGTTAGTTTCTTCTGTTATTTTAGCTTGAATTCGTCACTTTCATCAATTCATCACGATGATTCAATAAACATTTTAGCATTATTCATAAGAAAAAAAGGAAGTCCTCAAAAAAAGGAGTTATCAAGAAGGACACAGGGATGTGTAGAAGGGCATCGCCTCATCGCGCACATATACACATATAGAAAAGTGATTGAGACTCGCCACACAATCAGATACTATGCGTGTCACAACACGCACATGTAGAAAAGAGCCTGAAAGAGCACATGGATTGGCTTTTGCCGTTGCGATACGCTTGTTGTTTTTCAGTCATGTAGCTTGCAACGTAACCCCTCACTGTGGTTGGGAGCGGCCTTGCTAGCATCCAGACTTTCAGTAATGTATACCTCTAATTTTTAATAGTAGCTTCAATTTTGCACCTCACGAACGCTCCACTTGCGAGGTTAAGTAAAATTTGATAACTCCCAAATGATGATAGAATGTTTTTTAAGAATTGTGAGTGACTTAGGCTCGACTGTTTCTCCTAATTTTTTATTTTATAAGGAATGGAGCATATTAGACTAGGATACAAAATAAAAAGTCCGGATGTCGCTGGTTTTTTAACGAGGTGAATGGATGCTGACACAAGCACAACAGAGAAAAGCAGCTAGAGAATTTGCTAAAAGATGGGAAGGTAGAGGTTACGAAAAGGGTGAATCTTCCAGCTTTTGGTTGTCTCTCTTAAACGAAGTTTACGGTGTAGAAAAGCCTACTGAATTTATCATATTCGAAGAAAAAGTCATGTTAGATCATACAAGCTTTACAGACGGACGTATCCCCTCGACACACGTATTGATCGAGCAAAAATCAATCGATAAAGACTTGACTAAACCATTCAAACAATCGGACGGTTCACTTCTTACACCATTTCAGCAAGCAAAACGCTATTCGGCTGAATTACCTTATTCCGAGAGACCACGATGGATCGTCGTGTCCAACTTCAAAGAATTCCATATTTTCGATATGGAAAAACCCGGCGGAAAGCCCGAGGTTGTTCTATTAAAGGATCTGGAAGAAGACTACTATCGACTGAATTTCCTCGTGGACGAGGGTGAACATTACATTAAACGGGCTACGGAAGTATCGATCCAAGCGGGTGAGCTCGTCGGAATCCTTTATGATGCATTGCTCAAACAATACAATGACCCTGACGATGAGGAGACCCAGAAAGATCTGAACATTCTTTGTGTCCGTCTTGTCTTTTGTTTTTATGCCGAAGATGCCGGTCTGTTCGGCCGCCATAACATGTTTCATGACTACTTAGCAAAACATAAAGAGTCAAAATCCATGTTCAGGGAAGCGTTGCTCAAGCTCTTTAAAATATTAGACCAAGAAGAACACGAGCGTGATCCTTATGCATCGGAAGACTTGTTGGCCTTTCCTTACGTCAATGGCGGTCTTTTTGAAAAAGATGATGTCGTTATACCGAGAATCAGTGAAGAGATCATCGACATCATCTTAGACAAAGCTTCCGCCGGATTTAATTGGTCTAATATCAGCCCGACCGTTTTTGGCGGTGTTTTCGAGTCCACTCTGAATCCGGAGACAAGAAGAGCTGGAGGAATGCATTACACATCCATCGAGAACATACACAAGGTAATTGATCCGCTCTTTATGGACGATCTCCGTGAAGAATTTAAAGAAATCAAGGCTCTAAAGACTCTTACGATCAAGAAGAGGCGTTACGAAGAGTTGCAGGATAAGATGGCCTCTTTGGTTTTTTGGATCCGGCAGCGGGAAGTGGAAATTTCCTGACTGAAACATACCTCTCACTTCGCAGACTAGAGAATGAGATTCTAAAAGAGTTGCACGGAAAACAGGTTTTGATCGGTGCTGTAAAAAAACCAATCAAAGTGTCCATCAGTCAGTTTTATGGGATCGAGATTAATGACTTTGCTGTATCGGTAGCCCGGACGGCTCTTTGGATTGCCGAATCGCAAATGATGAAAGAAACTGAAGACATCGTCAATATGGATCTTGATTTCTTGCCTTTAGAAACGTATCCGAATATTGTCGAGGGCAATGCTTTGCGGATGGACTGGGAAAAGGTCGTGCCTAAAAACAAGCTAGATTACATTATGGGTAATCCGCCATTTGTGGGGGCACGAATGATGGATTCCCCTCAAAAAGATGATATGTACGAGGTATTTGGCAATCTCAAAGGAGTAGGTAACCTTGATTTCGTTTCCGCGTGGTATAAGAAAGCATGTGATTACATAAATCAAACCAACATACAATGTGCTTTTGTTTCTACGAACTCTATCGCTCAAGGAGAGCAAGTAGCTTTGCTTTGGAAACCTTTATTCGAAGAATACGGAATCATTATTAATTTTGCCTACCAGAGTTTTGTATGGGATAGCGAAGCGAGCATGAAGGCTCATGTTCATGTGGTGATCATAGGCTTTTCACAAGAGGGAAGACAAGAAAAATACATTTACAGTTCCGGAACGAAAAAGGAAAAAGTCAACAATATTAACGCATATTTGGTAGAGGGCGATAATATTTTTATCGAGAGTCGGAGCAAACCTTTAGCAGATGTTCCTGAAATAGGAATAGGAAACAAGCCTATAGATAATGGAAACTATCTATTTTCTAAAGAAGAAATGGAAGATTTTATTCAACAAGAACCTCTTAGCAAAGAGTGGTTTAGACCTTGGTATGGAGCCTATGAATTTATTAATAGAAAGCCAAGATATTGTTTATGGTTAGGCAACTGTCCCCCCAATATTTTGAGGAAAATGCCAAAATGCTTAGAAAGAGTCAGAAATGTAAAGGAGTATAGGTTAAAAAGCAAGAGTCCGGGTACACGAAAAATTGCGGAAACTCCTACTAGATTTCACGTTGAGAATATACCGGATTCAGATTACTTAATCATCCCAAGTGCTTCATCTGAAAAGAGAAGATATATCCCAATTGGTTTTATGGAGCAGGGAACTTTGGCATCAAATTTAGTTTTAATCATGCCTCAAGCAACGAGTTATGAGTTTGGGATATTAACCTCCAATGTTCATATGGCATGGATGAGAGCGATTGCCGGTCGCTTAGAAATGCGATACCGTTATTCTGCAAAGATTGTCTACAACAATTTCCCTTGGCCGTCTCCTTCAGAAGAACAAAGAGCAAAAATCAAGAGAACTGCCGAAATGATACTCAAAGCACGCGAACTCTATCCCGATGCCAGTTTAGCCGATCTTTATGATGAACGATCCATGCCACGCGAGTTGCGTAGAGCTCATTTAGTTAACGATATAGCTGTCATGCAAGCGTACGGTTTTAACTGGAGAGCAATGACCAGTGCTGAGTGTGTGGCAGAGCTTATGAAGATGTATCAAAATCTCGTGCAAAAAGCCCAAAACTAAGATGGAAGCATCGTATACGGAAATCCTCTGCCTTTAGCCTTCCCCAGTTTGTCTCCAGCAAACGACTATTGAATGACATGCTAGCGTCCTTAAGAAGGAAAACCTTCCTCAACACAGTAATGGCCGGCCTGACTTTTAATCAGGGAGTCTAGAACTCAATCCATCAGCGGATCACCATTGTATATCCCCTGTGATTTTAAGGTTACAAGGGTTTTATTTTTTCTGGAATTCTGATTTTGCAATATGGTTTTGCGCCATATTTGCACCACTTAGAATCGTACCCAATGGTAGTAGAGGATACAATCAGCGTAGAAACAAGGGGTTACAGCAGATTATATAAGTCACCCAAGTTCGGATATTGAGAGATATACTGTGCATAGATAATGCGTGTTGTGTCGGACTGGATAGGGAGCATGTGACGATGGACAAGAATGGAACAGATGTTGGCATAGCTGGAACTAATGGTGAAGAGTGCATGGATCGTGGTGGCAAAATTAGCCATGACGGTACTGATCGAACTAGTGCGGTTGGTGTTGTGAACGAGCAAGAGATTATTAAGGCGATCATGGTTGCTGAGGGTGTGAACAACCCGGCACTGGCTCGCATGATCGGTATTGACCGTAACTCAGTGTGGCAGAGGTTGAACAGCCAGAGGCGGATGAGTGTACCGATGTTGGTTGAAATGGCTCTTGCATTGAGTTACAGAGTGGTTGTAGAGCCAAGAATCAAGAACGTACATGGCACGGACGGTGAGATTGTAAGAGTACGGGAGAAGTTTGAGGTTGGAGGAAAAATAGATAATGATCTCAGTCTCGGATCATTTTTTAATAGAACGCATCATGATGTGTTTGAAATGAATGAGAAGAACACCGATTACGCAGATGATTGCGGTGGTCGCGGTAAATATATTGGCACAGTGGACGAGGCTGAGATTTTGAAAAATATCATGGTTGCTGAGAATGTGAACAACCCGGCACTGGCTCGTATGATCGGTGTTGACCGTAACACAATTTGGGCGCGGTTAAATGGTCAACGTCGGATCAGCGTTGCACTGTATGATGAGATGCTGAGGGCTCTTGGATATAGGCTGATTGTTGAGCCCATGGTTAAGTATGTGTACGGCACGGACGGTGAGATTGTTAGAATACGGAAGAAATTTGAGGTTGGAGGAAGAGTAGATAATGATCTCGGTCTCGGATCATCTCTTACTAAAACGCATCATGATGTGTTTGAAATGAATGAGAAGAATACCAATCACGCAGATGATTACAGTGGTCGTAGTGATTATATTGGCACGATAGGCGAAGTTGAGATTTTGAAAGAAATTATGGTGGCTGAAGATGTGAACACCCCGGCGTTGGCTCACATGTTGGGTGTTGACCGAAACACAATTTGGGCGAGACTAAACGGTCAGCGTCTGATGAGTGTTGCGGTGTTTGAGGAGATGCTGAGGGTGCTTGGGTATCGGTTAGTCGTCGAGCCTGTCGTTAAGAACGTGTACGGCGCAGACGGTGAGGTTGTACGAACGAGAGAGAAGTATGAGGTTAAAGGATGAGTGCGTAGCGGATAAGAAAGCATGAGTCTGTCAAAGATATCTTTAATCTGTTAGGTCTGTCGTTTTCGTTTTAGAATGAATGTGTATTACCTTCTAGGCAATGTATCTATAGTATAAGTGCCACCCTCTGCAACTTAGCCTGTTACATACCTTGCAACATTTATAATCTTACCGTAAGTATTATTTACAGTTTCTGTACGACAACAAAACCCTTCTAACGCTGTTATTTCAGCGCTTTCAAGTCGTTTTTTTACCTAGCTAGCTAAATTAATTATTGCTTGGCTATGGGCTTTATTGTCTGCGGATCTGCTAATTTTTCTCATAAGACAAGTCTTCAGTACGAGTAGATTTCAGTCTAGGGAAAATAATGTGCCCATCAAATTTCCCATTCGGATCGGGTTTTTTGATCAGTGACCTTTTTCCGTCAATATGCTCAAACAAGTCATCTTTTATATTGACCCACATCGGATCT
>JAAZJH010000078.1 GCA_012800435.1 Clostridiaceae bacterium | reverse complement strand
GTAAAGGTGTGCAAGGATTGAGTTCAAAGATAATAGTTCCTGTAACTGATGTCCATTGAGCACACCAAATTGCCTTCGCTAACCGAGTCGGTCGGCCAGAAACCAAGATAAGAGCTATCTAAGGTCTCCGACTGACCTGTAAGCTTAAGCGCATCTTGAGTGCTAGACGTTACATGAAAGACTGGGTATTGCCGCGACATCGTGTCGCGGGTGTTCTTTGGTGGTTCTTTGTAGAAAATCATAGAACGGCATTAAATAAGGATAAACAAACGTTCTGGAATATATTGCAAATATTAATTGCATATGGTACGATGGACAGGTGATAAACAATCAGGTTTGAGATGAGTGATTAGCTTTAAGGTTACTTCCTTTATATTCCCACACATGAGGATGGCGACGTTATAGTTGCTGCAGGGAATTCACAAAGGAAGGGGGTGGTCGATATGAATAAAGATTTATACACGAATATAGGCTATTTTATAGTCTTGTGTATGAAATACATATTCATACCTATAGTAGTAGGGGTAGCTGTCAGAGTAATTTCTGGAAAGCTGCTTCAACCACAACCTGAAAAGCAAAGAAAAAAACGGTCATAAAAAACCGTTTAAAATAATATCTCATCATTAAACCTGACAGCAACAAGCGTCGCCATCCTTATTTATATTATAACACAATTAATGTGAATGTAAACAAGTAAATTTTAAAAAATGGAAAAACGTGTTATGAGATAGTTTTTGCCAAAGGAGCAGACATCCGTGTCTGCTTATGGCTTGGCGAGATCCGGTCCATCATGTAACAATGCACTCAATGCAGGGGTATGCATGGTTTGTGTCCAAGGTTTGAGGTTCTTGAACCCAGTATCCTGACATCACACCACATGCCGCACGCTAACCGAGTTGGTCAGCCAGAAACCAAGATAAGAGCTATCTAAGGTTTCCGGCAGTCCTGTAAGCTCAGGCACATCTTGAGTGCAAGACGTTAAGTGAAATTACAATATCGGGGCTGTTCTTTGGAGCTTTGTTTGAAAAAGAACAAGTTGTGGATGATTCTAAAATGTAGTATCATAACCGCCCGGAATTAGTTTAACTTCTCAAATGCATCAAACCCAAGCATATATTCATGCATATAGTATCAGTAGGGAAATATATATATTACCGGTACTATTTTTATTGGAGTTGATAAAATGAAAATCTATATTATTAAACTAAAAACGATAGTTGTTTTTGCTATCATAACAATTGCATTAATAATATTGGCTGCCGTATGGGGTATTACCGGGACAGACTCATTCGAGGTGCTTGCTCAGAAACGTGAGATTCCCATATATTCAGTTGAGTGTAAAGAAAAGGAAGCATCAATCACCTTCGATTGTGCATGGGGTGCAGATGATATTCCCCAGATACTTGAAGCATTGGAAACCGAGGATGTAAAAGCGACATTTTTCATTGTTGGGCAATGGGCAGAGAAAACCCCCCAATATGTTAAAATGATTGCTGATAAAGGACATGATATAGCAAATCATTCTTATTCCCACCTTAGAATGGGAGTGTTAGACAAAGACAGAATAGAAGAGGAAATCCTTCTATGCAGCCAAAAGCTGGAAGAGATAACCGGTAATAAAGTTGATTTATTCAGAGCACCATACGGAGACTACAACAATAATGTAATAAGAACTGCTAAGAAGCTAAACCACTATGTAATTCAATGGGATTTGGACAGTTTAGATTGGAAGCCGGGTATTAGCCAAGAGGAAATACTAAACCGCATAACCAAACGAATAAAACCCGGTTCTATTATATTATTCCATAACGATACACCTCACACTGCTAATCTTTTGCCTACCATTATTGAATCTTTGAAAAAAGATGGCTATAGTTTCTTACCGGTATCAGAATTAATAATAAGAGAAAACTATCATATTGATCATGAAGGAAAGCAAAGGAGGAGGAAGTAATACATAAAATCAGTAAAAAATGCACATTATATAAACTGCCTGATTCTCTATTTGCATTAACACAAATCATGTAACGATTTAGTATATTTGATTTAGTGAATTTATTAAAGAAGTGCGTAAGAAATGGGGTTTTGCTAATGATGATAACAGGACTAATCAGCCTTGAAGAATATGAGACGCAGGCTGCTAATCTAATTAATATCATATTGGCTGCATATAACAAAAAAATAAGTATTATTAACTGTAAAAACTTAATTGAATTAGGTACGGATAAAATTAAAAAATATTTATATGAGATTAAAAATAATGGTACAGATATTTTAATACTAAAAATTGATATCAATGATATAGATTATGAAATATTTAATTACTTACAATTGGATATTATATTATATACCATGCATAATTATAGAGGTGAGATTTTATCCAAATATAAAACTCAAATGAAGAAACTATTATCATTACTTAACGAAAAAGGAGTATTGATTATAAATGAAGATTTTATGGAGGCACATCTTTTTTTAGAAGAATTTAAGGGTTTTAATTTTGATACTGTGACTTACGGTTTCAATTCAAAATCTAATATAACCACATCTAGTATTGGTGATACAATGTTTGATAAAGGTTTTATGTTATATCAACAAAAGACAGTAAAGGCATTAAACGGTAAAACAATTAGTCCTCAAGAATATCGAATTGATGCGGGGAAAGATAAAACGGATATTTATGGAGCCCTTGGTGCAGTAGCATTTGCTGTTGCCTGTGGAATAGAACTAAATCTGTCTAATTATTGCACTGTTGATATAAATTGAGTTATAATTGAGTTATATATAAATCAAATCTTTTAATTACTCTCTGTTAAATGGGTTTTCAATGTAAAATATATGTAATATAATATAACTTAACGATAGAGGAGGGCAATCTATGTAAGAATTTTAATGGAAATTGCTTCTAAAACTATTCCTCTATGAATACTAATACAATAGAAAAAATTATGTATGTACATGAGAAAAAGAGAGGAGAGTGAGGGGGCAAATGGTTGGGAACCTCATTGAAAACAATTTAGTTACCATCGCCGGCAAAGTTATTTCAGGATTGGAATATAGCCATGAAGTATATGGAGAAGGTTTTTACTCTTTTGTGCTTGAAGTTCCAAGACTCAGCGATAGTAATGACAAAATCCCCATAACAATATCAGAGCGTTTAGTTAGTAAGGATGAATTAAGTAAAGGATGCATTCTAGAAATAGAAGGGCAATTCAGATCTTATAATAATTATGGAAGAGAAGGAAATAGATTGCTCCTTACTGTATTTGCAAGAGAAATAGAATTTTTGGAGGATGAGAGCAAAATAAAAAACCCTAACCAAATCTATTTAAACGGATACATATGTAAGAAACCTATATATAGGACTACACCTTTTGGACGAGAAATAACCGACTTGCTATTAGCAGTCAACAGACCATATAATAAATCTGACTATATCCCATGTATCGCATGGGGAAGAAATGCCAGATATTCTCAGAACCTGTTTGTAGGTGATAATATAAAATTATGGGGTAGAATACAAAGCAGAGAATACCAGAAGAAATATTCATCCGGTGAAGCAGTAACAAAAACAGCTTACGAAGTATCAATATCAAAAATGGAAGTGTAGTAGTTCGGGATTGGATTATATTTGACATTATGGTACAATAAAAAAAATAATTGAATTTTAGTTCACAAAGGAGATAATTTCGGGAATTGCAGGATGAAAATAATTGTAGAAGTTACTTTAGAAGTTACTTTAGAAGTAACTGCAGAAGTAACTGCAGAAGTGACTGTAGGAGTAATTGCAGGAGTAATTACAGAATAATGCAAAATAGCATCTCACTATATAAGAAAAAAGTAAATATGGTAATTTTATTATTACCGATTTTTTTTGTG
>JAAZJH010000063.1 GCA_012800435.1 Clostridiaceae bacterium | reverse complement strand
TTCCTGATTCAGTCAAGCCTATCGCTAAAGTTCTAGCCATGGTTTTGCCTCCGGCATCATATCAGTTCAAATAACCCGCATCGCAAATGCGAAAGAATGGGATTCCTTGAGTCATTATACTGTAATATAACGTTTACGTAAAAGCTGGTGTATTGTGATAATTATAAATCGTCATTATCATCGAACTGTGTTTAAAAAGACCGCTCGTGATTTAATACTGGGAATTTAATCAGTAAGTATTCGTCGTAATCCTTTTTTACGATACTTTGCAGGGCAAGGAGGATGTACGTACATAGACCTTCATATGTCATGCTATGATAAA
Source organism: Clostridiaceae bacterium (assembly GCA_012800435.1). GTDB lineage: Bacteria > Bacillota > Clostridia > Saccharofermentanales > DTU023 > UBA4923. The sequence goes on along the minus strand of JAAZJH010000063.1, from coordinate 70,492 downwards.
TAGCGGTGATTACAAACGATTTTTCAAAATTCGCGACCTAAAATAATCCGTCGCACCCCAACAAATCACACGAAGAAAGGCTGACATCCTGGATGAATGCGCTTCAGAAAAACAATGTTGAAAATAATCCGCAAGAACAAAAATCGGTAGTGATTATCACGGGAGCTTCATCCGGACTCGGACGCGCATTTGCGGTTGCTCTCGATGAACGTCTCCCTCAAACAGCTGTTTTCTGGCTAATCGCACGTCATAAGGATACTTTAGAAGAAACAGCAGCGACATTGAATAGAGATGTCCGGTTGCTGCCTCTTGATCTGACATTACCTGAAAGCTTTACCAAACTAAACGCAATTCTTGAAAAAGAGCGACCGGTCATCCGCTATCTCGTCAATAATGCAGGTGAGGGAAGGGCAGGTAATTTTGAAAACGAATCCTTCGATGCGCATAAATCGCTTTGTGACCTGAATGTACGTGCGCCTCTCTTGCTGACATCATTAGCTCTTCCTTGGATGGAGCAGGCAAGCCGACTGCTTTTTACATCTTCTGTTGCGGCGTTCTTGCCGCAACCCGGATTTGCTTCGTATGCTGCCTCGAAATCGATGATATTGTCTTTTGCGCGCGCGTTGTCCGAAGAGTTGCGACCAAGAGGCATTCATGTTGCCGTCACATGCCCCAATCCCATGATGACGGACTTTTTTACTTCCGAGGAAAAAGAAGCATTTCAAAAATCTTATAAAAGATTATCGATTGAAGATCCTGATGTAGTAGTGCAAAAGACATTGGAGGCAGTAGAACGAGGACGGAGACTCATCGTCACGGGCGGCTGGGGGAAAGCAATTCACATTATCTCTCGTCTTATTCCCATTTCATGGATGACGCGCATCATTGCCAAGCTTTCCAGCCGCGACACGTAATGCATTTCAGCGGATTTATGTCTATGACTTTTGGTTCTTTTTAACGCGGAGATACACTAGCTTAACATTCGGATTACCGGTATCGCGCATCTGAATATCGTATCGTCCAATGGATTGCACTAATGCGGTCAATTTGTCATAGCCGTAGTTTCGCGAATCGAAAGACGGCTGCTTCTTGACTATCATATTGCCCACTTCAGCGAGGAAAGCCCAGCCGTCTTCATCTTCGACGTCTCGGATGGAAGAATCGATCAATTTGATTAAATCGCGATCAATTTTGCGGATACCGCGTTCTTTTACTCGCTGTTCACGCTTACCTTTAGCGGCATCTTGCGTTTTGCTCGCGGCTTTGGTGCCAATGCTGTCTCCAGGTGTTGTGCTCCGTGTAAGACGCGTTGATCGAAGTGGGGTACGGGTGGCAGATTTATCATCTTTAGCTTCATTGTCTGATTCGTCATCATCCTGACCGATGATTTCCAGATAGATAAAACGGTCACAAGCGGCAATAAAAGCGTTAGGTGTTTTCATTTCACCCAGACCGTAGACAATCTTACCTGCCTCTCGCAGGCGGGTGGCTAATTTTGTAAAATCGCTATCGCTGGAGACAAGAACAAAACCGTCCACCTTGTCAGCATAAAGAATATCCATCGCGTCTATAATCATCGCGGAGTCAGTAGCGTTCCTTCCGGTCGTATAGCTGAATTGCTGGATGGGACTGATGGCGTAATCAAGGAGTTGCGCTTTCCACTGCGCAAGGTTCGGACGCGTGAAATCGCCGTAAATGCGTTTAATGGTCGGTGTGCCGTAGCGGGCAATCTCCTCCATCATGCCGCGAACATGATGCGGAGGAACATTGTCCGAGTCTATTAAAACGGCTAGTCGGACATCGCTACTTTTTCTAGGGTTATTGGCCATATCTTAAAATCCTTTATCATAAATCGTCAAAATTTTGAGAGGAAGCGCTACATTAAGTTAGCGCCAGCGCTGTATTTATCTTAGCATACCTAAGATCGCTTAACGTGATATGATGAAGACACGTTCAGCATCGATAATGCTAAGCGTTTTTTGATCTGATTATGCAACACGAAAGGAGAACAACATGTCAATGGCAAAACCGGTACTAGTGGTGCTTGCTGCCGGAATGGGGTCACGCTATGGCGGATTAAAACAACTCGATGCAGTGGGTCCTAATGGCGAAATTCTCATGGATTATTCTGTCTACGACGCTATAAAAGCCGGGTTTGGTGAGATTGTTTTTATTATACGAGAGGAATTTGCTGAAGCATTTATGGCTCTTATGGCTCCGAAACTCGACAGCCTAGTTAATTGGCGTTGTGTATTTCAGGATGCCGACGATCTTCCGGAGGGCTATAAAAGACCTGCTAATCGTGAGAGACCATGGGGAACCGGACATGCCGTGCTTGCGGCGCGAGATGTCCTCCGTGGTCCTTTTGCTGTGATCAATGCCGACGATTACTATGGCAAAGAGTCCTATCGACTGATGTACGACTTCCTTTCAACAAAAAGAGATGACGATAAGAAACCGCTTTACGGCATGTGCACTTGGCGCCTTCGCCGCACACTTTCCGAATATGGAGAAGTGTCACGCGGTGTCCTTACTTTAGATGAGGAGGGGCGATTTGCAGGTATCCGCGAAATCAAGAAAATAGAGCGTACTGAAGATGGTGGGCGTTTTTCAACGGATGAAGGAAAAACGTGGAATAATCTAGATGGAGATCGGCTTGTTTCCATGAATTTCTGGGGATTTCCATTATCTTTTATGGAACTCCTCCGTGAAGGATTTCCGACGTTTCTTAATCGAGAGGAGACGCAACGCAACATGAGAGCGGAATATCTTCTTCCTGAAATTGTTGGCGATGCCTATGTTAACGGTAAAGCGGATGTCCATTTAATGCCGGTTCGAGACCGCTGGTTCGGCGTTACGTTTAGGGAAGATCAGGCGCGTGTTGCCAATGCGCTTTCTCAGTTCGCTGAGGATGGTGTCTACCCGCGTCCGCTTTTTGATACATCGATCAAATAAAAAGGAGATCAAGATTTGATCCAAATGAAAGACCATATTGCTAAAGCGCTGTCGGAAGCCGTTGGCATCTCCTCGGATGATGTTAAAGCGCTTTTCACACAGCCGCCTCAGCCTGCGATGGGGGACATCGCTTTTCCATGTTTTCAACTGGCGAAAACGTTGCGAAAGGCACCTGCACTTATCGCCGGTGATCTAAAAGAAAATATAGATCATCGCCTTGCTAATCCATCAGATCCTTTAGCCAAAGTTGTGGATCGAGTCGATGCGGTTGGCGCCTATCTTAACTTTTTCCTCCGTCGTGATACATTTGCCGAAGAGGTTATCCGCGCATCGATTTTAGCGGGTAATCGGCCCGGAGCGAGCGAAGAAGGAAAAGGAAAAACCGTCATTGTTGAGTATTCTTCGCCCAATATTGCTAAACCGTTTCATGTCGGTCATGGTTTTTCGACATTTCTTGGCGAAGCAATCGCCAATCTTTATGAATATGCCGGTTACAACGTAGAACGTTTCAACCATTTGGGCGATTATGGAACCCAATTTGGAAAATTAATCGTTGCCTGGAAACGCTGGGGTAATCCCGAAGCGCTTAAAGAGGCGCCAATTAGCGAATTAACGCGTATTTACGTTAAATTTCATGACGAGGTCGAATTGCTGCCTGATCTTGAGGACGAGGCACGACAAGCTTTTACTCGGCTTGAACAGGGATCGGAGGAGGAAATGACTTTGTGGCATCAATTCCGCAGAGTCAGCCTTGATGAATTCAATGACACTTACGAACGCGTCAATATTCATTTTGACAATATGAACGGTGAAAGTTTTTATGCCAAAATGACGTCTGAAGTTGTCGATCTTCTATCTGAAAAGAGACTGCTTGTAGAGAGCGAAGGCGCACAGATAGTTGACCTCGAAGACCATGGCCTGAATCCCTGTCTCATCCTGAAGAACGACGGCTCCACGATCTATGCGACACGCGATATTGCCGCCGTCTTGTATCGTGATCGGATGTGGAACTTTTTTCGAAATATCTATGTCGTAGGTATTCCGCAGATCAATCATTTCAATCAGATTTTTGCCGTTATGGAAAAACTCGGGATGCCCAATCCGGAGCGCAATGTTCATGTCGCCTTCGGCACGGTTCGCTTTGCAGACGGCGTCTTTTCAACACGAAAGGGGAATATCGTTCTTTTGGATGAGCTGCTTGACGCAGGTGTCGCGCACGCAAGAGCGATCGTTAAAGAAAGTCATCCTGATTTAGGTGATGCTGAAATCGATGAGATTGCTGAGAGAATCGGTGTCGGCGCGGTACGCTATACATACCTTGCCAGCGGTCGCGAACGCGACATCCTTTTTTCGTGGGAGGATATTCTGGATTACGAAGGGGACACAGCACCCTACCTTCTCTATACAGTGACGCGATGTGTCAGCCTGTTGCGAAAAGCCGAACCTTTCGTTTTGAAGCGTCTTGAAGAACGCGGTTTTGAAGACGCAGCCTTGCTCATTGGAGACGATGAGCAAAGGGTGCTCAAGGAGATTGTACTTTTTCCTGAATCGCTTGCTGCAGCTCGCGCTCATTATGAACCTTCCATGATGTTACGTCGTCTGATGCAATTGGCGCGAGCTTTCAACACGTTTTATCACAGTACGCCGATACTGCGAACTGACGATACGGCACTGGTTGTCGCACGCCTTGCTCTTGTACAAGCAGTGGAGCGCACCCTTAAAGCGGGACTTCGGATCGCCGGCATTGAACCGGTGGATCGGATGTAAATACGATTCAATCAGGTAAATGGAACACAGGGATGAACAATTATTATCTGCTGAAGTGGTCGAACGCTCTTGCAGCGCCGTCGAACATGCGCGCAAATCGCTAAAATTTTCTTTCACCCGCAAAGAACGCAAACGATGTCTCCTTATAGTGCTCGATGCGTGGAAAGATACAATCAATGCATTAGGCCGATCTTCTGCTAACCGATTTAATGAGCGTTCCTTAAGCGGCGTCTTCGCTAAGCCGGAAGACCTTCCCGCGCTTGAACTGCAATGGACGATGGCGTTGTCGGCATTCTTCTCGCAATGGCTCGTGTCAACTCGTTCTCGTGAGCAAGTTGAACTTTTAGGTGAATCCGGAGTTCGCGCTGCCCGAAGGCTTTCCCGTTGTTACGCGCCTGCGCTGTCGTCACATCTGACACAAGAGACAGAACTTGTTTCTCAGCAAATACGTTCTTTCTACGCTCTCTCTCTTTCAACTGTATTGCCCGCTTTTCCTTCTGGTGAAGTACGTTTGCTTTTGCAGTCCGATTCACGCGAACGTCGCGAACGCGCCTGGAGTACACTCGTGACACGTTTTGAGGCAAGGCGTGACGAGATGGCGTCTCGGTTCGCGGCACTGCACGCGCTTCGACGCTCAATAGCGGAAACGGCCGGCTATCAACATTACGGTGAATACGCTGTGAGACGCTATCGGCAGACAGATGCTTTTCGATCTTACATGCCTGCTTTTAGAGACGCGGTTCGCCGACATGTTACACCGCTTATTACACCGATAAACATGCTTCATCAGAAGCGTTTAGAACTCGAGGTGATGGAGCCCTGGGATTTTCTTTATCCCGCTAACTTCGGATCGCCGCGTCTTCACATGGAAGAAGAGTCTCTTGAGAATACGTGGCTCAGCATCATGAGGCATCTTCTTTCGACGCGTGTGCCTCGATTTGAGAAAATGGCACGCGACGGAATGATTAAGTTGAATGTCCTAAATGCCGATAGATCACCTGTAGCCCACAGCGAAGCACCGAGTGTCGTCGTCGCTCCCATTGTTGATCCTTCAAATTTCTTTCTCGCGCTAACGAACATTCCTCAAGAGTATTTCGCCCATACATTGTTCTACATGTCAGGCGCCCTGATGTTAGATCCTTATCCCGTCGATTCAGTCTCTTCTGAGCTTTTCTCTGTCCTTAATCACGCCCTCTACCAGAAAGATAGCGCCTCAGCCGAAAGCTCTACCCGAACTTCAGTGTCTATCCCTTCCACATCATTGACAGCGAGTGTTGCAGGATATTCGTTTTCCTTTCTATCTCAACGAGCATGGCGTCTTTTTTACGGTCCGATGGCAGAATATGCACAGCAGTATCTTGTGACGAATTTTGCCTTTGAGCTTTTGTTTCTGACGGCACTTGATGAAATGGATGACTATCTGACGAATTCTCCTGTTTCTGACGCGGCAGTATTTGAACAAGTCTGGTCTGAAATTGCTCATCGTTACGCGCTTCCCGGTATTTTTGGAGAAGTGTCGTCACTTTTGCCTATTCATGATCTGTGGCTATTGGCACCAGCATTCTTGAACGGACCGCTTACAGGCATTGTTCGAGCTCTCGCCCTTGTCGCAGTGTTGGGTACACTGCCTTTCGGAAGAAATCATATTCACCTGGAAGGATATTATGCTCGTCTTTTGAAAGCGCAGGAAGGGAGCAGTCCTTTAGCTCGCCTTATAAGAGCAGGATATCCGTCACCATTTAAGGAAGAGACGATACAAAAGGCCGCCTTTGCGATCGCCGATTTTTTGGCGCTATGAACTCGCTTTTTCTTCGATAGGAGAATCTACAATAATGATCACGACGAATCGCATAGATGAAAAAGGAAATATAGCACCTCTTTCCATTTTAATCGCGACCCACAATGCTTTTAAGGTACGTGAATTCCGTGCTATGGCGGCGGGTTATCCTGTTGTGTTCAGAAGCCTGACTGATGCGGATCTTGCTATCGATATTGAAGAAAAAGGATCATCGTTTGATGAAAACGCGCTATGCAAGGCAAGGTCAGTGTACTCGATTACGAGAGATATGGTATTGTCTGATGACTCCGGCTTGGTCATTGATGCACTTGAGGGCGCGCCCGGGATTTATTCTTCTCGATTTGCGGGATTGTTGGCGACAGATCATGATCGGATGGACAAAATACTTCATGAGCTCAGATACGAATCACATAGAGATGCTGCGTTTCTGTGCTCAATCGCTGTCATTTTCTCTTCAGGAGAGGAACGTCTGTACCGCGGGAAATTGGCAGGTAAAATCGCTGAAAAACCGTCCGGGACAGAAGGTTTTGGTTACGATCCCATATTTATCCCGGAAGGTCAATCACGAACGTTGGCAGAGTTTTCCGAAGAGGAGAAAAATGCCGTCAGTCATCGTGGCAGAGCGCTAAATGCTTTTTTTATCGATATCGGTCTCACTCCACAAGAAGGAGCACGGCATGGCAAAACGTAAAACCTTAAAGGACAAAAAAGAGAACTTTTATCTGGTGCGCGAGGATGTGCTTCCGGACGTCTTTCTCAAAGTTATGGACGTCAAACGCCGCCTTGACACAAGTCATTCGACGACGGTAAGTGAAGCAGTTCGCGATGCAGGCATCAGTCGAAGCGCGTACTATAAATACAGGACGGCGGTTCGAGATCCAATATCTTTCACTGACAAACCGGTCATGACATTGCTTCTCGTCACGGAAAGTACCGATCGAATTGTACAGCGTTGCTTAGATGCCTTTTTCGAATCGGGCGCGTCGATATTGTCATTTCAGCAGGGACTGCCGATGAACGGTCTCGTACACGCTTTGGTGACTTTTCAGATAGACTTAGGTCAGGATGATGTTAACGAATTGGTCAATAAACTTTCCTTGATACGCGGCGTCATACAGATTATCACGCCTAAGAGCTGACTTTTTCAACGCAGTACCAAACAGATGACAGATTGTCGATGTTTGTGTTACGCTATCCCGTGGATTGAGACGATTAAACACGGTTTACCTCGCTATGAATAGGAGCTGTATAACGTAAAACATGGCCGTTTTTGAAGCATTGAAAATTGATCATTTGTCGGATAAACGACGTGTGCACAGATGGTTTCTGATTCTGTTTGCGCTTGCGTCGGCTGTTTATCTTACAGAATATGATACGCAGGCGATCTTCGATTTTCAGCAGAAAATCATGCGTTTTACTGTAACACAAACAGCGTTCCCATTTCCGCCAAACGCATGGGTAATCGCTCTTTTGAAGGAGACGGGGCTTTTTGTTATAGCTCTCTTTTTCATGCTTTTATACGCGCTTCATTGGTTGACAGAGCCAATGCGTCCTCTAAAAGAAGATACATTAGCTGATGATCAAGTCATATTTAGAAGAAACCCGCTGATTATAGATTTACCGCTTTTTACCTTAAAAGAGAATGTTTCTCCTTTACGGGCAGCGACGCGCGCATTCCCGTCCTTATTGTTGATTGTCGCATCAACTTTGATCATCTACGTTCTTTCTCTTCCGCTTTATCGTGTTCCGTTCTATATCGTGGCCTCTACGTTTTCCATGTCTGTATTTGTATTGATTTTTGATGAAAAAAATATCCCGTCCTCTCTTGAATCAAGTGCCGCACTGACTGGCGGTATGAAGTTTGCAATTTTTGTATCTTTCTTTTTTTTGAGGTCAGTTCTTAATTTTGGTGAAAACGTCCTGTTGCTGATAATGGGATCAAAAGCGACAGTGGATGGCTTAATCCGCGCGTTTTTCTTCGCCTTGAAGACTTTGTCGTTTGGACGTATGGCAGGCATTACATTTCGTCTTGCCTATTACAAGGAAAGTCCGGCTTTTCAAGATCGTATGGATGAGCAATGACGAGGCGTTTTGCCTTGTATCCCTTTGTATTTAACTTATAATACCTTTGATGCCATGTGCTTGTTTTAGCACTTATTGCAGGCGCAGCGCACAGCCTTTAGACAGAATTGGAACTCATTATGATAGCGATTGAAGAATTGAAAAGCGATATAGAGAACTATATTAAGCGTTTACCGCCGCTTGAAGAATCACTTCGTCTTGGCCAAGATAAAGATGAAATAAAGCGTTTAACAGAAGAATCTGCAAGCCCAAATTTCTGGAATGATCCGGACCGCGCGCAAATCGTACAAAAGCGGATTGCTTATCTTACGAAAAAAGCAGATCAATTCCGCCAACTTGGAAATGACATCGAAGATCTTGAAGTGCTTCTTGAACTTGCGGAAGAGGAGGGAGATTCAGAAGCACTTCAAGAAGCTGAAAAAGGGCTGCATGTGTGGAATCAAAGTTTTGAGCGGCTTCGCCTTGAGACGTTGCTCAATGGTGAACATGATCGCATGAATGCGCTCGTTACCCTCCATGCCGGTGCAGGCGGCACGGAAGCTCAGGATTGGGCGGAAATGTTAAGCCGTATGTATATGCGTTGGGCAGAAAAGCGTGATTTTGAATTTCAAGTACTCGATTTTGTCGATGGCGACGAAGCGGGTCTAAAATCATTGTCTTTCCGTGTATCAGGAGAAAATGCGTACGGATACCTCCGAAGCGAACACGGTGTCCATAGGCTTGTCCGCATTTCACCATTTGATTCTTCCGGACGAAGACACACTTCATTCGCGTCCTGTGAAGTGTTACCTGAATTCGATGAAACAATTGAAATCAATATCGATCCCGACGATCTGAAAGTCGATACATATCGTGCATCCGGAGCAGGAGGACAGCACGTCAACAAAACAAGTTCCGCGGTTCGCATCACGCATCTGCCGACAGGTATCGTCGTTACATGTCAGAATGAACGATCTCAGATCCAAAATCGAGCCACGGCGATGTCCATTCTTACCTCGAAGCTGTACCAGATCGCACAGCAGCGCCAGCTTGAGCGCATTGAGGACTTAAAAGGCGACGTCGTCGACAATGCTTGGGGAAGCCAAATTCGCTCGTATGTTTTTTGCCCCTATACGATGGTGCGAGACCACCGAACAGACTTCGAAACGAGTGATGTAGACGGCGTAATGGACGGCGATATCGACGGATTCATCAACGCGTGGCTGATGATCGATGCTCAAAGGCGTGAAACAGAAGATGAACAAGCATTGAAGAAAAACTGATGGATATCAAGAAATCTCATGTAGACCCGCTTGAAAGTTTCAAAGAGCAGCCGATCGCACTGATGGGCGGATCGTTTGATCCCTTTCACAACGCTCATCGCATGCTTGCAAAGAGCGCTATTGATGCGCTTCCTGTTGAGGTGCTCTTGGTTATGCCGCTCGGTTGGGCTCCGCATAAAACAACACGAATGCGAATGGCGGCTTTTCGTTATGAAATGTCTGTACGCGGAGTTTTGGGTGTTCCTAAAGTCCTAGTATCCGATGAAGAAATTAAGACACCTGCTATCAGCTATACCTTCGATACTGTGACCCATCTTTTTAATAAGATCATGCCCGATCCGCTTTATCTGGTGATTGGCTCAGACTCATTTGAAGCACTTCCGAGTTGGTATCGTTATAAAGAGCTCGCGCGCAAGGTTGTGTTTGCCGTTGCTCGCCGGGGAGATGACAACATGGAGAAGATGCGCGAGTTAGCGGAACGCTATCGACAAGACGATGATGCCCGTGTCGTGTTCTTCAATATGCCTCCTTCATCCCTTTCATCGAGCAACTTGCGGACGGCTCTTCAGCAGGGGAAAAGCGTTTATGGCGACTGTCCGGATAAGGTAGTTGACCTGATCAACACCTATCGCATCTATAATTTTCAAGATGAATACGACGCACTTACTCAAGAAGCATGGAACCGTGTTCGCAGCGCAGAACAAGTCGCTTGGCGCTATTACACACAAAAGCAACGTCTTCATGCGGTCTCAGTCGCGCAGTACGCGGCGCGTCTAGCGCTTGCAAACGGTGTGGACATTGAAAAGGCGTTTGTTGCCGGTCTATTACATGATGCCGCGAAAAATCTTCCGGCAAAAGAACGCCGCTTTCTGGCTGAAGGTTATTTAACGAATCATCCTTTTGCGAAGAATGCAGCAAAGATCGTCAAAGATCCATCTTTTGAAAACGAAAAAAATACAAACTCAACTTTTCAGACCACTAGGACTGAAGTTGTGTACGGCAAAGATGATGGATGTTCATGTTCCGTTCAAATGGAGTCCTCATCCTGTTTAAAAATGAACGATAGTGCTCTTTGGGCGTCATCTCTTAGCAAAAACATCCTGCATGGACCTGCAGGAGCAATGCTGGCAAAGAAGATATTTGGCGTCGATGATCCCGATATCTTAGATTCCATCTGTTTTCACTCGACGGCACGACCGAGTATGACATCGCTCGAAAAAGTGCTCTATCTTTCCGATAAAATTAGCTATGATAGATCATTTGTCCGTCTGGAACCAATTCGAGACCGCGCGCTTCATGGAGACTTAAATGGCGCGATGCGCCTCTGTCTCGATGAAACATTTGTTGCGCTTAAACGCAAGGAGAAAAATCCACATCCCTTGAGTATCGCCGCTTATCATGACCTCGGTTAACGCTTTAGCAATCGACTATCCTAAGGGCAACGACATTTAGGACTTGACTACATTTATAGATTATTAAACACGGTTACTTTAGATTATTAAACCCGGTTACTGTGTATAATATAGATAAGTTTACAAAGACCTAGACGCATACAATGCGCCGGTCGGGGAATGGAGGCCCATTTGAACGACATCGACATCCAATCTGATCTATCAACTGAGCTTTTGCCTCAAGATCTTCCGGAGGCAAGTAAAGCACTTAAAAATATTCGTGAAGCGGCCGACACGGCACGCCGCATCCTTGAAGAAAGAAAAGCGGAAGACATTGAAATCGTTGATGTAACCGGAAAAACCTCACTTGTTGATCTTTTTGTAATTGCGAGCGCTACATCCGGATTACACATCAAGTCTTTGATGGAAGCCGTCGAGGACGAACTGGAAAAAGAGCACTCTCTCGTCCCGAATCGCATCGAAGGCACGGATTCAAAAAACTGGATTCTTCTTGACTATAACGATTTTGTCGTTCATTTAATGTTGCCTGAGCAACGCGAATTTTATGATCTTGAGCATCTCTGGAGAGGGTTTCAGGCACAGCGTCAGCGGTTAAGTGACACCGGATTCTGACGAACTTGCGCCTGTTTTGGCGTCATGGTATAATCTCGTTCGTTGTGACGGCTCCGTGGTCAAGTGGTCAAGACGTCGCCCTCTCAAGGCGAAAACGGGAGTTCGACTCTCCTCGGAGTCACCACTTACTACCCTGCGGATTTAACCGCAGGGCTTTTTTTACATTCTTATCGTCTCCGACGATCATCCCACATGAAGACGGTCTTTCATCCGTTCGAAGCGTCCCTCCTTAATCCCCGGCACCAACATTAAGTCTTCAATGGTTTTAAAAGGCCCGTTTTCTTCTCTAAATTGAATAATTGCTTCAGCAGTGGTCGGACCGACTCCCGGCAGCGTTTCGAGCTCCTTTATATTCGCACGGTTGATGTTCACGATAGGATCTCTTTGTGGCGAAATGCTTTCATTTTTCTGGACAATGTCTACAAACGGTTCATCTGCTCGCGGAACGTATATTTTGATGTTGGCGTCAATCTTCATAGCGAGGTTGATGTATGTCACGTCTGCTTCGGGAAGAAGTCCGCCTGCCGCTTTAATAACTTCTTCCAAAATGGACTCTTCTTCCACATAGTAAACACCGGGACGCGCAACAGCACCATCAAGGTGAACGGGCACGTCACGCTTGGTAATGGGCTCTGAAGGGGAGTAGGATCCGAGATCGACCGGAGTCGAGTTTGCTTCTCTTGAATCTGTTTCCAATATGTATGAAGCGCCGCGCGGTTTTACGGCTGTACAAGTAATAACGCAGGCGGAAGCAACAACTATCACGGCAAACGTAAGAATAGGTTTCGCACGTCGCATGCCCGAACGTTTCTTTTGCTTTGAGAAAGTGTTTTGCCGTCGCATCCTCGTATTCTCCTTTCCGGTTTCCTGCTTACGAATAGAAGCCTGATTATACCCATGTATAAAGACTAACGTCTAACTAATTTTCGATGGCGTACATCTACTGCTTTAAGCTCCTTTTAGCTGTCAAATTGTCGGAGAGCGTCAGAATAAAAAACGAATGCTAGATTAAAGAGTTGGCGAATTCCATGAGTGATTCTGTCGTTTTAGGGTCTAATGCATTATCTAATGTAACAAATAATCATCCGCAATTAGTAAACGGAAGACCGGCAATTTGTCAGCCTGTCAAATCATCGTAAAAGAAAATGATCAGAGTGAAAGAACGAATTGTCGGAAAACGTCGCCACGATGTTCAAAGTTTTGAAAGCGATCGAAGCTTGTTCCGGAAGGGGAGAGCAATACAGCATCACCGGGCATTGCAGCTGATCGTGCAAGCGCAACGGCTTCTTCATATGTATCAGTGCGGTGGATCGCAATATCCTTAACTAGCGCATCTTCTATTGCACCTGATTGGTCAATGTCATCAAGGATGAGCTCGCTGTTTTGACCGGAAAGTATGACTGTATGAGCCGATCGTCGAATGGCTGAGCCCAGTCCGTTGTAGTCGCTCTGTTTATCCTGTCCGCCCGTGATGAGGACAAGAGGAACACCCTGTTCGCGCATTGCTTCTAGTGTATGTATAGTGCGGGTAGGGGAGCTGTCGATGGAACTGTTGAACCAACGAACGCCGTCCAATTCTCGGATCAGTTCGAGGCGATGACGGACTCCGGTAAATGTTACTGCTGCCGTGCGGATCGATTCTATTGGAGCGTCTCCCGTAACGGCAAGCGCTGCCGATTGAATGTTCAAGCGATTGAAAGCTCCGAGTACTTGAAGATCCTTGTTTTGACAAAGGAATACCGGTGGCTTATTCGTCTGGCCGAGCCAAAGGGCGCCATCGGATTCCCAAGCTGACATCTGATCATCACGCGGGCTTGTGTTGAAAAAATGTACGACGCCTTTAGCTTCCGAAATAAAAGATGAAGATATGGGATCTTGAGCGTTGAGAATGAGACGCTCAGTCGGTGATTGATTCAGAAAGATGTTTTTCTTCGCGTCGATATATTCTCGAAAGTCACGGTGAAAATCGAGGTGATTGGGCGTAACATTGGTGATCAGTGCACACCGGACGCGAGGAATCATATCCATAAGCTGAAAACTGGACAGTTCAAGTACGACACGATCTGTAACATCAATGTATTCAACCTGATCGAGGAGCGGCGTGCCGATGTTACCGCCTGTAAAGACACGGTAATCGGCAGATTCAAGCATGCGGGAAATTAACGTCGTGACCGTAGTCTTTCCGTCACTACCAGTAACGGCGTAGATTGGCGCAGGACACAACTGAATGAAAAGAGAGATTTCCGAAGTGATATAGGCGCCACGATTGCGTTCGCGTACGAGTTCAGGTAAATCAGGCCTCATTCTTGGAGTACGGAAAATGATATCAAAACCTTTCAAGCGATTAAGATAGGAAACTCCCACTGACCAATCAGGATGACAATCCGACGTCCTTAAATCGTCTTGAATAGCGAGAAGACGTGGATCATCTTCTCGCATCATGTCAAATACGGTGATGTTTTCGTTATGCGGCCAGAGCCAACGAATCAGAGGCCGGTTACTGATGCCGGCACCGATGACAGCGATGCGTTTGCCGCGAAGATATGAAAAGAAATGAGCCGGTTTGTTGTTAAACATAGCGTTCTTTAAAAGGCTTATCCTTTCACTCAGTCTCTACAACTAACGGTTTTCTCAGAAGAATTCTGCCGTCACAACGAAATGGCTTGAGAATAGTATGTGTTCTGAAATATTCAACGATATTGTCTTGTGACGAGGTGCTCACTATACGAACACGTCCGGTTTCTTCTATCTCATCATGTGCGACTCCAAACGTGTTTGCGATGCACCCGTAGTGATACTGCTGCATAGAGATTCTGTAAGTTTTCTCCGGTTCCAAAGGTGCACCAAGATAAGAGATATTGGCGATGCTCCCATCTTCTAAAACGTCAACACGTAACTCTGCACTCCATTGATAGAACTCATGACCATCCTCATGGAACAGCGTATGCATCAGGTGTGTGAGCATGTCCTCCAACATTTTTCCCGTTACCGAAAAACTGATCATTGGCTCGTTGTAGGGAAACGTCTCCATCAAGTCCGTTAACGTAACCAAAGGACCCAATTTCTGAGTTCTGATGGAGCCTGACGCGACAAAGGCAATATCGACACCGAGTTGGTATTTGAATATATCGGCAAACACGCTTCCCAGTTCAGTCTCGCGAAAACGTGTCTTATGCTCTAAAGCGTGAGGGAATCGACAGAGTACAGTGTTGTATTTTCCGTCAATCTCACTCTGATAGTCATTTAATAACTCATCCATCACCGGATCGACAGGGCAGTGTGAGTCATCAATGGGGATTGCCTGCCAAGTGAAGTCATGGACTGAATTGGTGTCCATATTAATGATAAGATCGTAACGTCCGATATAGTCGGAACCTGTACCGACTTGAGTGATGAGGATGTCATTGACCTTTTCAGGTTCCTCTAACATTGTATGGCTGTGTCCGCCGATGATTAGGTCAACGCCTATTTCCTTCGGTAACAGCGAGGCGAGCTTTTTATCATCCTCAAAACCGATATGTGTCAGTAACACAGTAAGATCAATATCGACATCGCGATAACAGTTACAGATGTATTCAATTTCATTTGCTGCATCTTCAACGCTGATGAAAGTTCCGATCAACGGTTCTTTACGGTCCATAACTAACTCAGTAATGATGCCGATAAAGAGAAGGCGGATCCCGTCAGCATTCATAATGTAGTGTGAACGAAACAGGTTGGTCTTCGTCGGCTTGATGTATAAATTGGCGTTGACAATCGGGAAGCGGGCACAGCGTTCTAGGAACATCAGATGAGCGAAGCCGTAATCAGTTTCGTGATTGCCCAGCGTGACGACGTCCGGCGCCAGCATATTCATGATTAGAATCGTCGAGATCCCCTTGTATTCTTGATCAATGATGGATCCCTGCAGCATATCTCCAGAAATAACGTAGAGAACAGGATCCTTCTCCTCTTCACGCACTTTCTGTACATAACCGGAGAGCATACTCATGCCGCCAACCATTTTGTCATGGGTTTCTGTCGCGAAAAAATCGCCGTGCAGGTCGTTAGAATGAAGTAAAACAAGCCTTCGAAGATGCATTAGGAACCTCCCAGAAGCCATTTAAAGTCCTCATGATGATCGTGGCATTCAGTATATCACGAATCTATTAGCAGCCGATTTGAGCTTCCAGAGCTTTGCAAAGACAATCTAAGAACCTTATCAATGGCAACAACATTCTTCTTCTGTACATCAGCGGAATAGAGGATTCATTTTGATTGACATAAGTTTCAAAACTCTGTTATCATGAACGCCGTTGATTGTGAAGGCAAATTACCACAACACTGATATGACTGCACATCGTAAAATCGAAGGGGAGTGGCTCAACGGTAGAGCAACGGTCTCCAAAACCGTAGGTTGCGGGTTCGAATCCTGTCTCCCCTGCCAAGTAAAGAACAGCCGTCGATAGGAGATCTTGCTCGACGGCTGTTTCTTCTTTTGTCGATAAAAACACAAATAACTTTCTATGGTCATGTTGACTGCTCTTTGTTTCATATACGTTACTGTTTAAGCTACTCAAAAAAATTGAGACAAAGGGATTGACCAGTGCATGCGACTTAAGAGATGTAGTTGATAGAGCAGCTACAGATTGATTTGATCTCTCCTATCAATTGTGAAAAGAATAGGATCTGCTTTAACTTGGTAAGAATTTAAGTAGATTGCGTAAAAATACGACATAAACAATTGAATAATGATATAATGCACATAATTAAAGGTGTTTCTGTTATTATTTTTAGTCAAATTAACAGAACATAATTTATAGCAAGGAGTGTGATATATGAAATTTAACAATCTTTTCAAACCAGGCAAAATAGGTAAACTGACTTTAAAGAATCGCTTCGTAATGGGAGCGATGGGCGTCGGTTTCGCTGAAATCAGCGGTAAGCCGACACAGAGAACGGTCGACTACTACGAAGAAAGAGCCAAAGGCGGTTTTGCACTTATCATCACCGAGGTGACTAGAGTTCAACATGATGAATTTTGTACTCCTTTTGAACCGTCGCTGGCATTAGACGAGTATATACCCGATTGGAAAAAAGTAACTGAAGCTGTACATGCCCATGATACCTTGATATTCCCACAGCTCCACCAGCCGGGACGGCAGTATACTAAGACTGTTTTAGGCCATGATACTTCTGCGCCTTCGCCGCTAGCTTGCCCTGTTTTCGACGAAACGCCGCATGAACTGACCACTGAAGAAGTCTGGGACAACATCCGTTTGTTTGGTGATGCAGCAGTCAGGGCTAAAAAATCAGGTTTTGATGGGGTTCTTATCCATTCTGGACACGGCTATTTGGTTCAGCAATTCCTATCACAGTTCACCAACAAACGCTTCGATGAATTTGGCGGTTCCCTAGAAAATCGTGCCAGATTTGCTTGTGAAATCTGTAAGGATATTAAGAAAAAATGTGGCGACGATTTCCCGGTAATCATTAAGTTGGCTGCTGAGGAGAAAGTGCCGGGCGGCCTGACTATCTCCGATAGCAAAATATTTGCAAAATACTTTGAAGAAGCCGGTTATGACGCGATAGAAGTTACCTTGTGTACCTATGCTTCGCTTGATTGGATGTCGGCTCCGGAAGATCTTCCAATGGGGTTTAATGCATACAATGCCGAAGAGATTAAACAGGGAGTTAGTATCCCGGTGATAGCCATTAATAGAATTAATACTCCGGAAATAGCTGAGGATATTATAGCGTCTGGAAAGGCAGACTTTGTTTCTATCTCCAGACAGTCCTTGACAGAGCCAGCCTTTCCCAATAAAACTAAAGAGGGGAAGATTTCTGAAATTGCTCCTTGTGTACAATGTCTGCAATCTTGTATGGGTTATATGACTGACCCCGATTATCTTAGCGCCTGCTGTTTGGTCAATCCGAGGGTCGGACATGAAGCTGAATACACCTTTGATCCTGTAGCGGAAGAAGATATCAAGGATGTTATGATCGTCGGTTCGGGTCCCGGCGGACTTTACGCGGCCTATGCCGCAGCTAAACGCGGTCATAAGGTCACAGTCTACGAGGCTCAGGACAAGATGGGTGGCCAGATGAGGATAGCTCCTTACCCGCCTGCCAAATCTCTTTTTGCCGCACCTCTCCGTTACTGGATACAGGAAGGGAAGAAGGCGGGCGTAGAATACATCCTCAATACAGAAGTCACCAAGGAGCTTGTTGAAAAGAATGATCCTGACGTCGTCGTACTTGCTACCGGTTCTGTTCAAGCAAAACCGAATATTGAAGGAATTGATGGCGAGAATGTTTTAATGGCTCACGATGTTATCGAAGGTAAAGTAAGAGTCGGGAGGAAAGTACTCATAGCAGGTGCAAGCCTCTTGGGTCTTGAAACAGCGGACTTCTTGCGTGAAAGAGGCGGTAGACATTCAACACTAATCGACATGATTGATACGGTTGATTACGGCATACTTGGCGTAGGCACTCATCTGAAAGCGCGTCTGGATTCAAACAATACTGAATACATACTCGGAGCGACTATCAAGAAGTTCACATCCGATGGCGCTATCTATGATCAAAATGGCGAAGAGAAGGAAACCGGCGGCTACGACAATGTTGTCATAGCTATGGGGAACAAGTCTTACAATCCTTTAGAAGCAGAACTTAAAGACTTGGACCTTGATCTTTACGTTATCGGCGATGCCGTTAAACCGGGTCAGGCAAATAAGGCAACAGAACAAGCTGCCGCGGTAGCCTTTAAACTGTAAACACTTGATTTTCAATCATGCACAAAGAAGAGGATGTCTCAAAACACTTTATTTAGTGATTGAGACACCCTCTTTCATGTTGAAAGCCATGAAATCTGCTAATATCAACATCTACCTGGTCGAGCAATCTCACTGAATTGTCCACGGGAATGAATACTTCTGTTTTAATGAGTAAGCGATGATATCAGGAGGACACACGATGAAAATGACGTTTCGTTGGTATGGGGAGGGCAATGATCCGGTACCGCTTAAGTACATCAAGCAGATTCCCAATTGCTCAGGCATCACGGGTGTCTTAGACCAATATGCAGCCGGTGAAGTCTGGCCGGAAGAGGTGATCGCTGATTACGTAAAGCATATCAACACGGCAGGTTTGGAAGTCGAAGTCATTGAGTCGGTCAACGTTCATGAAGACATCAAATTGGGGCTTCCTTCGCGCGATCGGTATATTGACAATTATCGGCAGACCATCCGCAATTTGGCAAAACACGGCATCAAGGTCATAATATACAACTTCATGCCGGTATTCGACTGGTTGCGCACCGATTTAGCTCGTGAGATCCCGGAGGATGGTTCTAATTCCCTGTATTATGACGAACAGGAGCTTCTGGGTATGACACCGCAAATGATCGTCGAAAGGACGACTGAAACATCCGGCTTTACGTTGCCGGGTTGGGAACCAGATCGCTTAGCGGATCTTGATCGCGTCATGAAGCTGTATGAGGATGTCGATCGGGCACAACTCCTAGAGAATTTCAGGTATTTCCTTGAAGGTGTCATTCCGACGTGCGAGGAATTCGACGTGCGTTTGGCCGTGCATCCCGATGATCCGGCTTGGCCGATTTTCGGATTGCCGCGCATCGTACACAGGAAGGAACAGTTACAGGCTATTGTTAATCTTATCGATAGCCCGGCCAACAGCCTTTGCGTCTGCACCGGTTCGCTGGGTTCAAACCCTGCCAACGACATTGTTGATATTTTACGCACTTTTAGCGGACAGGGGAGATTAGCCTGCGCGCACGTACGCAATGTTAAATATTTGGGTGATCGACGTTTCCGCGAGGCAAGTCATTTTTCCGCCGACGGCGACCTCGACATGTACGAGATTATGAAAGCCTTGTACGAAACGGACTTTGACGGTTATATACGTCCCGACCACGGCCGCATGATCTGGGATGAAAAGGGTCGCGCCGGTTACGGATTGTATGATCGAGCGCTCGGCATCGCATATCTGAACGGTCTGTGGGAAGCATTGAATAAAGGAGGAAAACAATGATGTATCAATTGTTAGATGGACATGGTGTCGTTCCGGTTATTAAATTCAACGATCCAAGTGAAGCACTCCCGCTGGCGGATGCGTTGTCTGCTGGCGGCATCAAAATCATGGAGATCACTTTTCGCAGTGCCGCGGCGGCAAAAGCCATTGAACTAGTCGCTAAAGAGCGTCCTGATATTCTTGTGGGCGCCGGTACGGTGGTGAATTTAGAACAGCTTAAGCAGGCTATCAAAGCAGGTTCCAAGTTTGTTGTAAGCCCCGGTTTTGATGAAGAAATCGTGACAGAGGGTTTGCGGCAGGGTATCATTATGCTGCCGGGTGTCGTTACCCCGAGCGAGATTATGGCGGCCATGAAAACAGAGCTTACGGTCCTGAAATATTTCCCTGCATCGGTGTTCGGCGGTTTACAGGCAATCAAATCTTATGCCGGCGTTTTTCCGCAAATCAAATTTATGCCGACCGGAGGCGTTTCGGATAAGAATTTGGCCGACTATTTGGCTCTTCCCAATATCCAAGCTTGTGGAGGCTCTTGGATGGTGAGCGGCGACCTAATTGGGGGGCGAAAATGGGATAAAATTACTGCATTATCTGCAGAAGCAATGTCGATTTATAGAGAAGTTAGAGGATTAAAATAACTGGCACATGTTATTCTGAGAATTAAGTTTGTTTTAAAAGCGAGACTAGCGCAGAATAGTAAAAGTGAAACTGTTCTAGATGAACATCAATGAACTACACACAGTAGACCAGGGATATCGTTGAAAGCCTCTACATGAAAAAGTGAGACTCGGCGGATGATTACGACAATCCTGTATTTTTACTTTGC
The DNA here is from genome assembly GCA_012800435.1 of Clostridiaceae bacterium. GTDB lineage: Bacteria > Bacillota > Clostridia > Saccharofermentanales > DTU023 > UBA4923. The sequence continues at coordinate 49,750 of JAAZJH010000063.1, read as the reverse complement.
CTTTAAGTACAAATAGACCGAAGCCTGAAATACCCCGTCACCTGCGCGCTTGGCCATATCAGCATAGTGGGAAGCAACAGCGTTCACAGCATAATTTTTACAAAGGGACGTATCTCTACCTGAGGGTAATTTCGCGTACAAGGCTTTTAGATAGTTTCCAAGCTTTTCTCTTTCGTTTTGCTCGTAATACTCCTGAAGTACCGTAAGTTGGTGGTGCAGATCGTGCCTTTGGGATTTGATCAACGCGTCATTTTCAGCTATTTTTTGAAACTGTAAACGCTGGAGGTCAAAATGATTTGAAGATAGTTCAGACTCTTGTAGAAGTCCATTCGTCCGGAAAGCTGCAAAATAATTGCTAAGGAGGCTGAAAGATAGTTGCACCACAAAGCAAACCGCATTCCAACGCAAGCTCTTCATCTAAGAATACTTTTATCAGTTCGACTTATTGGATATGAGGTCGTCTGAACTACAATGAAACACATCACTGGCAACAATAGTATAGAGATCAGGAGAACAACTCTTTTACTGTATTTTTTCATGTTTGTCCTCTCGCACCATCTCAAATAACCGGTGTTCAAAGGCCTTGATCGCCTTGCCAAGAGACTGGCGTCGTATGTAAACGGAATCTCCATTTTGCATACGAAACATCCTCAGATCCTGATCTAGTTCCGCTACATAATTGAGATTGGCAATATAGCTATGATGACATCGAAAAAAATAATCCGGAAGCAAGGGCTCGATATCTCTTAATTTTACCGATTGGCTGGTTCGTAGAATTCCGGACAGCGTGTTTAAAATAACAATCTGATTCTTCTGTTCAAAATATAGAATGCTATCGAGTTTAATTTCTTGGTGACGTCTCTCAATGAGAAGCTGAATGGTAGGAGCATCGTTTCGCTCGTTCCTAGCATGTTCCAGCACATCACGTACGTCTTCAAAGCGTACAGGCTTCTCAAGATAAGCAAAGACTTTGAGACGATAGGCATCTAATGCGTGGCCTTTGCTGAATGTAGTAAATGCTAACGTCGCAACAGGATCCATTTCACGAATTTTGGCGGCAACATCTATCCCTTGTTGCATATTATCCATATAAATGTCAAGGAAAATAATATCGTAATAACCGGGTATGAAATCAGCTAAAAGTGTTTTACAGGAGGAAAAAACTCGGCAATCTGATGGGATAGCACTCTCAGAAATACACTTTAGTAAAAATTCCGCGTCATCAAGCGTATCTTCACACACGGCTATACGCAGCGGTGTGTCCACAACTGTACCCCCCTCTAAATCAATTGATTAAATTATATCACGGAAGTGGAATTGTTATATGCGTAATAACCAAAATAGAATCTTCACAGTCACATTTTTCATAAATATGCTAAACGCAAACATCGTTAGCTATTTAACGTGCCTCGTTACTGCTTTTCATCTGCCTTGCTCCGAGCAGCATTCCTGCGACGACAAGAAACATTCCAACAGCACCCATGAGAGTGATTTTTTCGTCTAAAAAGATGACACTGATGATTAGCGTCACCAATGGTATTGAGTATATATAGAGCGATGTCTTCAGGACACCAATGGTACGGATGGCCATATTCCACAAAAGAAAGCAGAGCGCGCTTCCCACAAAGGCAAGATAAACCAGTTTGAAGCCGGCCTCCCACGTCAGAACTGAGGAAAGGCGAAGCGGCTCTTTGCTCATCAGAAAAATTGGCAACGTGGTTACAGCACCGTAAAACATCAGCTTTCTCGTTATCAGCGCACTGTTGTATTCATCTGACCAGCGGCGCAGGAGCATACTGTACATCGCCCAGATCAATGATGCTAGAAGAGCCAATAAGTCTCCGACAGGATTCAATTTTAAGGTGACAGCTCCGTTAAAAACCACAAACACTATACCGACAAAGGCAATCATAAATCCGATTGTTTGTATACGATTTAAACGATCTTCTCTGTGTAACAAAGCGATTAAAAGAGCCGTCATAATCGGCGTAGTAGAAACGAGGATGCTGACATTTGACGTGAGTGTCATTGTAAGCGCTGTAATTTCCGCCCACGCATATAAAGTATTCGCAAGAAGACCCATAAGAAGAAAACGCCACTCTTCCTTCAAGCGGAAATGCCACTTGGGATAGATGATCCACATGGCAATATAAGCGAGGGTAAAGCGGATTAGCATCAACTGTATAGGCAGTAAATGGGTCAACAGACTTTTGCTGACAACAAAAGTGGAACCCCATACTGTTACGCAGAAAATGGCCATTATGTGCCCGGGCATTCTTTTTTCTTTCAAATCGAACCTTCCTCTTAGACATCTTGATGATTAGTTGTCCTATTGAATCACGATTACGAGAAACCGGCAAGTTATTTTTTCAAGAGAGCGAATGAGGGTATACTCAGAGTAACGGTAAGTATAGGAGGTAGAGATGAAAAAAAGCAGAGCAAATAGAATTCTTTCTTTGACGCTTGACTACGTAGCTCAGTCGGGAATCAGCGCGACGCCTTCAGAGAGAGCAGTTGAATCGTTTCAAAGAGCATTTGCAGAAAAGATTCCTTACTTTAAAGAACATCCGGAATATTGGGGGTTTTACCCGATTAAAGATGATCCATTGGGAAGGCATGTTTTTTGGTTGCTGAGAAAAGGGGAGGGGAACAAGACCGTCGTCCTCATTCATCACTCCGATGTCGTAGACGTATCAGACTACGGTGATTTCCAAGAATTTGCTTTTTCTCCTTTGGAGCTGGAAAGAATTTTTTTAAAAAAAGCAGATACACTTGAACCTTCTTTTGCCGAGATGGTAAAAAGTGGAGACTATCTCTTCGGGAGGGGAACCGCTGACATGAAGGGTGGGGGAGCAATCCACTTAGCCCTTTTTGAAGAATATTGTAAAGAGAAAGACTTTCAGGGGAATGTACTCATTCTCGCTGTCCCTGATGAAGAGAACCTCTCTTCCGGAATGCGCAGCGCACTTTACCTTATGGAAGATCTTCACGAGAAATATGATCTTATATACACATTACTTATCAATTCAGAGTCTTATAGCCCTATTAAGAGTAAAAGAGTAATTAGCCTTGGAAGCGTCGGAAAACTCCTTTTTTTCGTCTATGTCAAGGGAAAGATGTCTCACATAGGGATGGAGCATGACGGCTTTAGTCCTATGGGACTCTTGGGAAAGATCATGTCTGAAAGCGAGCAGCGTCCCCTTTTCCTCGAGAAAGCGGGAGATGAAGTCTCTCCTTTGCCTGTTTGGGTGTATGGAAGAGACAATAAAACGCTCTATGACGCCTCCATGGCCACCGGCGCCTTTGCCTGTATGAGCCTTCTGTTTTTTCATAAAGCTCCAAAAGAGCTGTCAACAATTATGGAGTGGTATCTGAATAAAGCGTTTAATGAATACTTGGCTTCTTTGCAAAATTCATATTGTGAAGCGGGAATTGAAAGAGAGATCCCTTGGCAGCCTGAAGTCCTCCGTTTTTCAGAATTCTCACACGAAGTGCTAGGTATTGACCTCTATGCCGAAAAAGAGAGGCTTGAAGAAATGGTCTTGAAAGGTGATATCAACTACGTTGAGGCCACGAGAAGGCTGATTGAGCAAATGATGAGAGGAAGACCAAAGGAGAATCCGATCGTCGTATTCGGACTGATTCCGCCTTATTATCCGGTTGCCAGCAGTGCGAAAGAGAATAATGTAATCGCTCTTTTAGAAGAATTGAGTAACTTTTGTGAAGAATCGATTCACGCTGAACAATTTTATACGGGAATTTCCGATCTTAGCTACACGAGAGCAGAGAGAGCAGAAGAAGCCGTTCATGTGATGAACTCTCTTATGCCCTTTTATGGAGAAGGGTACTCCATTGCATTCGATATTTTGGAAAAATGGCAGTTGCCGGGCGTTAACATCGGTCCAATGGGATTTGACCTTCATAAGAAAGAAGAAAGAGTACATAAAGACGATCTGTTAGTGAAGACACCAGAGATCATCGACCACGCCATCCGCTTTGTGTTGGGAACCGGTTTATGAAGCGATTAATTGCTATGGACGCTGACGCAAAGTCAACTAATCTATGAATGTTTGTTTAAGAAATCATCGAGTATTTTGTCAATTTCTTCACCGTGTCCTGCCATCATGTGTCCGCCATCGGAAAAAGAAACGATCGTGAGATCAGGAAAGCGATGTTTAACCTTTTCTACTTTCTCAAAACTTGCCACAGGGTCGTCCTCTGAATGTAAAATTAAAACCGGTATCTTTAAATCTTCGTTCAAGCCGTCAACCTGAAAACTGTAAACTTTTTGTGTTATGGAAGGGATGTTTGAGCATCCAAAAACTTTAAGTTACTTCAAGATAATCTTCACGACATCTTCTGTTGTATGGGCGATAAAATCCGGTTTTTCGCGTTCGATTTCACCTTCATGCGCGTACCCCCAGCTGACGGCGATTGTACGCATGCCTGCGAAGCGTCCTGTGCGGATATCGATGGACGAATCGCCGACAAAATAGGAGTCCTCTGGTATTGCGCCAAGTTGCTTGAGAATTCTGAGTGTCGTCGTCGGATCAGGTTTTAGCGGTAAATCGTCACGGCCGCCTCGTGTAATGGCAAACGGCACATCGGGCAAGATCGTTGACATTATATGCGGTACGACTCGGTCGCCTTTATTTGAAAGAACGGCTAAAGAAAACCCGGCTTTGTGAAGCGTTTGGAGCATCTGCGGAACACCGCGGAAAGGTTCCACCTTATATGTGCAAGCTTCATCTAATTGTTGAAGATAAAACCTGTAAACATCATCTATCGTGTCTGGATCATCTATACCGGACGCCTGCATCATGAGCTCTACAAGAACGCGCCCGCCTCTTCCAATGAACGTGCGCACACGATCTTCTGAAAAGGGAGGAAGACCATAGTGCTGAAGCGTTCTTCGAACTGCTTCAGTAAGAGAAGGAAGCGTCTGAAGGAGTGTGCCGTCAAGATCAAAAATGACAGCTTTGTTCGTTGTGATGTTTTGTACGTTATCGCAGATTCTTGTCACTTACATCATCTCTTAAGTGTGCTTACGTGTGCTTCAAGTTTATTGAAGAATCGATTCGGCACAATCTTCCTCTACCGCTTTTTCCATTGCTGGAAATCTTAACAAACTTAATCTATTCGTTTTATTCTTTTAGTTTTGTCAACTCTTGTGCTTCTAAAGCCATGATATCGATTTTCCCGATATTGGTGAGCGGGAAATGCTCAACAAATTCAATTTCCTGGGGAACGGCATAACGAAGTAGACGGGATCCCACCGCAGTGCGAATCTCGTCCTTGATCGCATCATGGTCACATCCCTCACGCACGCGCACAAAAGCCTTTACAACTTGCATTTTATAAGGATGAGAAATACCAATGACCGCCGATTGCAAAACATCGGGCAACTCCGAAATAATGGCTTCTATTTCAGCCGGAAAGACAGGGATGCCCGAAACCTTGATCATGCGCTTAATTCGTCCGCGGAAATGGTAAAATCCGTCCGGATCGCGATATCCTAGATCGCCCGTTTCAACCCAGATCATACCGTCTTCATGGTATACGAGCGCTTCTGCTGTGGAAACGGGATCGTTGAGATATCCTTTCATCATCTGTGGTCCTGTGACACAGATTTCACCCGTTTGACCGTCAGGCAACGTTTCACGCGTTTCCGGATCGATGATTTTCATCTTCATATTCGTCAAAGGAACGCCTATTCCGCTTCGATCCGCGCTTACTTCATGCGTAAGACTGCATACAGTAACCGTTTCCGTGAGACCGTACCCTTCGCGTAGACGGCAATGAGAACCACGCTCTTCTAAGAAAGAGTCAAAACGTTTCTTAAGATCGGGCGATAAGGAATCACCACCGCAGAAAAAAGCGACGAAACAAGAGAGATCGATATCCTTCATTTCATCTGCATTTAAAAGCGCTTCATATAGTGTCGGTACGCCGGCCATAAGGGTAGGGCGGTGCCTTCGGATGACACGAGCGATACTTTTTGTTGAGAAGCGCGGCACCAGAATACAGCAGCAGGCGTTTGCTAACATGGAGTGCATCCCGATGCATAGACCAAAACCGTGGAACAACGGTAATACTGTGACCATGGAGTGACCTGTCGTATAATCGCTTTCTGGAGGAATACCGATGGCGAACGTTATCTGACAGGCAATCGCGTTAAAGTTTCGGTCAGTGAGTTCAATGATTTTTGATTTCCCGGTTGTGCCGCCACTGTGAAGGTAGACCGATACTCGATCCGCTATGTTGTCGAGATTGTTCTTTGGCATTGCGATCTGATCCTGTTCGTTTTGTATCTTTTTCGTTTTTGTGCGGGCACATAGAAGCAAATGACTCCACATGAACCAACGCGTATTTGAGGGCATATAACGCTTTGAAGCGCGACCTTTTGTCATCTGATAAAGCCAGCGAGTAATACGGTTTGCAGACGTCATAAGCGGAATGACCACAATCTTTCTAAGCGGCATTTCAACAAATGCTTCTTCAAGCGGTTTTGCTAGTCTCTGAAGAAACAGATCAGGTATGAAAAGAACTTCGCTTTTCGTCTGCTGTATGTGGTGAATCACACCGGCCGGAGGGGCAAGAGGATGAATCATATTACAGATTGCGCCCAATTGATTGATAGCATAGAAAACGATAACTGCTTCCGGGATATTGGGAAGACAAATCGAGAGGACGCATCCCTTCTTAACGCCGATAGCTTCAAGCGCTTCTTTACACGTTTCAATGCGGGTTGAAAGCTCTTGGAAGGATATACAGGCGTCCATAAAACGAATGGCCGGCGAATGAGGACGTGCCTCTGCTGCCTCAAAGAAAAGGTCAGCCATGGTTTTGTCCGGTATCGACATGGTTTCTCTAAAAGCGGAATCCAAAATAGACTGATCGGCAAATGGTTTATGCATCGGTTTTACCTGATTTCAAATATTTTCATGTTATTCTATCATTACTCGATAGCTTACCCTACAAAGTATAAACTCCTGTGACAGTTAAGCTGTTAAGGCATTGTTACGAAAGTTGTGACGTCGTGGGAAAACCTTGAAAAGAGGCGTATTTGTGGCAAAAGGCAAAGTTGTGTACATTTGCGGTGAATGTGGGCACGAGACGAGCGGTTGGCTCGGACGATGCCCTGCCTGCGGCGCATGGAACTCCTTTTCTAAAAGTATTGAAAAAGCTGAAAATAAGTCTCCGGTTCCCGGCAGGCGAGGCAGCTGGCTCCCTGAGGGCACCGACCAATCTGACCAAGCTGCCGTTAAAGATTTATCGAAAATCCGCACAACTGAAACGATTCGAGAGTCAACCGGAATTCATGAACTTGATCGCGTGCTGGGAGGTGGTCTCGTGCAAGGCTCGCTCACACTCCTCGGCGGTCAACCCGGTATCGGAAAATCGACGCTTGCGCTCCAGATTCTCGACGCTTTTCCTGCTGATGAAGTGCTCTATGTGAGCGGCGAAGAGTCAGCGGAGCAACTTCGTATGCGGGCAGTTAGACTCGATATGGAACAAAAACGTATTCCGCTTCTCACTGCTACGTCATTTCAACTGGTAGAAAAAACACTGCTGGAACGTCGTCCGCGAGTAACTGTCATTGATTCTATCCAAACAGTTTATAGCGATGATCTTCCCTCGGCACCCGGCTCTGTGGCACAAGTGCGTGAAGCAGGGATGGGATTCTTGCGACTTGCGAAAAGCACAGGCATCTCGATCATTATGACGGGACATATTACGAAAGAAGGCGCTTTGGCAGGTCCGCGCATTTTAGAACACATGGTTGATACAGTCCTCTACTTCGAGGGTGAGAAAGATAGTTCGCTACGCCTGCTCCGTGCCGTAAAAAACCGTTTCTTCGCAACAGACGAAGTGGGTATGTTTGAAATGACTGAGGAAGGTCTCATCTCTATACGACAAGCTGCCGGTCTCTTTCTTTCAAGCATGCCTGAGCATGTACCCGGCTCTGCAGTGACGGCAATTCTGGAGGGCTCACGTCCTATTCTGATTGAAGTTCAGGCTCTGACGGTTGCATCCGGTTACGGTACGCCGATTCGCATGACTCAAGGCATTGACCGCGCACGCCTGATTACGCTTCTTGCGGTGGCAGAGAAGAAGACAAAGATAGATATGAGTGCACTTGATATCTATGTCAACGTGACCGGAGGTATGCGTGTTAGCGGAACATCATCGGATCTTGCGATACTTGCGGCCATCATTTCCAGTGTGCGCGATGAACCGCTTCATCTTGATGCTGTCATTTTAGGCGAAGTCGGACTTACGGGAGAAATTCGCAGTGTTCCCCGAATCGCTGACCACCTTGCAGAGGCCGTACGAGCAGGTTGGAAACGATTTGTTGTACCTGCATCCGCCCAGAGCCGATTGAAACGATTTGAAGAAGAAGAAAAGAATATTCGTGTCTACTACGTCAGCGAGCTTTCTGAGAGTATGGACTTGCTGTTTTCGGTCGACAGTCAAGGCCGCTATAGTTGAGTTTTGGAGATAGAAGGGAGATCATTTTGCATGACAACGTACGCGATCATTTTAGCAGCAGGGGAGAGCGTTCGTTTCGGTGACGGACGCGATAAAATGTTTGAGACGATTCTCGGAAAAACGGTGCTCGAACGATCCTTACACAATTTTGTCTTACATCCTGAAATCTCCCGTGTTGTTTTAGTGACCTCACATGCTTCGCGTGATCGTGTCATTCAGCTGATCGAGTCTTCCTTTTCCGATGTGCGTTCATGCATACGAGTGATCGAAGGCGGCAAATCACGTGCAGAGTCATCCATTCGCGGACTGATGGAAGCTTCTTTTTGGGAGAACTCTTCGGCTGCGCTCTCTGATAAAAATGACCGCCGCGTTTACGTGCTTCTACATGACGCAGCTCGCTGTCTTGTAACTCCGGCACTGATTTCTTCCGTCATTACGAATATAAATCGCGATCGTTGCGGTGTCGCGCCTTACATCCCGGTTCGCGATACGATCCGACTTTTAGATGAACCAAATGGTTCTTATATTGCGGATACGCTCCCCCGCAATCGTCTAGGAGCGATGCAAACACCACAGGGGGCGGATCTTGATATCATGCTTGAAGCTTTACGTGTCGCACATGAAAGGAATTTTCAGTTAACCGATGACGTTGAGGCGTTGAGGACGGTCGGCTATCCTGTCCGCCTAATACCGGGTGAATTGAATAACATCAAGTTGACGTATCCTGAGGATATGGCACTTGCAGAACACATACTTCTCCAACGCAAGAATAGTTGTGCCTGAAAGCACCTGCGAATTACGCCTACATTCTACTTATTGTGTTACTTCGCCATGTAGTCCTGACACGAATTACAGCACATTTAAACTGTTTTTGTCGCTTAGATTACTAGCACTTTTATCTGACTCATGGTAAAGTAAAAATTACAAATGTCAGGACATCAGGAACAGACAATCATTTCTGCTTCTCACTTGTCCTTTTATGCTAATGTTTTGACATGGCAAATGGCCATAAAGTCCGGGTACGGTCGTCGTTTAAATGCGCCGTGCCTTTGACATAGCAGCTGATTGAGAACGCGTCGTTTTTCGCGTCGAACATGATGCTGATCGGTCATCCGTCATTATTTTGGAGGTATGCATATGGCAAAGGGGATCACGCCAACCACAACAAGACTGGCCGCAACCGTCAACGCTCGATATTATCCCGTTGAGGGCGTCGCAGACGCGTACTGCCTAGACGGCAAATTGCCCGGCAAACGGGAAACACGTTCCGCTAATATGACCATGGATCGTGAATCGCGCGGTTTTCTGATCGCCGTCTACGGATATCCAATGGACGGTCGTAGCAAAACGGATGTCGGAACTCGATCGCTCATCGACCTGTCGAATGAAATGTCCGGCGGCAATGTAACCATTGATAACGCGATCAATGACCTTGCCGAAGCGGCACTAGAAGTGACGGGGCGTCTTGAAGTCCGCCAGGGAGCGAGCCGTGATCCATATTTTGCCGGCATTATGGTACGTGACGGTGAAATGGCCGCACTTACAGTCGGCAACGGCATTGCGCTGATTTTCCGTCATGATGTGTTATACCCTCTGACCAGTTCAGTCCGTGATCTAAAGGCCACAGATCTTTACGGTGATCCCGTGGACGGTATTGACGATTTTATCGCGGGAGATGCCGGTACAATTTCATACTCAAATATAGCGCAACTTGAAGAAGGTGACCGTTTCATTCTTTGTAACGCCGACCTTTATCAGGCAATCGGTCAAGATGGTATCTTGCGTATTTTAAGCGAATCAGATGATCAAATGGACGCATCCGGCGAGATGATCACTTATGCTGCAGCTAATATGCCCGGTAAACCTTTACAGGTCATTGCTCTTTCCGTAGAAAAACTACAGTTGGAAGATTCAACGACAAGTCGTTTCAGTCTCGGTCGTTTTGCCACTCAGGCGATGGAGCCGGTACTCGACGTTCCGCCTGCTCGTCCCGAACCAAAAGCACGTCCAACGTCTGACATCGCGGCAACTCAACGTTATCAGAAGCAAGATCGATTGGATTTTGCTGCACCGAAAGATGAACCAAGCAAAGCAGATACGATGCCTGATACTTCTCCGTATCGCGCCTTCAAGAGTCCTGTAGAAGATGATCAGGAGGTTTCTGCAGATGTCGCCCCTTGGTCTGCTCCGGATATACGACGTGATGAAATTCCGTTTTACCGTCGCAGAGGGGATACGCTTGAAATGACGTCGCCATTTGATGATCTTTCGCTGGATGATTCGAGTCTTCCTTCACGCGACACTTCATACGATTCATCGCCTTCCGCGACGACCGGAGTCAGAGACAGCTATGATTACGAACAACGCGAGAGCTATCGTGAATCCTATTCTTACGATGATGTAGACGCCGATGATAGCTATGCCGAACCTGCTAGGATTCGTCAAGATAGCGGAATCGGTCTCCCTGAGTTTGCCTATACATCTGCGCATCAGCGCCGTCGCTCAAGACTTCAGGATCAACGTGCGCGTGATGACCGCTTAGATGGCTATGGTCAGCGTACAGCGACGTCTTCTGATCGCGATTACGATGATTACGATGATTACGATGATTTTGACGACCCATACGATGACGATCGCGCATCTGCCGGCTGGCGACGCGGTCGACCGAACAATAAGATGCGGCGCATCATCTTCTATGCGATTTTAGTCGCTGTTATTGTTATCTGTATCATTGCGCTGATCAAACTTTTGACAAAGAAAGATAAGCCGACAGACACGACACCATCCATTACTCCAATTGAATCGGAGAATGCGATTACTCCTAAAACGGATCCAAAGGACACCGAAGCGACAGAAACAACTGCGCCCGACCCGTCTGAGACCGAGCCATCGCCCTCTGTTGTTCAGGGCGAGGTTACACATACGATTGTTGCCGGCGATTCTTGGTGGAGCCTTTGTATGCAGTACTACAACGCGGCATCTGAATCTCTCTGCCAGAAATTAGCGGAATACAACGGCAAGAACATGACTGACCATATTTATGCGGGCGGAAAACTCAAGATCCCGCCGCTTAACGTATTGACAGGCAGCAGCGATTAAAAAGACGGCCTAACTTGAACGCTTACCACAGGACCCGGCCGCTGTACCGGGTTCTGTTATCTTCAATACCCCGGGTGGCGGTTTTACAAGTTACAACGTCCCAACTAACCGCTTTTGGAGGAACATGTGATAGACAAAAGTCTTAATACGATAAGGAGTGCTTTTCTCTCCTTTTTTGAAAAGCAAGGACACCTCATTTTACCCAGCTTTTCTCTAATCCCGGAAAATGACCCGTCGATCCTTTTGATTAATGCCGGCATGGCACCTTTGAAGCCTGCGTTTACAGGTGCGGAAATACCGCCTTGCCGACGCATAGCAACAGCGCAAAAATGCATTCGAACACCCGACATCGAACGTGTCGGTAAAACGGCACGACATGGCACTTTCTTTGAAATGCTCGGAAACTTTTCCTTTGGCGATTACTTCAAAGAGGAAGCCATTGCATGGGGATGGGAGTTTTCAACAGAAGTGCTGGGGTTTGAGCCGGAACGCATATACGTCACGGTTCACATAGAGGACGATGAGGCTGAGAAAATTTGGCTCAAGATAGGTGTGCCTAAAGAACGTATTTCCAAATTTGACAAATCGAATTTCTGGGAGCTTGGGTTAGGTCCTTGCGGTCCCTGTTCTGAGATGTTTTATGATCGGGGTGAGGCGTATGGCTGCCATCAGCCGCACTGTGCTCCGGGATGTGAGTGTGATCGTTTTGTCGAGTATTGGAACCTCGTATTCACACAATTTGATAAACAAGAGGACGGCACTTACAAGCCCCTTAAGTCAAAAAACATCGATACCGGTGCCGGTCTTGAACGCATCGCTACGATTGTGCAGAGAGTTGACAATCTATTTGAGGTGGACACAATCCGTTCTATCCTTGACGCTGCTTCCCAAACGACAGGCACTGTTTACGGTGCTACGGAACGAGGTAACATTGCACTTCGAGTCATTACTGATCATGTCCGCTCCGCTATGATGATGATTGGCGATGGCATTCGCCCGAGTAATGAAGGACGCGGCTACGTTCTACGACGTCTCATCAGGCGCGCTTCGAGACAAGGCCGCCTCCTTGGATTAGATCGTCCTTTCCTTGAGCCGATCATGCGCGCGGCTATTCTTGAATCTTGTGAACATTATCAGGAACTTGCTGACTCGGATAAGATCATTAAAGTGCTTAACACGGAAGAAATGCGGTTTGACCGCACGCTCACGGCCGGTCTCGAACAGCTTCAGAAAGCATGTGACGATCAGCGCAGCCAAGGATCAAATGTACTTCCGGGAAAAACAGCCTTTCTGCTTCATGACACATTTGGTTTCCCGATAGAACTCACAACAGAGATCGCTTCTGAATACGGCATGAATATCGATCATGACAATTTTAGGGAGGCTATGCGCCGCCAACAGATGCGTGCGCGTCACGATTTTCTTGAAAAATCGGCTGCCGGATGGGGGAAAACAGCTCTTCCGTCTGAGGTGCGCAATATGCCAGTAACAGTCTTTACTGGGTACGACACACTCACGGATACAGGGCGGTTGAGCGCCATCCTTCAGTGGTCTGAAGAAGAACACGCGTTTGATCTTCTTCGGGAAGCCTATGAAGACGGCGAATATATTTTTATTTTCGACAAGACGCCCCTATATGCAGAGGGCGGCGGCCAAACAGGGGATACGGGCACCATCGTTCAAGGCAATGCGCACGCAGATGTCCTTCGAACAGAAAAATCAGGCGATGGGCATGTCATGCACCATGTACGCGTAATCTCCGGTGTCTTTCAAGCCAATTTATCAGCAGAGATTTCTTGTAACGAGAAGCAACGTCTTTCAACAGCTCGTAACCACACGGCGACTCATTTGCTTCATAGGTCACTTCAACAGGTACTCGGTGAAGAGGCGACACAGCGCGGATCTTATGTATCTCCGGATCGACTCCGATTTGACTTTTTACATGATGGCCCGCTGACCGATACCCAGCTCGATGACATTGAGCATCTTGTCAATCGTGCCATTATCGATGATCTTCCGGTAACATCGGATATTATGCCGCTTCATCAGGCAAAGAAACTCGGTGTTACGGCACTCTTTGGTGAGAAATATGGCGACGAAGTTCGCGTCATTTCGTGCGGCACTTTTTCACGGGAACTTTGTGGCGGAACACACTTGAAAGCGACCTCAAATGTGCTCCTTTTTACGATCCTCTCGGAATCCGGCATCGCTGCCGGCGTACGCCGTATTGAAGCGGTAACAGGGGAGCGCGCAATCGATGTCGCGCGTGACGGAGCAGCACTTCTGAAGACAATTTCGGAAAAGTTGAATACGACATCAAATGATCTTCTTGATAAGATCACAACACTTCAGTACAAGACGGCAGAGCTGGAAGAACAAGTGAATCTCATGACACGCGAGAAGCTGTCTGCCGCGGTCAGTCAATTGACTTCAGAAGAAGAAATCATCGGAATTTACCACTGTATCTTCGCCGTTTTACCTGATGCCGACGCGCCGGCGCTTCGCGATGCAGGTGATCGACTTCGCGACCGCCTTGGCGATACAGCAGTCGTGGTGCTGGCGAGCACATCTTCTGATAAAGTTTTATGGCTTGTGATGGCTGGCAAGGAGACCGTAAAAACCGGGCTTAAAGCCGGTGATCTTGTGCGTTTAGCGGCGCAGCGAACGGGTGGCGGAGGAGGCGGACGTCCTGATATGGCACAGGCAGGCGGTCGCGATGTATCTCGCGTTGATGAAGCGATGAACACATTGCGAGAATTTATTCGCCATCATTCATCGTAGGCTTATATAAGGAGGAAAGAACGCTTATGAAGTCTTGTCTATTTTGTAGAATTGTCAGCGGTGAAGTAAAATCGGATATTATCTATGAAAATGATGTATTGATTGTCTTTAAAGATATCCACCCCATCGCGCCGGTGCATGTTTTGATTGTGCCAAAAAAACATTTCAGCCATCTTGTCGAGATGGTGGAGTCTGAAGAGGGACGTACAGTACTCAACGATATAACGAAAGTGCTACCAGATATCGTACGATCTGCAGGTCTTGAGAACCGCGGATTTCGTCTCGTCAATAATTGCAAAGAAGAAGGCGGTCAGACAGTACCGCATGTACACTTTCATCTGATCGGCGGTAAATCGCTCTCACGGGAGTTACCATAATAAATGTTAGGCGCCGCACTCATCACGCTTTTTCTTGCTACGGTCGTTCTGGTCTGGCAAGGTACGCTGCCTTTAGTGCCCGGCTTTATTTTGGCTGCGACTGCACTTGCCGCGTTGCTTTGGAGAGTCGTGTTTTATGCACAGATACGTCGAAGCATCAGAAAAGAAACGCGTGCCCGAAAAGCAAAATGGGGCGGTGAGCTTTTGGTGATTACCGGACTTTCCAGCCTAATCGGAATGCATTGCCGTCTTTTTATCACTCGCCAAGATGCGTTAATTTTAGACGATGGAGCCACCGAACGCATAATTCACCTCGACGATATTCGAAGAATCGGTCTATTCTATGGAGAAACGGTTGATCGTCTCAACGATGTTGAGTTAGGCGAGTTGCTGAAAATAGAGAGTATTCCTCATTTTTCTGCAGTGCGCGCGTGGCTAGCCCGCAATCCCGGCGCTCGAAAAAACCTTATGTTGTCGATCATCTTCCAAAAGCCTTTAAATGACCTTGTTTATTCAGAAATGGCTGTTTTTTCAGATTTAACTGAAATAGGCAATTTGAAAGCATTTGCATCTCGCCCTGAAATTGCCGTTAAATTGGTTTTCATTCCGCATTCCAGAAAAAAGAAACGAAACAAAAAATTAACACGTTCAGCGCGTCTATCATCCCGATCAAAAACATCGAGAGTCGAATCGAAACGACGTAAGGGTCAGGTATGACGTCTTGCGATAAGACATTGTTTACACAAGGCGCTAACGAACCCGGTAAGGACGATGTCAGTGAAAGTGTCCGCAACTGGGTATCGGAGATGTCCGCGTATTTTGGTCGCCCATTGACATTCTTCATCAAGACTTTCGGGTGTCAACAAAATGACCATGACAGCGAGATCGCAGCCGGCATTCTCTCTTTGCTCGGATTTCATGAGGGCATTTCGGCTGAAAAGTCAGACGTGGTGTTATTCAATACTTGCAGCGTCCGCGCCAACGCTGACGATCGTTTCTATGGGCATGTCGGGAATATGAAGCCTTTAAAAAAGGAAGGCTATCCCATCATTGGTGTATTTGGCTGCATGATGGAACAGGATATTCACGTCAACACCATAAAAACGACTTTTCCTTATGTCGATTTTATATTAGGTGCCGGAGCTATGACGCATATTCCCCAAGCGCTTGAATCCGTCATAAATGCGCGAATGACCGAAAAACGTAACGCGGGAAAACCGCTAGATCTTACCTCCATATCATTACCGTCTGACAGCATCACATCGGGCGAACTTCCGGTTAAACGTCAGAACCGGCAACGCGCTCTAATTACCATTATGACCGGCTGTAATAACTTTTGTACGTACTGCATCGTTCCTTACACACGAGGAAGGGAGAAAAGTCGTATTGCCGCTGATGTCGTTCGCGAGGTAAAACAGGCCGTCTCGGAAGGAGCGCGCGATGTCATGCTCTTGGGCCAAAACGTCAATTCCTATGGTGTAGAAGAACGTAAGAGAGGTGAAGATCCCGCACTATATCCGACGTTTAGCGAACTTCTTTCTGAAATAGCTTTGATTGATAGACTCTTTGTTTTACGCTATATGACCTCCCATCCTTGCGATCTTTCTGATGAGCTGATTAACGTAATCGGTCGTATACCGGTTATTGAACCGCATATTCATCTTCCGCTTCAGTCTGGAAGTGATCACATATTAAAGAAAATGAACCGTCGCTACGATGCGGCGCACTATCTTTCACTAGTAAAAAAATTACGCGAAACACGACCTGATATCACCATTTCAACCGATCTGATTGTCGGTTTTCCCGGAGAAACGGAAGATGATTTTAGAGCGACACTACGCGTGATGGAAGAGGCACGCTTCGATGCGGCATTCACATTCATTTACAGTCCACGTGAAGGCACACCGGCAGCACGTTGGTTTGATTCTGTTAGCAGCAATAGGGAAGAGGATAACAATACAAACCATGAGGCCACGATTCGCGATCGTTTTGAACGCCTTACAGCCCTTCAAAACAGACTAAGCTATGATTCCAACGTTAAACTTGAAGGAAGAGAGGTCGCTGTTTTGGTCGACGGATCAAGCAAACGTTCACCTGACATCTTTTCAGGACGCACGCGTGATCACCGCTTAGTCAACTTTACAGCACCTGATAGGATGTCTTTATCAGGTAACAACTTGCTACAAGCAGGTGATATCGTCCTTGTTCGCATCGATCATGCTAAAATATATTCCCTTGAGGGTACCGTCACATCGATCTTGGAAAGGAGTTTGCAGACACGATGTCCTTGACTTTTGACGAAGTAGATGTCCATGCGCTCACGCCTATGATGAGACAGCACTTTGAGATTAAGGCACAGCATCCGGACTGCCTTATCTTTTTCAGGTTGGGCGATTTCTTTGAATTGTTCTTTGACGACGCGCTGACGGCATCACGAGAGCTGGAAATTGCGCTGACAGGTCGAGATTGCGGTCTTTCGGAAAGAGCGCCAATGTGCGGCGTTCCGCATCATGCGGCTGACCAATACATTAAGAGACTTCTATCTCGCGGCTATAAAGTCGCTGTCTGTGATCAAGTTGAAGATCCCGCCTTAGCTAAGGGTCTTGTAGATCGTCAAGTCGTTCGCGTCATCACTCCCGGAACACAGACCGATCCGGAAGGCGTTGAATCCCGTGCCTACCAGTACATCTGTTCTGTTTTCCAGATGAGTCGAGCGTTCGGATTTGCGGCATGTGATCTTTCTTCGGGCCGCTTTGAAACATCAGAGCTTCTTTCAGCTGAAGCTGAGGATCAACTTTTTGATGAACTTTCGCGCTTGAAACCGGTTGAATTTGTCGTCAATGAAATTTTTTCAAAAAACAAGCGCTTCAAAGAGCATATTGAGCGATTGCAGATCACGAGTACGGTACTTCCAAACGATATCTTTGATATCCGTGACGCTGAACGGCGAGGTCTCAAATTTACTGCCTCTGAATTGCTTTGGCCGCGCGCGTCAACAGCACTACTCTATTACCTTGAATCAACACAAATGACATCACCTGACCAAATTGGTGAAATTCAGCCCTTTACCGTGCGTGACTACATGCTCCTTGATCGCGCGACGCGTTTAAATTTAGAGCTTGTAGAGACGATTCGCGACCGCAAGAGAAGGGGAAGCCTCTTATGGGCGATTGATCGAACAAAAACATCAATGGGAAGTCGGTTATTACGCGCTTGGATTGAGCAGCCTCTTATCGATCGCGATAAAATTGAGAAGCGGCAGTCTTCTGTGGCTGCTTTTCATGACGACTATCGCCTGCGCTCCTCTCTGCAAGAAGCGTTGACCGGTTTATACGACATTGAACGTCTCTCCGCTAGGATTGCGTCAGGACAAGTGAATCCGCGTGATCTTTCGGCACTGCGTACGGCGCTTCGGAGGCTTCCGAACATCAAAGAACTTCTTGATCGGGAAGAAGAGCCCGGGATTGCCCGCTTAAGCGAAGAGATTTTTACCCTGCCTGAGCTGTGTGATCTTTTGGAATCTGCTATCGTTGACGACCCGCCGGTTCTCATTACTGATGGCGGAATCATTCGACGAGGCTTCAATGCTCATGTCGATGAGCTTCTGGATGTCTCGCTGCACGGCAAAGATTATATTCTATCGCTTGAAGCAAAAGAGCGCGAGACCACCGGCATCAGGAATCTGAAAATCGGCTATAACCGTGTTTTCGGCTATTATTTTGATATCACAAAAAGTCAACTTTCAAAAACACCGGATCATTTTCAGCGTTTGCAGACACTCGCCAATTCTGAGCGTTTTGCCACACCGGAACTCAAAGAACTCGAATCGAAAATAGTCGGAGCCGAACAACGACGCAAGTCCTTAGAGTACGAGCTATTTTCAGACATCCGTTCGACTGTAACGTCATCGCTGGCGCCACTTCAGTCGACCGCACGCGCGCTCGCTATGCTAGATGTCCTGCTCTCTTTAGCGGAGACGGCTGAACGTCAGCGTTATTGTCGCCCAACGCTTACTTCTGATCGTCGTCTTAATATCAAGAAAGGTCGACACCCTGTAGTTGAACTGATGATGTCACAGGGGCAGGATTTTGTCGCGAATGATCTTAATATGGATGGGGACGAACGCCGTCTCATGATCCTCACCGGACCAAATATGTCCGGCAAATCGACTTATATGCGTCAAACTGCTCTTATTGTTCTATTAGCACAGATCGGTAGTTTTGTGCCTGCGGAATCGGCCGAAATAGGCATTGTTGACCGCATCATGACGAGGGTCGGCGCTTCCGATGATCTCGGAGCCGGACAATCTACCTTCATGGTTGAAATGTCTGAAGTTGCATCGATTTTGAATAATGCTACGGTACGAAGCCTTCTCATCTTGGATGAAGTCGGGAGAGGAACGGGGACAGCCGATGGACTTTCGATCGCATGGTCTGTTATTGAGTACATCGCGGATCCCATGCTTTTAGGCGCACGTGCGCTTTTTGCGACGCATTACCATGAATTGATTGATCTCGGCAGTCAATTGCCGGGTACATTCAACTGCCATGTAGATGTAGCAAAAGATAAAGGCGAAATTATCTTCCTGCATGTGATCCGTGACGGCGGAACGGATGACAGCTACGGTATCGAAGTCGCTCGACTAGCCGGTGTTCCAGATTCTGTTGTCTTGAGGGCCTCCGAAATTATGGAACAACTTGAGAAAAGCCGACGCCACCGCCGTAAGGTAGTGCGCCAAACATCACGTCAGATGGACGGACAGCAAGATTTATTTTCGAAAGCGCAGTCAGTTCGCACAGCAAATGACATTGTACAACGTCTTCGAGAAACGGATGTTGATATACTTCGCCCTGTAGACGCGTTCGGCATGCTTATCGATCTGAAAGCGCTTGCCGAACGCCATGATCGCCAACAAGGCGAAGGAGATGCAAAAAATTAACAAGGATATAAAAGAGAGACGTCATTAACATATTGCTTTATCTTATAAATATATATAAGGCTAAGCGTTTTTAAAAAGATCTCCGAGAAGCATCAAGATAGGAATTGTAGTACAGTATCCGCACAGATTCTATATAATTCAAATGAAACAAAGACCGTCTATAAGAAAGGAAGCGATTCGAGATGAATCACCAGAGTGTGAACAATAATGAAACGCACCGTATTAAGAGCGGTAAATACGACGACACATTCGACACAACATCTATATTATCCACGTCGAAAATTCGTCGACTTGATCCGCAGACCATCAATCACATCGCTGCCGGTGAAGTTATTGAAAGACCTGCATCCGTCGCAAAGGAACTCATCGATAATGCACTCGACGCCGGCGCATCCATCATTCACATCGTAATTGAACATGGCGGTATTCGCTTTTTATCCTGCACGGATGACGGCTTCGGCATGTCTCCCGAAGACGCCCGCATGGCCTTAGAGAGTCATGCAACGAGCAAACTGAATACAATTCATGACTTGACATCGCTTTCTACTTTAGGGTTTCGCGGTGAAGCACTGCCATCCATAGCGTCCGTTTCTCGATTAGAGCTTCGCACGCGCGCAAACGATGCAAGAGAAGGCACAAGAATCGTCTCCGAGGGTGGTAGAGTAACAGAACACGGGCCTTGCGGAATGCGTGAGGGAACAACGATCGTTTGTCGTGATCTCTTCTTTAACACACCTGCTCGTTATAAATTTCTGAAGAGAGATTCGGCTGAGGCCGGTGCTGTTGCTGATGTTGTAGGCCATATAGCACTTGCACGTCCGGACGTTTCTTTTCGATTAGAGGAGAGAGGTCCTAAATCGCGTGAGTTATTGCACACACCGGGAGATGGAGATCTTCTATCGGCTATCCACGCCGTCTTCGGAAAAGAAACTGCCGACATGATGATTCCCGTAACCTCTCCTGACAGTTCGCCCGTTCGTGTTGAAGGATTTGTAACGAAACCTGAAGGAGGACGCGGAAACCGCTCAAAGCAGATCTTTATTGTCAACGGTCGCGTTATCACCTCCGGAACTTTGCGTGCTGCCGCCGACGAAGCTTCAAAAACGTGGTTTATGAAAGGTCGTTTTCCACAACT
Organism: Clostridiaceae bacterium; assembly: GCA_012800435.1. Lineage (GTDB taxonomy): Bacteria > Bacillota > Clostridia > Saccharofermentanales > DTU023 > UBA4923. The sequence continues at coordinate 28,926 of JAAZJH010000063.1, read as the reverse complement.
CGTTATAAATCTTACGCTTCCCGGGAATCTTGTGGATGTCAACGTTCACCCTCAAAAGCTGGATGTACGCTTCTGGGATCATCGTAAAGTCTTTCAAGCCGTCTATCGGGCACTTCGTAGCGCTTTTGAACAAGGAGGAGGCATTGTTTCGCCGACTGGAGGCGCGCGAGCGTTTTCTCAGGACGGAATACGCGACGATCACTCGAAAGATATAACAGGCATCCATCCTGATATACCAAAAACATTATCGCCGCCAATTAAACCATTTACAAAAAGCATTTTTGGTCTTTCATCAAAAGAATCTGATGAACGCTTGCACGACACAACTCACTCCATGCTTTTAGAACGTCAGATCGCCTATACGGACATCAGAAGTGTTTCGGATGATCCTATTAAAACGCCTGTTTCCGTCCGTGCCGAAGGCGACTCAAATCATCTTGGATCCTTTGTCTCAACAAGAAATGGTGAAAATCATGTACCTCCAACCGGCGTTGATGATCAAAAAGTATCTTCTTTGAACGTCGATACTCTACGTGTTGAAACGTTACGCAACACTCAATTAATCGGCACCCTGTTCGATACGTACATACTGCTTGAAGATCGTGCTCATCAGGAATTTCTCATCATTGATCAACATGCCGCTCATGAACGTATTCTATACGAACAGTTGTTGAAACGACGTAAAACAAGTCTGCAGAATCGTCCTTCGGGACAACTCCTGCTCGTACCAGTCCGCGTTGATATAACTGAAGGGGAACGCGCACTCCTTGAAGAAGAGCAAGCGTGGTTTTGCGATCTCGGCTTTGAGTACGAGCCTTTTGGTGAACGATCGGTTGTCATAAGATCTGTCCCCAACACAGGAAAGGGACCCTTTGCCGGACTAAACGCGCGTGATGCGTTTCGCGAGGCACTCGATGCGCTCGAATCAGCCCAGCAGACCGGAACATTGCCCGACGACACAACTGTCTTTTATAACATGGCATGCAAAGCAGCCGTTAAGGCGAATGACCGACTGTCAAAAGAGGAAATTCATTTGCTGTTAGAGCAGCTTTTAATATTAGAAAACCCTTACCATTGTCCGCACGGTCGTCCCGTCATTCTCCGCCTGAGCAAAACGGAGATCGAGAAAAAGTTTGGGAGAATCGTAGGATGAACGATCAGGGCTCTGTCCATCTGATTTCTGAGATACGTGTAAGCGATCGTGAAGCGTTAGAAAAAGTATTCATTGAGTCGTGTCTCGAAGCTAACGAAGCAAACCAGACGATCCCTGTTTTGACAGGGCCGACAGCTACAGGAAAATCGTCATTAGCGATGTCGCTGGCTACACGCTACGGGTACGAGATCGTTTCGGCAGATGCCATGCAGATTTATCGCGGCTTTGACATCGGTACGGCTAAACCGACAATTGAAGATCAAACACACGTTCCTCATCACATGATAGATATCTTAGATCCTTATGAGTCCTACAGCGTCGCCTCATACATCAAAGAGACGGAACGTGTCCTTGATCAGTTGATTTCAGATGGTAAGAAACCGCTCGTCTGCGGCGGGAGTGTACAATACGTTTCCGCTTTACTTGATGGTCTTCTTTTTACACCGGAGCGTACTGATCCGAATCTTCGACAAAAGGTTAAAAACAGGATTGATACTATCGGCTTACAGAATGCCTGGCAAAAACTTCATTCATTAGATCCGGAATCGGCGGATGCCATTGCGCCCACTGATCGGCGCCGTATCGCTCGTTTTTTTGAGATGTATATTGAAACCGGCAAGACAAAAAGTGAAATAAACCGTCTTTCTCGTCGTCGCGGCCCGCTATTTTCTTTCGCTGCTTTTCATTTGGACATAGAGCCCCGTTCAGCGCTCTATGAACGTGTAAATAAACGAACAGCGATAATGTTTGAACAAGGACTCATTGATGAAACACGCGCGTTGATGGATAAATGGACAAATTACGTAGATTGTCCGGCTTTTAGAGGGATCGGCTACCGTGAATCGATCGATGTCGTTCTTGGAAAATGCTCTGAAGAAGAGGCTCTTGACGAAATTCAAAAATCGACGCGGCGCTACGCCAAAAGGCAACAAACCTGGCTTCGGAAGCGTCGAGACATGACTAAACTTGTCCTTGAATGTTAATTATCCTATTTAAATATCAAGATTTAACTCTTTTTTGATGAAAGCAAAAATTTTAAACGTTTTCTTATTTATCCTGTGAGAACCTCATTTATTCACAGAAAGTGAAATACGTCCACTTGAGGCTCTTGATAAGGTTGCTTATATGTGTCGATAATGAGGTTAAAAACGTAGAAAAGTGCTGGCATAACGGTGTTTTATCATTGCCGAGAATTAGGCGAATGAAATGAGAAAATGTCAGCCTGCCGTAATGAAGATTTGGATCTTCTTTAACGGGTAAGAGGGGGAATTATTGTGGAAAACAGAACAACGAAATATGTTAACGATAGGGAAGGGGCGGTAATGAACAATCGACCCTTTAGAATTCAGGAATCTTTTCTTAACCATTGTCGAAGAGAAAAGATTACGGTTGTCATACAGCTTTTTGATCAAACGATCCTCGAAGGTCTGATCATTGGCTTTGATCAGGAGTCGCTTGTCGTCGCGGCACGAGGTGTACAACAGCTGCTCTATAAATCATCCATTGTTTGCATTCGGCCGCACGCGGAAGTACATATCATTTTTGGTGATACACAACGACCTGGACGACGCAACGTTCCACGACGCTCTTATGCGAGTGTTGTGTCAACACCGATCAACTATCACTGATATCAAAAGGTATTGCGAGACATAAAAGCAAAGAATCGGCTTGATTCAAAGAACAGTATCTGTGTATCCTTTTCAGAGCATGTTCAGAGGAATGCTCCAATAATAAGCGGAGCAGGAAATGAAGGTAAGGAAAAAAGCGGTACAGATTAAGATCAGAAACCATTATTATCTGCTAAAAGGATTTTCGAATCAGTCCGCAAACTGCGCCCAAAATTTGTGAAGATTCACGATCAAATGGGATGTCCTCATAGAGACTGTTCTCCGGATGTAGATATGCTCGTCCCGACGTGTCATATTTGAGCGTTTTAACGGTTGCCTCGTCGTCAAGAAGAGCTACAACTATATCGCCGTCTTGAACGATTGTCGTCTTTTCGACAATGACAATGTCTCCATCCAAAATGGCAGCATCAATCATACTGTCGCCTTGTACCCGTAAAGCGAAATAGTCGCCGGGCGTTGTCGTTCGATTGAAGGGAAAAGCAACGTACTTTTCGATGTTTTCAGAAGCAAATACCGGTTTTCCAGCGGCGACACGGCCGATAAGAGGCACTTGAACCGGAACAGATGTATGGTGCGAGGTCACGCGGATAGCGCGTCTTTTGCCGGATCTCATTTCGAGAAGACCCTCTTCTTCAAGTTTTTTTAAATGATGATGTACTGTAGACGTCGAAGCTATGCCCACACCGCGTCCAATTTCACGAATGCTTGGCGAAAACGCATGTTCCGAAATGTAACGGACGATAAAACGAAAAATAGCTGCTTGTGTTTCACTGGCTTTTGTTCTCGATTTTTGCACCTGTTGTGACATAATCGCATCACCTCAAAAATGCCCATTTTACAAACAGAACGTTTGTTCGAATAACTGTTCGGGTTAATGGACAATATCTCAACCGAACATTTGTTTGCTAATGTAAGCTTACCAGACGAACCATACATGATCAAGAAGATTTGAAAATTAATTAAATTTACATTATTGATTAATATAAGACTACAACTGTAAATCTGTACACACAGACTTTCGAAAGCACTTAAACACTAAAATGTGACCACCAAAACAGTGCACCAAGGCCTATGGTAAAATAATCAGCAAATAGACGCTATTGAAAAACTCAAGCTAATGCGTAAAAAGGAGTTTCCAATTAATGTACGATTCGTATGACAATACGTCTCACGATTATCAAAATGAACGTCATCGCGCTTCAGGAGATTTAGCGACGCGATTTTCTTCATTTGGGCGTCGCAAGCGAAAACCTACACAAATTGATTTCAAAGGAGCGGATCCAAAACGACGTACTGATCGAATCGTATACGCTGGATTAGAACCAACGCAACGCGGATATGAGAACGAGAAGAAATTCGGGCACCGTATGTATAAGCTGAAGGGTTATACCACATACAGTAAAGTGAAACGCAAATATCAGATGGAACGCAATCAAAGATTGTTACGCGATCTGTTAACAGTCTTAATGATCGTTATCCTAATTGTAATTCTCGCAATCATTTATAATCCATTTAAGGACGTCGCAGAGTTTTCAAAGATATTCGGATGGGACAGCAGTTTTAGCGATTCCACATCAACTGTATCATTTGAAGAGAGTGAACCATACGGAACATCAAAATAACTGCACTAAAGGAGCTGACACGCCCAATTCATCAAAAAGCTAAGAAGAACTCCGCCCAACTTCGTAAAATTTCTATTTTACGAAGTACAATCTCTGTCTTATAAGCTAATGAAAACCATAACTCGACTGGACAACATAATAAAATGCCAATTTTCTCACATCCTCCCCTCCCATTCAAAATCATCCGTTACATTAACAAAAAGAAGATCGATATTATTGTTGAGCTGTCACTGGCAATATTCTGGCTATAGAGATAGAAATTGACTGGGAGTCATCGCTTTAATCGATGATTTTACAAAATCTTTTGTGTTTCTTGTAAGAATTAGATCAGCCTTGAAACGTACTGCCACTTCGACGAGCAAGGCATCTTCGACATCATCAATTTCGGATATCAGTGCTTTTTCAATATCGCTAGAGCGTACATCAGCAATCGAAACAATATTATTCAAGATACCCTTGATGGACGAGCAGCTCGGCTGTCAGAATGGAGCCGCCGGCTGCGCCTCGGATCAGATTGTGCGAGAGACAAGCGAATTTGTAGTCAAATATGGGATCCTTGCGCAATCTTCCGATTGCAATACCCATCCCCTTACCTAACATCACATCGCATCGCGGCTGCGGGCGGTCGTTTTCTTCAAAGTAACGAAGCATGGGGCTTGGTGCAGATGGCAGATTCGCCTTTTCGACTTCACTTGTAAATTGTTGCCAATGCTCCAAGATGTCCGCTTCATCAATAGCATGCTTAAACCGTACAAAAACAGCCGCCGTATGACCGTGTTCAACCGCCACGCGATAACACTGTGCTGAAATAACAGGCTTTTCGGCAAGTTCAATGCGTCCTTTACCGAGTTTTCCCCACACCTTCAGCGGTTCTTTCTCACTCTTTTCTTCCTCACCGCCGATAAAGGGAATCACGTTCGCATGCATTTCAGGCCAGTCACGAAGTCTTTTTCCGGCTCCTGAAACGGCTTGATACGTCGCGACGAGCACTTCTTCCAAGCCGTACTCCAAAAGCGGCGTCAGAGGCGGAACATAGCTTTGAATGGAACAATTCGGTTTGACGGCGATGAAACCGTACTTCGTGTTGAGACGCTTGCGCTGCACTTCAATCAGAGCCGTATGATCAGGATTGATCTCCGGGATAATGAGGGGCACATCCGGTGTCCAACGATTGGCTGAATTATTAGATATAACCGGGATTTCCAGTTTGGCAATCGATTCTTCCAATTGAATCAACGCGTCCTTTTTCATATCGACGGCACAAAAAATAAAATCGACCTCATTTACGAGTCTATCGAGATCATTGGAATTATGGACGCGCATTGAAGCGATTTCCTCAGGGATAGGCTCATCAAGCTGCCATCTCCCCTCGACCGCATCTTGGTACGTCTTCCCTGCCGAACGCTCCGATGCCATCAATAACGATATCTGAAACCACGGATGACCCGAAAGAAGCGAGATAAAACACTGCCCCACGTAACCGGTTGCACCTACTACCCCTACACGAAATGTCTTCATACTCCTCTTCCCTTCTGCTTGAAAGTTCTTTGAGATCAATTATTGCTTACTATGTCGTGATAGATGTTTTTGAAAGAAAAACATTGCCTTAGATGTTAAACTACATTCAAAGGAAAGGAGACTGTCTTGTCAATTGAACAAATGATGGAGAATAAGAAGCATCCAATCGATACTTTCCCGCGTCTTGACGAGTTTATCGGCTATCTTCAAGCGATTTTAGGTCGCTCCGAGGGCACGGCACGCCAATATCGCTATGATATTGTCCTCTTTTTTCGCTTCCTAATGGCTGATAATCGTTCATTGCAACCGGAAGATGAAGCGTGGGAAGAGATCGACATTTCAGTAGTTGACGACAAAATGTTGCGATCCCTTCAGCTATCGGATTTATACAGCTACATTACGTGGCTTGCCGTCACCAGAAAAAACGCGCCGGCAACCCGCGCAAGACGCACTTCATCGCTAAGGAGCTTCTTTGATTACCTCACAACGAAAGCACATGTGCTAGAAGAGAACATCGCCGCTCATCTGGAACGTCCGAAAATACTGAAAAGGCTGCCGCGCTATCTCTCTTTGGAGGAAAGTAGGGATCTTCTGAACGCCGCTTCAGAAGGAGAATGTAAACTCTCGACGCGCGATTACGCTATCCTCACACTTTTTCTCAATTGCGGGATGCGCTTGTCGGAGCTTTGCGGAATCAATCTCGCAGACTGGCGAGAAGACACATTAACTGTGCTCGGAAAGGGCGGTAAAGAGCGAACCATCTACCTAAACGGCGCCTGCATCGCAGCGCTGCGCAACTACCTTCCCGACCGCATAAAGCCTAAAGCGGAACACAAAGAGGCACTTTTCGTGTCGCGCATCGGGACGCGCCTCTCCCCTCGCGCAGTCGAGAACGTCATCAAGAAATACTTACGCGAAGCCGGCATCGACAGCCGCCGCTACTCGACACATAAACTCCGCCACACGGCGGCAACCTTAATGTATCAGTATGGAGAAGTTGATTTAAGGAGTCTTCAGACGATTCTCGGACATGCCTCTGTTGCCACAACAGAGATTTATACGCACATCAATCAACGGGCATTGCACGAGGCTGTAGAGAAAAATCCGCTTGCTTTAGAGCGTCCTTCTATAAATGAAAAAGAAGAGAATGCCGGCGAGTAATTCTCGCTGGCGTCCTCTTCTTAAATTTACTCTTTAATAATTCTTACGACTTTAGCTCAGAATCGTCAATCGGTACGTCGTCCCATCGACATTCACATCGTATACAGTATTAGGATCATACGCATCGGATGTTGCCGTATCAGGTTTAACAGCAGCAACATCAGTAGATGTGGACGCCTGTTCAACCGCCGGTGCGGAAGCAGGTGCGTTTTCCTGTTTCATATTCGTATCGTTCGCATTTTTACCGAGCTCTTTTTCATCGTAATAGCCTTTCACCGGTTCCGGGAAAATGGAGTATGCAACGACTTCTTCTTCTTCCGGTTCCCTTCCAAGAAAATCAGCTAACACTTTTCTGTTCTTATCATAAACAAACGGCAGATCTTCCGGCGGGACAGGTGTTTTTTTATCTATGATCTGAGTCATAACCTTCTCGACGATATCGGGATCAGGATCAGCAGGAAACTTTCCATAAAGACCCTGAACGTAGTTTTTGATCTCGGTAGGTATCATCTTATAGCGCTCGCCCATGAGCACGTTTAAAACGGCTTGTGTTCCGACCATCTGTGAAAGCGGCGTGACGAGCGGCGGATAACCCATATCTTCCCGAACATACGGTATCTCTTTGAGAACTTCATTCATACGATTGGCCGCACCTTGCTGTTCCATCTGGCTTATAAGGTTGGAGAGCATCCCGCCTGGGACTTGATACGTCAGGATTTTCGGATTGGGAATGAGTGAGCGCACACGAAGATCACCGGATTCGATGTAATAGTTAACGATTGAATTAGCAAGTTCGTAAGCTTCGTTCAAGGCGTCCATATTGAGATCAGTCTCTCTATCAGTCAATTTTGCCGCTTCAAGCAATGTCTCGACCGCCAAATGTGATGTACCGCCTGAAAACGGTGAAATACAGCCGTCAACAACATCGACACCGGCTTTCATCGCCTCCTCCATTACGAGCGCCGTTGCGTTCGCCGTCGTATGTGAGTGTAGGTTGAGTGGAAGATCCGACGACTCTTTAATCGCGGAGACAAGTTCATAGGCGTTCTTCGGTGTAATGATGCCGGACATGTCTTTGATACATATCGAATCAGCGCCCATTGATTCATACGTTTTAACAAGTTGGGCGTAGAATTCGTTACTGTGAACAGGACTTACCGTGTAAGCGATCGCTGCCTGTACATGTCCGCCATATTTTTTCGTAAAGGCAATAGCATTGCGCATATTATCGGGATCATTCAGCGCGTCAAAAATGCGAATAATATTAATACCGTTTTCAAGTGTTAGACGGATGAAACGCTCCAGAATGTCGTTGTCATAATGCTGATAACCGACAATATTCTGCCCGCGTAACAACATAGACAATTTTGTGTTGGGCGCCGCTTTTCGGATATCGCGAAGAATTTCCCATGAACTTTCTTTGAGGAAACGATACGCCGAGTCAAAGGTAGCGCCGCCCCAGACTTCCATGGAGTAGAAGCCGACCTTGTCCAGAACAGCTGCAAGCTCCATAATGTGCTGACGAGTCATTCGCGTTGCGAGAATGGACTGATTGCCGTCACGCACTGTTAAATCCTGAATCCCAAGTTTTTTCATCTATTGTTCCCCTGTTTGTCGTTTTTATGATGATGTCAAAGACATTCAGTCCTCGACGCGCATCTGCTTTAAGAAAACATTATAGGCTTTGTAAGCCATGTAAATATCGATTTTGCTCGCTACTTCAAAGCACGAGTGCATAGATAGGATAGGTACACCGCAGTCAATGACCGTAATCCCAAAATCGGCCTGAAACATAGCAACGGTACCGCCGCCACCTTGATCAACTCGACCCAGTTCACCTGTCTGCCATGGAATATTGTTTTTATCAAGAAGCTTCGTTACTTCATCAAAATATTCAGCGCTGGCGTCAGATGTATTGCCCTTGCCTCCACGGCCAACATACTTAACAATCGCGATACCGCGTCCGGCATAAGTGCTGTTGCGCGGATCGAATACTGACGCGTACGTCGGATCATAGGCTGCTGCCACATCCGAGGATAACATGACGGAATTTTCAATATTGTCAATTAATTCAAACGCAGAAGGTTCGCGGTTAAGCATCGAACGCACGATACGTTTTTGAACGGACAGATAGAGTTGAGAACGAGCTCCCGTGACTCCACTCGAACCGATTTCCTCCTTATCGTAAAAAACACACAAAGCAGTACGTCGTATAGGCTGATTTATATCGATCAGCGCGCGAAGCGAAGTGTACGCGCAGACGCGATCATCCTGTCCGTAGCCGCCGACAAACGCGCGGTCAAACCCGACGTCACGTGCCTTCACAGCAGGAACAATCTCAATCTCCGCGGTCAAAAGATTTCGTTCGACAATACCGTACTGATCATAAAGAAGCTTCAATATACCAAGTTTAAAGCGTTCTTTTACATCTTCATCATTTGTTATCGGAATCCCTCCGACAAGAACGTTTAACTCCTCGCCTGCTACAACTTCCGACGCTTTTTTCTGCATGTAATCACTGGCCAGATGGACAAGCAGATCTGAAATATAAAAGACCGGATCCTCATCCTTATCTCCAATGGAAATATTTATCGTCGATCCGTCGTTGAGTGTCACAAAACCGTGAAGCGCTAGCGGAATCGCTACCCACAGGTATTTTTTGATGCCGCCGTAGTAATGTGTTTTTAAAAAGGCTAAATCATCTGTTTCATAAAGAGGATTCGGTTTTAGATCAAGGCGTGGTGAATCAACATGTGATCCGATCATGTTGAATCCTTTATCCGGCGAGTCCGAGCCAATGACGGCAGCGATCAAGCCTTTACCCTGCACTGAATCGTACACTCGATCTCCTGCTGCGAGTTGTTCATCCGGATTGAACGCGCGAAAACCGTTCTTCTCAAGAAGATCCACTGCGAACATCACAAATTTACGCTCCGTCTTCCCTTTATTGAGGGCAACTTTATAATCTTCACAGAACGCCATGACGGCATTCATTTCTTCTTGATTTTCAGGATTCCAGAGATTTTTAAAAGAGAATGTCAGTTGTTTACGTAGTTCTTCCAACGGTTTACGATCTTTAGGATCGAGCACAGTTTCTTGATTCTGTTCGTTCATATAACGTCCTTTCAGTGCGGTTGTCATGACTATGCACCGCAATTGCTCACTTATTATAGCAACAGAGGACATCTCTGTCCTCTAGCTTGCTTTCATAAAAAAAGATATATGCCGTGCTGTAAAAAGCGCCTTTTCACGAATTAACATTGATCGCACGATTTAGTTGTATTTTTATACATATTTATGTTTAAGATTCATCCTCTTCAAGGATTTTAAACATCTCTTTGCGTTCCGGTGTCATCAGCCCTTCGCGCTGATAATAATCATAGAGCGCTTTTTTAACGGCTTGCTCCGCCAACACAGAACAATGCATTTTAACGGGAGGGAGGCCGTCCAGAGCATCGGCCACGGCTCTGTTTGTCAGCACAAGAGCCTCATCTGTCGTTTTACCGATGATCAATTCGGTAGCCATGCTGGAGGTTGCGATCGCCGACCCGCAGCCAAATGTTTTAAATTTAGCATCGACAATAACGTTGTCCTCAATTTTAAGATACATCTTCATGATGTCTCCGCAAATTGGATTCCCTACCGTTCCCGTCGCGGTCGCGTCCTCGATTTCACCCATATTACGTGGATTCATGAAGTGATCGAGTACTTTCTTGCTATATTCCATGCTGTTCTTCTGTCATCCTTCCTTACGTAATAAAAACGTCTATGTTATTTTATGCGTTATAACAAACTGTTGATTAATAATAATCAACTTAAACCATATCCTCCTAAGATAGTAACGTCCTTCCCGCCCTCTTCCGGAATTAACGAGGCTAAGCGTCCCTGCTGATAATCTTCCCAGAGGGGTGACATCACACGCAACCTCTCGACAACAAGCGGTATCACTTCAAGAAAACGATCCACTTCCTCATCGGTTGAAGATCGTCCGAGTGTCACACGGAGAGATCCGTGCGCAACCTCCGGAGGCATGCCTATTGCAAGCAAAACATGTGACGGGTCAAGTGATGATGATGTGCAGGCAGATCCGCTTGAACAGGAAAATCCGAGCGCATCGAGGAGTAATAGAATGGATTCCCCTTCGATGAATTCAAAAGAAACATTGACGTTGTTCGGTAAACGTTTCGTCGGATGTCCGTTGAGTTTGGTATGAGGTACGCGTTGAATGATGCCGTCAATTAAACGATCGCGTAGTCGCATCTGACGCTTTGCTTCGCTTTCAAGAGCTTCATAAGCAAGCTCGAGCGCTTTTGCAAAACCGGCAGCATAGGCAACATTTTCGGTTCCTCCGCGGCGACCGTGCTCCTGTGCTCCGCCATCCATGAAATTTGCAAGACGCAAACCTTTCCGTTTGTAAAGAATACCTACACCTTTCGGCGCATACAGCTTATGCCCGGAAAAAGACATCATGTCACAGTTCAGCTCGCGTGGGCGAATCGGTATTGCACCCAATGCCTGAACCCCATCGGAATGAAAAGGTAAACCGTGCTTCCGACAGACAGAGCCTATCTCACGAATCGGCTCAACTGTACCGATTTCGTTATTGGCAGTCATAATGGAAACGAGAATCGTGTCTTGTCGGATCGCTTTTTCTACATCATCAGGATTGATAAGGCCGAAGCGGTCGACATCAAGATAAGTTACATCATAGCCCTGTTTTTCCAGAGCTTCAGCTGTATGGAGGACGGCATGATGTTCGATTTTACTCGTGATGATGTGGCGACCTTTCGATGCGGAAGAAAGCGCCATACCTTTCAGCGCCCAGTTGTCTGACTCCGTACCGCATGACGTAAAAAAGATCTCATCGCTACGTACATCCAAGAGGGAAGCAATTTTCGAACGCGCGTCCTCAAGCATGTACGACGCCTTGTGACCCTCTTTGTAGAAAGAGGAAGGATTCCCGAATACGTGGTTAAGCATCCTTGTCACAACATCTAATACCTCAGGATGCGGCGCCGTCGTCGCGGCATGATCAAAATAAACGCGCGGCATGTTTTCCGCTTCTTTAAGTCGTTGCTCCAGCTGATCGTTCATACAGGTGTTCCTTTATACGCGACATGGTGATACGCATGATGCGCCCACATTCGTTTGCCACAGGATATAATAGCAAGAACACGCTGAAAGTACAGTTTCCGAAGTTACCATATGAAGATGACGTTATCTTCCCTTAAATTTTATGTTTTCGATGTCGTATCGTCGTTTTTTTGTTGGTCTTGATCTATTTCGTTATTCTCATCTTCTTTTTCATTTGAAATAAAAGGTAGATTCAGTTCCATTTTGGCACGCATCGTCTTGCGTCTTTTATCGACGAACGCCATCCATTGGCTAATTTTTTTCTCGTAACCGTGATCGGTAGGCGTGTAGTATACGGTATCGGCAATTTCATCCGGCAAATATGTCTGTGAAGAGATCGCGTCGGGATAGTCGTGACTATATTCATACCCTTTAGCGTAACCGAGCTCTTCCATCCCCTTTATAGGCGCATTTCTGAGATGAAAAGGCACATCGCCCGTATCTCGTGATTCCAGATCTCTCAAGGCTTTATCAATGGCTAGATACGATGCATTCGATTTTGGGCTAGTAGCAACAGCGATCACCGCCTGAGCAAGTGGAATGCGCGCTTCCGGGAGACCGATCATGGACGCAGCCTGCCAAGCGTCAAGCGCAATCGACAAGACCTGAGGGTTAGCCATACCGACGTCTTCAGCGGCGCAGATCGCGATGCGTCTCGCAATGAAGTGGATGTCCTCCCCTGCTCTTAATGCTCGCGCAAAATAGAAGACCGCGGCATCGGGATCGCTGCCGCGCATAGATTTGATCATCGCCGAGATGTTGTCGTAATGCTCTTCACCGGCGCGATCATAGCGGGCGATTTTCTTTTGCATGGAGTCCATGACGACAGCGGTGTCAATTTCGATGCTGCCGCTGCAACCGGGGGATGTTGTCATCACCGCAAGTTCCAGCGCGTTAAGCGCAACGCGTGCGTCTCCGCCGGCTAGCTCCGCAATCAGGTCAATTGATTCATCATCAATCACGAGATCGAGCCCGCCAAGTCCGCGTTTATCATCAGCAAGCGCCCTTCGTAGCACTTCTTTCACGTCGTCTTTCGTCAAAGGGTAAAGCTGAAAAACAGTCGAACGCGAAATTAAGGCCTTATTCACCTGAAAGAAAGGATTCTCAGTGGTCGCGCCAATCAATATCAGACGACCGCTTTCGACAGATGGGAGAAGCGCATCCTGTTGAGATTTGTTAAAGCGGTGAATTTCATCAATGAAAAGTACTGTGCGCCCTCCCGGCGTCAGCAATGGATTCTCCGTGTCTGAAATGACGCGCTTAATATCCGCGACACCTGATGTTACCGCGTTCAGTCGCTCAAAATTTGACTTCGTCGTGTTGGCAATGATGCGAGCAAGTGACGTCTTCCCTGAACCGGGCGGCCCGAACAATAAAATCGACGAAAGGCGATCTGCTGTAATCATTCGCCACAGCAGCTTCCCCTCGTCCAAAATATGCGACTGCCCGACAAAATCGTCCATTGTCAGCGGCATCATCCGAAAGGCGAGCGGTGCCTCCCAGCGTGTAGCGCCTGACGTTGGATTCAATAGATTATCCAACTCTCGATTTTTGCCGGTCGTCTCATTATGAGTATTCATCTTGATGATTCGTGTGCGCTTGCCATGATCTGATTGAAAATAACGTTAGTACTATGTTGTGATCGAATAATCTTCATACAGCGGAAAACGCTCGCAGAGTAAGGTCGCGCGTTCTTCGATGGTGTCACGGCTGTTGTCAAAGTCGAACGTCGCCTTCGAAATTAATTCGGCGATCTCTTCCATCTCTGGTTCTTTCATACCGCGTGTCGTCACCGCGGGAGTGCCGAGTCGAAGCCCGGATGTAACCGAAGCGGATAGCGTCTCAAACGGGATCGTATTTTTATTCGTCGTGATGTTGACATGATCAAGGCGATCTTGAAGTTCCTTCCCGGTTACACCTGTGTCGCATAGATTGACTAACAGAAGATGAGTGTCCGTTCCTCCCGATACTAGACGAAGTCCGTTCTCAATCAGCGCCGCGCCTAACGCTTTTGCATTCTTGACAACCTGTTCCTGATAAATCTTGAATGATGGCAGTGACGCCTCTTTGAAAGCAACAGCCTTAGATGCGATTATGTGCATTAGCGGGCCGCCTTGTGTTCCTGGAAATACAGCCGAATCGATCTTTTTAGCGTAAGCTTGTTTGCAAAGGATGATTCCGCCGCGCGGTCCACGAAGCGTCTTGTGTGTTGTCGATGTAACAAAGTCCGCATACGGTACAGGATTCATATGGAGTCCGGCGGCAACAAGGCCGGCGATATGTGCCATGTCCACCATCAGGAAGGCGCCGACGTCATCTGCGATTTCTCTAAATTTTTCGTAATCAATCGCGCGCGGATAGGCACTGCCTCCGGCGATGATCAGTTTCGGACGCACTTCACGCGCGCGTTGAAGTACATGATCATAGTCGACCTGTTCCGTTTCGCGATCGACTTGATACATGGCCGTCTTAAAATATTTACCTGAGAAGTTGAATTTCATGCCATGCGTTAAATGCCCGCCATGCGACAAATCGAGACCTAATATCTTATCTCCGGGCTTCAAAATAGAAAAATAAACGGCCGTATTCGCCTGCGCACCAGAATGAGGCTGGACGTTCGCATGATCGGCACCAAACAATTCCTTTGCGCGATCAATCGCAAGCTGTTCCGCAATATCAACATACTCGCATCCGCCATAATAGCGACGTCCCGGATAGCCTTCCGCGTACTTGTTCGTAAGCACGGAGCCTTGGGCTTCCAGCACAGCTTGGCTAACAAAGTTCTCAGATGCGATCAGCTCAATTTTATTGCGCTGACGGTTCAGTTCAAAGATTAGAGCGTCATAAAGTTCCGGATCGGTTTGTTTGACATGTTCGTACAGCATAAATGTCCTCCTGAAATACAAATGGATTACCGTTAGTCATTCTATCATAAAGAATGGCGGTAAAATGTCTATTTTATCTATATTATGTAGAGACTGTTCAACGATACTCTCGATATCGAGTTCCGATTCCGCTCTGTCAGCATCGACTAAAGAAGGATGCGTCTTCGGGTGTTTTGACACAAAGACTGTGCAACAATCTTCGTATGGAAGGACCGAGGTTTCATAGGTGCCGATTTTTCGGGCAAGAGTGATCGTATCATTCTTATCGAGTCCGATCAGAGGTCGAAACACCGGATGCGTCGTCACGCGATCCGTTGTGGCAAGTGCTTCAAGGGTCTGGCTTGCTACCTGACCAAGGCTTTCTCCGGTAATGATTGATTTAGCCTTTACTTCCGGAGCGAGGCGATCTGCAACGCGCATCATGACGCGCCTCATCACGATCGTCAGCATATCCGGAGGAACCAGCCGATTTAACTCAAGCTGCACATCGGTAAAATTGACGACGTGTAACGTCATGCTGCCGGCGTAGCGCGCAAGCTGTCCGGCAAGTGTTTTCACTTTTTCAAGAGCCTGTGGACTCGTGTAAGGAAATGTATGAAAATAAATCGGCACAAGCTGCATCCCCCGCGACGCCATCATATAGCCAGCGACGGGACTGTCAATACCGCCGGACAGAAGGAGCACCCCTTTTCCGCTCATGCCTACCGGGAGTCCCTTAGAGCCTTCAATCATTTCGTAGTAAAGATAAATGCGGTCACGGATCTCTACGAAGAATGTAAGATCCGGCTGATGAACGTCAACTGCAAGTTCCTCCGGATACCGCTCCAGCAAGCGATCTCCAAGCATACAGCAGAGATCGTACGTAGATATAGGAAATTCTTTGTTCGCGCGCTTAACTTCAATCTTAAATGTTTTCTCCTCGCCTAATCCGAGTATGCCGGAAGTATAGGTATCAAACACCTCAAAAAAAGTATCTTGATCTATTGAACTCACGACGACCGGACTCGTCGAAACGATGCCGAAAATACAAGACAGTCGATCGATTACTTCTCGGATCGGAAATGAGGCTTCAGGATCTTTCGGACGAACGTAAATCCGTGAAAATTTCTGCTCGATGACCAAAGATCCGAGATCACGAAGACGCCAGCGCATGCTGCGCATCAGGCAATCAATGAAACGTCCTCGATTCAAACCTTTCAGTGTAATTTCTCCGAGACGCACCATTACGATCTGATCAAGCGATGTAGGAATGAATGACATGTTCCCCTCCCCTTCTTTCTTATTCAATCATACCTTATGCAGCACGAAACAATGCTGATTCTTGCACACAGCTATACCGCTTGAAATGATTTCATGCCATATATTTCGTTTCGTCTTTAATCTCGGGAAGCAATGGCTTTCTTACACCGACGGGAGCGATATGAAGCCACTTGAACAGCACAAGGGCATGCTACGCAAGAATCATACAGTCGATGCAAGTTCCTTACATCGTGAGTGCGTATCGCTTGTAGTTCTCGGCGATGCGGTCTACAAGGTACGACACGTCATCCTCAGACTGGAACGGCGAGAAACTGATTCGACAAGACGATAAAATAAGATCTTTCGAGTAGCCCATCGCTTCAAGCACATCGTTTTTCCCTTGATGGTGAGATCCGCACGCTGAGCCGGTGCTAATGAAAATTCGATCCGACGATAACGCGTGCATCAACGTTTCGCCGCGAATTCCGGGAAATGCAATCGACAGAACATAAGGTGATCCGTCTGTGGGAGACAGCACGCGATGAGGAACTTCTTTTTTATTCAACAAATCAAAAAAGAGCGCACGTAAGGACGACACTTTATCAAGGTGTTTCTCAATGACCTCAGACTGTAGCGTAAGTGCTTCGGAAAGTGCAACCGCGCCTGGAGGATTCTCCGTACCGGAGCGTCTTCCTTCCTGTTGGCCGCCACCATCGATCAAAGGCACAAGATTTGCCCCCCGGCGCACGAGGAGCGCACCCGTTCCCTTTGGTGCTCCGAATTTATGTCCTGAAAGAGACGCAAAATCGAGTCCTGATCGTTGAAAAGAAAATGACAGCTTCCCAGCAAGTTGAACGATGTCAGCGTGAATAAAAGCGCCAGGGGCATATTGTCTCGACAAACGAACCAGCTTATCTACATTATTGATGGCGCCGGTTTCATTACTCACCGCTATGAAACTGATAAGTCCGGCAGGCGCTTTCTTAAGCGCATTACAGAACGCTTTATGATCTACTGTTCCTTCTGTCGTAAGAGGCACGATATCGACATCATATTCCAGCTTATCTTTTAAAAAAACAGCACATTGTCGTGTCGCGTCGTGCTCGCCGGCCGTTATAATCAATCGTTTGGGAAGGCGCGCAGATGCGAACGCAGCGCCTTTTAGCGCATGATTCGTGGACTCTGTTCCTCCAGAAGTAAAGATAATGGCTTGTTCTGACGCGTCGAGCGCGCGTGCGATCTTTCGACGAGCACGCGTTACGGCAGACGCCGCATCAAGACCGCCTTGATGCGAAGAAGACGGATTTAGATTCTCATCTTTAAGCGATCGTACATATTGATCCAGCACTTGAGGCAGAATCGGTGACGTCGCTGTCGTGTCAAAATTGTAGATTAAAGTCATATTCTCACAGCTTCAATTGAAAGGATGCGCATTCGTCGCCGAGAAGCACAACCAAGCTTCTATAAGCACATGAAGCGCATCCATGTCTTATTTATTATGTCATTAAGACAATGAGTTCTAATTGATTTCCAGCTTAAGCAGATCGGGACGAAGCGCAGTACGAATGTATTCGCATACAGCGCCATTGCGTCCGAAAAGCTGTCCCTGTGCCGCTAGTACAATGGATCGGCGAGGAATTTCTAATAGAGTCGCTTCCCTATTTCTTGCAGGTCTAGCCATAAGAGCAACAGAACCTTTGACCGGCAAATAAGCGTACTTATTGCTCTTAATGTCGATCATGCGCTTCCCGGAAGCGATATTCTGACCTAGATCGGGAAAAACCTGCGCCGATACGTACGACGTACACCAACCATAAACACGTTCATCAAAGAGTACGGGCCACTGCAACATCCAATACCCGGGATGTTTTTCAGTCGTCACCTTGAAAGCCGCGTCAATTTCCGCCTCCGGATCAACATGTTGAACAGGCTGAAGATTGATGTCTTCATAAGACGACAAATTAAGAAAACTGAACGTCAGCGCATTAAAATGAGGAATAGTGAGTCGATCCGGTTCTATCGCTACAAAGGTACCGCGCCCCTTTTGGATCTCGAGTATACCGTCGGAAACCAGCTCCGCGATGGCTTGACGCACTGTCGGACGTGAGAGATCAAGCTCTTCGCAAAAGGTCATTTCAGACGGAATACGCTCGCCTTGCTTATACACCTCATCCTGAATGCGTTCAACAATCAACTCACGTAATTGCGCGTACAAAGGAATACTGCTGTGTCGATCTAGTCTCATCGGAAACGCCTCCTGAAAAACTGATGCTTACATCATATCATAGAGACAGGAACTATTACAATGCCGCTATGGTGCGGTTTTTAGGCTTATCTGACTCTCAAACGTTCTGATGTTAAACAGCGAGGATGCACCGGTCATAACATGTATCTTGAATATAAAAATTTAACAGGATGACAAGACGTCTTTTCAGCTAAAAGTTGTGTAAAGAGATTAAATGGAGTCGATTGGTAGATAGGTCAACGAGGATACGTGGCCTTTCTCATCAAGATCTACGGCGGCTAAGTACAACTCAATAGTCATGTCATCTCCTAAAGGATGAGAATCAAGCCAACACGACGACGCCTTCTTTATGCGTTGTATCTGATGATCTTCCAGCGCTTCTTCCGATCCTCCGAAGACATGTGAGGTAGGCCCTCTGCCCTTGCACTCAATTATCATGATACGTTGTCCATGCTTTGCAATAAGATCTATCTCCCCGATGTTTGGGAGTGAATAACGGCGATCAATAATGGTAAAACCGCGTGAAATTAGATCATATGCAACGTGCCTTTCCACATTTTCTCCCGTTTTGTTAGTTGATGAACCTGTATGAGAAGGCTGCACGATATTTTTTAGAAATGAGAGACGATGTATCGGACAAGGACCTTCGCGCATAATGGCCTTGATATGAGCTTTAGTGCCATATCCCTTATGCTGTGCGAACCCATATGCGGGGTAAACCTTGTCGAAATTACGCATCATATTATCACGCGTTACCTTAGCCAACACCGAGGCGGCCGCAATTACATTTGAATGTGCATCTCCTTGTACGCGAGGTAAAATAGGGTAATCAAAACCTTCGAGGACAACGGCATCTATTAACGCCACATCCGGTTGCGGACGAAGACCGCGTAGAGCTTGCCGCATGGCGTCTTTCGTGGCATCAAGGATATTCGTCAGATCAATATCCTTTTCAGAGACCATCGTCACGCACCACGCAACGGCATTTTCCTTGATCTCACTATAGAGCGCTTCTCGTCGCTTTTCAGTCATTTTCTTCGAGTCATTGAGGCCATACAAATTGACGTCAGGAGGAAGAATACAGGCAGCAGCTACAACCGGTCCGGCAAGGGGGCCTCTTCCCGCTTCATCGACACCGGCGATGAAACGAAAACCTTGCGAACGCAATTCGCGTTCCCATTCTGCCATCTTCTCAAATCGTTCGAGATCACGATCCGTAATTCGAATACGATACTCGGAAGTCATGAATCGTGATCCTCAAGAATTTCGGTCAACACATGCTCAAGTGTAATGCGACCGATCCGACCCGATCGAAAATCAGAGAGAAGGACACGCGACATGCGATCCGTATCCGGCTGATCATCTGACAATACGCATCCCATCCGGAGAGCCATGGATCTGAAAGTCTTTATGAGATTAGCAACGTCAGCGTCGCAGGCTTCAAGCGATACGCCATAGCGCTCAAACATCTGATCAGGATAATGTTTTAGCAGATGTTGCGTGAGAGCGAAAGCGACCTGTTCAACTGAAAAGAGCGCATCATCGATGAGCCCTGCCGCAGCCAATGCGAGTCCCTCCTTCTTATCCACAATTCGAGTAGGCAGAATGCCCGGTGTATCAAGGAATGTCAATTCACTTCCCGATCGAAGCCATTCTATTTTTCGCGTCACTCCCGGTCGCGCCGCCACATTACGTGAACGTTTGCCCGCCAGCTGGTTGATTAGCGTCGATTTGCCTGTATTCGGTACTCCTGCGACGACTACACGCAACGGACGAGAACGGCGACCACGCGCCTGTGCTATCTTAAGCAATGGTTTGTGGAACGAAACCAACCGTTCGCGTATGCTTTCGATATCGCGCACATTCAAAAGATTGCATGCCAGTGCGGTCACTCCTTGACGATCATAATCGTCAAGCCACTTTCTTGTTGCGTCAGGATCTGCGAGATCGGCGTGAGAGAGCACGAGCAGATGCGGTTTATCGGGAGCATCATCGAGAAAAATGGGGTTTCGACTAGCACGCGGAAGCCGCGCATCCGCAACTTCGACGATCGCGTCAATCATGGTGCGAATCTCACGAAGCTCACGTGTAGCGCGCGCCATGTGACCCGGAAACCAATTGATTGTTTTTCTGTCCCTTGCCTTTGCCATAATGATAAAAAATAGTATCTACGTTGAAAAAAGCCGTGCCGTTGACCAACTATTGTTGATCGTCGGTACGGCTTTAATCCGCTTTCTTCAACTAATAACGATTAGTTCTTTTTAGTAGGCAGCTTCGTGCGAACACGTGCAGCTTTACCGACACGTTTACGTAGATAATAAAGCTTCGCGCGACGTACTTTACCTTTGCTGATGATTTCAATTTTCGCGATCTTCGGCGAGTGAATCGGAAGAACACGTTCAACACCAACGCCGTAAGCTACTCGGCGAACGGTCATAGTTTCATTTAATCCGCCGCCACGACGCCCGATTACGGTGCCTTCAAAAACCTGAATGCGCTCGCGTGTACCTTCGGTAATTCTGAGATGAACATTTACGCGGTCGCCAATGTTAACGTTGTCGTACGAATTTCTTAAATAAGGCTGTTCAACCGCTTTGACATAGTCCATATTGCGTACCTCCTTTATCATAAAATCGGATGTTCATACACGCAACGGCAGCGGACCACCCGTAGACCTTAAGCATTCTAGCAGATGATTAACACATCGGCAAGGATCGAATTAAAAATTGCGTTCCGATCTGGGTTCGCTGCGATCGCGTCGGTCACGTCCGTCAGCACTTCGCTGTCCACGGCGCTGGCGTGCCGATCGGTCACTGCCATAATCGCGACCACCGGCAGGACGACGATCTCGCCGACTGCGACTAACACCGTATCCGTCATCATCGTCGCGGTCATTGCTCCTGAAACTGCGGCTATAGCGTGAACCGCCTTTGCTGTCTCTGTCACGACCACCTCGACCGCCACTGCGTCCACCGCGGTCACGATCATTCCCGCCGCGTCGTCCATCGTGCTTCGGCTCAACATAATCATCGGGCTTTTCTGTAGCGTCACGCATGGAAAGATTCAGACGGCCTTGATCGTCGATCTCGGAAACAACAACAGTAACATTATCACCGACACTGACAACATCTTCGACTTGATTCACATGTCCCCAAGCCATTTTTGAGATATGAACAAGCCCCTCTTTGCCTGGAGCAATTTCGACAAAAGCGCCGA
The DNA here is from genome assembly GCA_012800435.1 of Clostridiaceae bacterium. GTDB lineage: Bacteria > Bacillota > Clostridia > Saccharofermentanales > DTU023 > UBA4923. Next base: position 7,126 of record JAAZJH010000063.1, on the reverse strand, counting down.
ATGACATAAGTCGAGTAACAACACCCTCAAAGACAGTGCCCGGTTCCGGATCATAAGCGATCGCGCGGATGATATCCATGGCTTTTTTACCTGAAGCCTGATCGAGGGACGCGATATAAACGTGCCCGACGTCGCCATCTTCTTCGACTTCAATCTCGGTGTTCGTCTCATCGGTAATGCGACGAATGACTTTGCCGCCAGATCCGATGACATCACGGATTTTATCTGCGGGAATATCGATCTGGTCAATTTTAGGCGCATAAGGAGAAAGCTCTTCACGCGCTTCGGCGATGGTCTCATTCATATGCTGATTGATAATCTCGAGTCTTCCCTTTCGTGTCATGTCAAACGCGTCGCGAATGATATCCATCGTCAATCCGTCTACCTTGATGTCGACTTGAATAGCCGTAATGCCATCACATGTTCCGGCAACTTTGAAATCCATGTCTCCATAGAAGTCCTCAATGCCTTGAATATCCATAAAGACGAGGTAATCATCCGGTTGCTCTTCATCGATTATCAGTCCTGACGAAATACCTGCAACAGGTTTCGTGATTGGAACTCCCGCTGCCATCAAGGCCATTGAAGTTGAACAAACGGAAGCCTGAGACGTTGATCCGTTTGACATCAGCACTTCTGAGACACAACGAATTGCGTAAGGAAACTCTTCTACGTCGGGCAATACCGCATGAAATGCGCGCTCCGCCAATGCCCCGTGTCCGATCTCACGGCGACCGGGTGAGCGGTTTGGACGCGCTTCACCGACGCTGTATGAGGGAAAATTATACTGGTGCATAAACCGCTTCGATTCCTGAGTATCGATTCCGTCGAGACGCTGAGCATTGCCCGTTGTACCCAGTGTGCAGATGGTCAAAACCTGCGTCTGACCGCGTTGGAAAAGAGCGGAACCGTGCACGCACGGCAATAGATCGATGTCCGTCTTAATTTGACGTATTTCGTTGAGCGAGCGCCCGTCGACACGACGATGTTCCTTCAACAGATAGTCACGCACCGCAATTTTCTCAAGTTTGTAAGTTACGTCACCCGCATATTCTTTATAGGAAGGATTTTCGCCATCTAACATGGCAGCGATGTCAACTTTAATATCAGCAACGTGTTGTTCCCTCACCGTTTTGTCTTCGCTCAAAACGGCTTCGCGTATTTTAGGCAAAAAGGATTCACGACAACGCGCGAAAACATCGCTCGGAACGCCAAGCGGCGAATAATCGAATTTCGGCTTTCCGATCTCGTCACACATACTGTTGATCATCCGGCAAACATCCTGAATGACGCGATGACCTTCCTCGATCGCTTCAAGCATAGTGTCTTCGGGAACTTCGTCCGCTCCGGCTTCGATCATACAAATTTTGTCATTGGTGCCAGCTAGGAACAGATCGAGTTCCGAGTCTTCTCTTTCTTCAAGTGTGGGATTTACGATGATCTCGCCGTCAACGATGCCTACCTGAACACCTGCGACCGGTCCATTCCAAGGAATATCTGAAATGGCGATAGCTGCTGACGTGCCGATCAAGGCAGCCACCTGAGGCGAACAGTCGTGATCGACGGATAAGACTAAATTGTTTACCACGACATCGCGTCTGAGATCTGCCGGGAAAAGCGGTCGGATAGGCCGATCAATTGAGCGTGCCGTCAGCATCGCGTTCTCTGTCGGACGACCTTCGCGGCGTAAAAAACCGCCGGGAATTTTGCCGACGCTGTACATTTTTTCTTCATAATCAACGGACAAAGGAAAAAAGTCGATTCCTTCACGTGCTTCTTGAGACGCAGTCACTGTTGTTAATACGACGGTGTCGCCGTATCTGACAAGCACAGAGCCGTTCGCAAATTGTGCTAATTCGCCTGTTTCCAATGACAGCGATATGCCGTTGAAATCCACATCATAGGTTCTTTTACTCATGATTCCTCCAAATCATTCTTCATGTGCTTCCATTTACTAGAATGGAAGTGTTTCACGTTGAGGTGTCATCTTACTTTGTGTTTCTTCACGCACAAAAAGGACACCCAAGCGTACTAAACTTGCAGTTCGACAACATATTTCGAAACTGTAAGTTTAGTACGCTCCAAAATTCGTTTAATTGTACTTGTGAGAATGCAGACAATAGAGTGTAGAGTCCGACTCTCTTTCTTGAAGAAAGAGGGGCGCAATCTACGTCCCACTGTCTGTTCTCACCGATGATCGGTGCGGATATGGCGGTCGATCGATGTATCTTAGACTCGACCGCCATCCGAACACTTACTTCCTAATTCCAAGCCTCGCAATCAAGGAACGATAGCGCTCGATATCTTTCTTTATCAGATAATCGAGAAGCGCACGTCGCTGACCAACAAGCTTGAGAAGACCGCGGCGCGTATGGTGATCGCGCTTATGCACCTTTAGGTGCTCGGTCAAGTGATTGATGCGCCATGTCAGAAGTGCCACTTGAACTTCCGGAGAACCGGTATCGCCTTCATGGGTTTGATACGATTCGATGATGGCTAGCTTAGTTTCTTTGTCCATTTTAAATCCTCCTATACTCCCTAAACGGCGTGTGGGCAGGACAAATCCGAACACGACGTAAAGGGGATGACCTTAGCTATTGTAACACAATAAGTGATAAACAACACAAACTACTTGCATATTGTACCGTATATATAGCATTTGAAGTATGATGTGACTGTGGATAACAAACCCGCTTTATTATATCGCTGAAGATTTATTGGAGGATTGTAGCGATGCGGCGACATACGATTCCAAGGATCCTGCTTACAATATTAGGGATAGCAATGATTGCATTAGGTGCTGGTCGCCTCGCGTTGGGAATCGTCGGCGAACAGGGAATAGCCGTCATCACCAGTATACGGCGCCAAGGAGGCGAGCTCACGACGGTGGCCAAACCCGGCAGATACTTCTATCACATCGGCTATTCAATCAACCTTCCTGATGGTCGTATTATTGACGGATGGACAGCGCGAATCGGAGACAGCACTTATATCAAGGCTGACGGAAAATCGACGATGCCCGTCCGCTACCTAAAGGTATTGCCGGTAGTCAACACGCCTGAGTCTTCTACAAGGCTCTCGCTGGGACAGCCCGTACTCATAGGCTTAGGCATATTCCTCATTGTTGTCATGAACCGCGATATGAACCGTAAAAAGATAAAGAAGCGACGACGAGAATAACACAGTTCCTACTGCCCTACTCCTCTCTCATCATGTCCAGGACATGACGGAAGAAAGATTTATATCCGTGACTGAAAGCCTCCTCTTCAATTCTTCTCAAATCTCTGACGGGATCGGCGACAAGAACAATACTCTACTAGATTCTACGACGAGAAGTTTCCCAAAGAAGGATGGTACCCGCTGATGCGACATTGAGCGATTCGGCTCGTCCGGTCATCGGTATGCGGACAAGGCGGTCAGCATGTTGCAGTGCAGCGTTTGAAAGGCCGTTTCCTTCATTTCCGAGCATAATCACAATGCGAGGCTCCGTGAGCATCGTGTCAGTGCTTCTATCAAAAGACGATTGTGATAAGTCTTCCGGAGGATCGATTAGATTAATACCGTCCAATGTTGCAGCGTAACACACGAAACCTTTTGCTTTAAGTTTCTCCAAAACTTTGGCAGTTTCTTCTTCCTGTACAATCGGGACATGGAATATTGATCCCATTGCCGCAGCAGACGTTTTAGGGTTCCAGATGCTAGCCGTTGACCCGAAGACAATGACTCCATCAAATGAAAAAGCATCCGCTGTACGAATCAGGGTGCCTACGTTTCCGGGATCTTGAACATCTTCAAGAAATAGAAGCTTATCGGCATCAGGCTGGTTCAAAAAGAAATCATCCAATGTCAAGGTCATCGGTCTGGCAATCGCCATCACGCCTTGCGACGTTTTCATTTGTGAGACTTTATTGAACAAAGATACCGGTAATTGTACAAGATCGACATCTACGGAGATGGATTTGAGCGTATCATAAGCGCCCCTTCCCGCCTCATCATCTGAGAAAAAGACAGCCTGAACATGAACACCGGAGCACAGCGCCTCCACTACATGCCGAAGGCCTTCCACGAGCACAAGCTGATTCTTCTTCGCGCTTCGAGGCGAGGTCGCCGTCGCGTACAACATCTTATAAAGCGGATTTTGTGATGAAGTGATTGTTCTCATAATTTTTTACAGCCCATTTTTATCGATTATTATGTATATTACATGATCCAAATAAAAGTACACTAGTGGTTATCTACATTTTTAACACCGAGTACAGTCCGCTGATTACAGTCGCGTCATCGAATCAGCTTATTCTATTTGCATTCTAGACAAGTTGAGACTATAATTCTGAAACAGAAGCAAAAAAAAGTGTATTTCGTTACAATTTGTAACAAACACTACATTTCTATAAAAACACATTACAGAACATCTAATGAAAAGTGAAAACTGAAATTATTAAATTAAATTATGCCGATCAGATATATAACACGCTCAAACGTGATATACTTCATCATCGTATTTCTTTCGGCGAAAAGATCACAAACAAAGATCTGCGGAAACGATTTGGAGTCAGCTCAACTCCAGTTAGAGACGCCATCAACCGACTCTACTTTGATGGTTTTCTCCAAGAAATCAGCAATGCAGGCGCTCGTGTCATGGACTTTAACCTCAATTTTGCTTTAGAAATTAATGAGATTGTATCCATGCTGATGAATGAAGCCATGCTTTCCATTGAAGAAAAGATGATAGACGCGGAAAGAATCGGACAAAAACTTCAGCAAGTAGTACTTGACCAAAAAGAGAGCCGAACAAACAAAGACGATGAAGCCTATTTCGAGCTTGATAACAAATTTCATTTAACGCTCGTCAATCTAACAAATAATAGACGCTTCATTAATCTTTTTAAACATAACAGTACACTATTAGAAGTACTTACGCGCAAGGTATACGTTCTTAACGATGAACATAGAGATGTTGCAATTTCACAGCATGAGAGTATCTGTATAGCATACTTGAACAGGAATTACGCCATGGCTAGGCTTCAAATGAAAGACCACTACGCTTCGGTAACACGTTACTTTAAAAGTGCTATTTTCGAAAAGAGCAAATGATATAAACGGAATAGAATGATCAAGGCCTCGATGAAAGGTCATTTAATACGATTGACATCAATTCATGAAATGAACTGGTCAAATTTTCAATATCATCAATAGATGCATCGTGAACATGAACGCCAGCTGAAACTGAAACGACAAGACCAGTCGCTAAGCACAATGATTCTGCTAATTCACGTGCAAAAATATCATCTTTATGTGCAAGCAAATTAATGACAGAAGATGTGCAACTTTGCCCTCCATGTGGACTCAAGCTCGGTCTAGGCTCGGCTAAAACGACGCAACCTATATGAGGTTTTTCCCCACCACCTAAGTAGATGCATATGCTGTGTGAAGTATGTACCGCTACGACTTCAACTTGAAATCTACCGGCTCCACATTGCCACTTATGAATTCTCATGGAAATTCTCCGGTTTTGACCAACGTGGAACGTCTTCAGATTCAATATCCAAGACATCTATTACACGTGTAACATAATGACTGATCAAGTCGTCAATACTTTTCGGCTTCAAATAAAAAGCTGGAACAGGCGGCATTATGATGACCCCTAATTGAGCTAGCTTTAACATATTATTCAGATGTATGGCATTCAGAGGCGTTTCTCTTACCCCAAGTATTAGCCGTCGCCTCTCTTTAATCGTTACATCTGCAGCTCTTATCGTTAGGGTGTTTGAAAGTCCACATGCGATGCTGGCCAAAGTTTTCATGCTACATGGCAAAACAACCATACCGTAGCATTTGAACGACCCACTAGCGATGTTGGCGGCAAGATCCTCTTCCGAATATACGAAGTCAGCACATTGGCACAGCGTATCAAGACTGATTCCGGTCTCCAGAACTAAAGTCTTTTGAGCCCAATGGCTAACAATTAAGTGAATCTCGATATCCTCGCGGAGTGATAGTTGTTCCAAAAGCTTTACACCGTAACAAGCTCCTGAAGCACCTGTAAGAGCAACAATAAGCCGCTTTTTCATATGAATCCCTCACATTATGTAATTGCTCTCAAAAGGAACAGGTTATCTGTTCTTGACGGAATTACAAGTAGACGCTGTGAACCAGTGAAGCACACTGTCGATCACAGCGTCTACATTGCTTTACTTTATGTTATCCTTCAAATAGAATACACACTTTCAATTGTCATCGTTTACCATTAAAAAATCAATCACTAAATTTGTTGCTTAAATCTCGTCTACATTACAATGAATCAGCAAAACCAAAATCGGTCACGCTTATTCAATGATCGGTTCTAAATGCGCCTGGAAATGCCTCAGTATAGGGGGTTCCCAAATGATACGATAACCACGTTTACATTCATTTGCTCTTTGTTTAATTGATATTAAAGCATCAGCAACGACATCAAGATGTGCCTGAGTATAGACCCTGCGAGGTATAGCAAGTCTAGAAAATTCAAATGTAGCCTGTAATTGTTCATTTGTATCCGGATCATTCCCTAACATATACGATCCTATTTCACTCGTACGAATTCCGGCTTCTATGTATAGCTCGACACCCAAAACTTGTCCGGGGAACTCATAATATGGAATATGGGGAAACATCGCTGCGGCATCAACAAAAACACCATGTCCTCCAACAGGTGCTTGATACGCAATATCTGCTTCATCGAGCCTGGCTGCAAGATACTCCATCTGACCAACGCGATAATTAAGATAAGATTCATCAAGGCTTTCATTAAGTCCGATAGCGACCGCCTCCAAATCGCGGCCATTTAGTCCCCCATAAGTATAGAAACCTTCATAACTGATACAGCCCGCACGTATATTATTAATTAACGGGTCTTCAGGATCTTTCACACCGATAACCCCACCCATATTGACAATACCGTCTTTTTTTGCAGACATAGTAAAATAGTCTGCAAATGAGAACAGTTTTTTGACAATGTCTCTCATGCTGCTTTCTTTATACTCAGCTTCATCACGTTTAATGAAGTATGCATTTTCAGCATAGCGAGCGGCATCAATGATCAGAGGAATTTTGAACTCTTTACAAATCTCTGACACGTCTTCCATAT
>JAAZJH010000062.1 GCA_012800435.1 Clostridiaceae bacterium | reverse complement strand
TGGAGGCACCATCCGGATTTGAACCGGAGAATAGAGGTTTTGCAGACCTCTGCCTTACCACTTGGCTATGGTGCCAAAAAACCGGCGCATCTGCCGCCGGTCTTTCATGGAGCGGGATACGAGATTCGAACTCGCGACTTTCACCTTGGCAAGGTGACACTCTACCACTGAGTCAATCCCGCCTGTTGCGGTTCTGCTACTGGACACCGGTTCGTCAGCGCGTCGCTATAGTAACAAACGCTGCGCCTGATTGTCAAACATCATTTCATTGACGGGACTTAGGGATGTTCAGAGAAAATACTTCCTGAATGCCTAGTCTCGGTCAGAATCGAGTGTGTTTTTCGCGACGCTTTTTTCTAATGAAGAACATCATACAAACAATGATAAGCGTTATTAATGTAAGCAGGCTTATTGTCAAACCTATCTTGAAACCCGGAGGGAGGAAGGCAGCGCGTATGGTCGCGGATCCTTGTTTTACGGGGACGGCATAGAACGTGTCTTTGATTTTTATGGGGGAGACGGTTTCTTCGTTGACGGTAAACGTCCAACCGGAGACAGCAGACATAGGTAAAAAGATATAGCCGTCACTTGGAGCTGTGACGGTGCCGGTGAATGCGTCGTTCCTCCATGATTTGAGGTGCAATGCATGGTTGCGCCACTGCTGTAGCAGTGTGTGATAAACTGCGCGATCCATCTGACTGAATTGAAGGAAGAAGGATCCTTCACGTTGATCCGATGGAGTTGTGATGGTCAAATCAACACTTTCGCCGGCATGAAGCTCGCCAAGATCAATAAGTTGTCGCGTATCGAATATTGAGAGCCTGTTTTCTTGCGATGGGATGTCAAGTTGGACGGTGGAAAGATTCCCTATCCAGAAGATGAGATAGCGCCCTTCTTCCGGTATGGTGTAACGCCATGTGATTGCAGCATCGGATTTTTTGATTTTGTAATCAAAAGTATTATTCGACGTTGGCGTAACGGTGAAGGACTCTGTATAAATAGCTTCATCAAGTGCGTCGGGTGCTTGATAATAGACAATATTGCCGTCCATAATCTCAAGCGCAAGCATATTTTGCACATCAAGCGGATTTGTCCATCGAGGCATCATCGGATCATGAAGCGCTTCTTTATCCTCGATAAAAAAACCGAAGGGGAGCGGCGTGTCGTGTTCGATGAGTATTTCTGTGCCAGCGCTGGCACGAGTTTGTGTCTCCGGCGCTTCGATCTGCCAGTGATCAGGCACGATGCCGTACCGGATACCAAGCCACGCGTTCATAAGAGGGCCGGCATTGGGTGAGGTGATAGCGTTGCCGTAACCGTTGACGGCGTAACCTAGATGGCCAAGGCCGAACACGGAGACCGCTCGAGCGTTGGAATCGAAAATAGAGATGCCGCTATGATGGAGCAGTTTCGAATCGTTATCATTTAGCTTATTAAAAGTGTAGAGTCTGATGTTGTTTGTTTCGCTGCGCGATGAGGCATGCTTAACGAGTGCTTGTTGGGCGGAGAATACTGGATTCCCGAGAAAAGCGTGTTCCGGCGTCAATGGATGTCTTCGATGCATCAGGCCGGCGGAATAAAACAAGTTTACCGTGAGCTCCACGATGATGAGTAAAAACAACAGCAGAGTTCTTTTTTCTTGCATTCCGTGACAGTGATACTGTTTCCGTAAACGACGATCAAGTGATGGCCGTCTTATGTCTTTTATATTGTTACGTCCCCGTTTCTTTGAATAAAGATAAAGATATCCGGAGATGAAAAGAAGCGTGAGCAAGACGCTGATCCAATCATTCGTTATTTGATTCATGATCACAGGTATAGCATTGAGTGTGACGAATATGGCAGCGATCAAAAAAAGTGAGAGACGATTCATCTTGTGGAGTGACGGAAGCGCTTGCCATGCCGTGAACAGCATAAGAAAAACAAAAAGAAAGGCATAGCGGTACTCCATGCCGGTCGGGTGATGGAAACCATGCCAGAAGTAATCTAGTGGACGGATCAAAAAACTAGCGAAAACAAAAACGAGTAATCCGACGTATGCCCACCGTATACCTCTTTTAATCGATGCTTTCCAGAGGAAAACGGGAATTAGAAGCAAAGGTAATAACCCACAGTAAATATTCGGTGATCCGTAAAAGACGTGTGGTTGCTGCATGAGGCAGGGCTGTGAAAATGTCGACCAAGCGTTCTCCATGAAAAATGTTGTCGGCGATATCTGATAGACACTCGCGTAACTGTCAGAAAGGCCGAAAGCGACAGGCAGCAGGACGAAAGCGGCAAGGCAGAGCGCTGCGACGGAAAGAAAGAATACTTTTCCGGCCGTTTTTAGCTTCTCGCGTAGAGAGCCCTTGTCAAACTGCGCGATTGCAATTCCGAGAAATAGAGCGGTGAACACGCCGATAAAATAGGCAGTGTAATAATTTATGACGAGGGCTAGTGTCAGTGCGGCAAGGTAAGGCAGAGGCTTTTTTTCACGTATGAAATGAATCAGACCTCCGATCACAAAAGGTAAAAGAATCAGCCCGTCCATCCACATCAAGTTCCAGGCATACGCGATGACAAAGTTTGACAGAGCATAGCTTGTCGCAAACGCGACCGACAGCGGATGCTGTGTCCGAAAGACACGACGGAGCATCGTTTGAAAACTAAGTCCTGACATGCCGATCTTGAGAACAATGATGATAAAAGCGCAGTCCGCTAACTTATGTACCGGAAAAAGGAGAACAAGAATGTTGAAAGGGCTGGCAAGATAATACGCCCATGTCGCGTAAAAATTAGAACCCAAAGCACCGCGCCAAGAGTAAAACAGCGACTCGCCTGAAAGTATTTTTTCTCGCAATTCTGCGAGGAATGGTATGTACTGCGCGCGCAAATCGACGGTAATAAGATTCATGCTGCCAAAAGGGGAGACGCCTTGAATGGCGTAATACAGGATAAAGATGGCTGCAGGTAACAAAAATGCGGCCAAGGGAAGCAGAGCTGAACGGCGCGGAGTCATGCGTGCCCTTAAGTTTCTTGTCGTTGAGTCGGTCATGCCGTCTCCATAAAGATATTTTGCGTTTTTGCGATCACGCATCGAGCGGCGATGTTCATCAAGTGTAGCACAATTGCTTGATGCTTTAGCAATGATTATTTGCAGGTACAACTACGTTTTTTCTTGTTAAAAACATGTGAAAGCAATCACTTTCTCGAAATCACAGACAAAGCGTCGCACAATGTATCTCGATTTATACAAATTCGTTACACAAATCAGTTGGCATGCGATCTTCAGCAGTGATATAAAGAAAAAGAAGACTTTAGTTGAGTAAGAAAGTGAACGAATTACGATGCAACATATTATGATCGTAACCGCGTCGACCGGTGGAGGTCACAACAGCGCTGCTCACTATCTTAAGCAAAGCTTTGAGGAGCGCGGGATTTTTGCTCTGATGATCGACATGTTTAAGGCGACGAGTAAAGCGTCGAACTATTTAATGGCGGAAGGATACCATGCTTTGGCAGAAAAAGCGCCCCATCTTTACGGATCACTGTATAAATGGACGAATCAAAAGCAAATCAACAATGTGGTGTTCAGTACATTTTTTACGGGAACGGTCTTTCGCCTTGATGACCTCATAAACAATATTGATCCTAAGCTGCTGATCGCAACCCACCCTTTTGCCGGCAAGCTGATCGGTCATCTGAAGCAGAGAGGCCGGACGAACGTGCCTTTGATGCAGATTGTCACAGATTATATACCCCACAACACTTACTTCCACAAGGATATTGACGCTTATGTTGTAGCCGGGGATTATTCGAAAAGTGCGCTCATCGATATGGGCGTAAAAAAGGAGCGCATTTATACCTATGGCATTCCTGTGAAAAAAAGCTTTTACGATACGAGAAAACGCGTTTTCAAAGAAAACGAGCCGTTAAATCTTTTAATCATGGGCGGCAGTATGGGTTTGGAGGTCATCGCTTCAGTTATCCGCGAACTGCTTTCCGGGGAAGGAAGCTACCCGATGATCTTGACGGTCGTTTGCGGGAAAAACGAGGATCTTCATAACAGACTTGCTGAAGAGTATCAGGATTGTATCGCTGAAGGGAAAATAAGGCTTTACGGATTCATTGACAATGTGGACGAACTTATGGAATCATGCGATCTTATTATCTCTAAACCGGGCGGTCTGACAGCAAGTGAAGCCATTCTTAAAAACATACCGATGATTATTCCTTTTTACATTCCCGGACAGGAGCATGGCAATGCCGACTTTCTTGTCGAGAACAATATGGCCATAAAGGTGAATGACGCGGAGCAGCTCAGCTCACATTTGAACTATTTGATAGAGCATCCCGAAACGTATTGGCAGATGGTCGCGAATATGGAAAAACTCAGTGAATCTTACAGTATCGATAAAATCGTCGATTTGGGCGTTGATATGATGAAGCAATACGAAACATAGATCTCATGGTTGATGCTCCCTGCTTTGTAAAGTGTCTTATCGAGATGATCGATCGATGTTATTTTGCTTAATTAAAGACGAAGTCAATTAAGTATTTCTTGCCTGCGACAACTTTACAAAATACGTATTCGATGCAAAAGAAACAGGCACTGTCGTGGATGACCGTGCCTGTGTAGTCTTAAGATGTAAAAACTTTATTGTGCAAAATACTAGGGCATTATCCGTTCCTGAAATAATTCATTTGCATGCTCTCTTTTACACGTTGGAGCGTTTTTGATGCTTTTTCGCACGCTTTTTCGGTGCCTTGATGCAGCACTTCTTTGACGTAGTCCGGTTTTTTTTCAAGTATTGCGCGGCGCTGTCGGATCGGCTCAAGCGTCTCTTGAAGTACTCTTTCTAAAAAGCGTTTGACTTTGACGTCGCCCAGACCTCCTCGCGTATAGTGCGCCTTCAACGCGTCCAGCGAATCGTAATCTTTGAGGTATTCATCGACGTGTTCTTGTGTTGCAAACGCGTCAAGATAGATAAATACCGGATTGCCTTCTACGTTGCCGGGGTCGCTTACGCGCAGATGGTTCGGGTCGGTGTACATGGACATCACTTTGTCGTGAACTGTTTTCTGATCGTCCGAAAGATAGATGCAGTTGCCTAGCGATTTGCTCATTTTTGCTTTGCCGTCTGTTCCGGGAAGACGCAAACTTGCCTTGCTTTCAGGCAACAAGATTTCCGGCATCACCAAGGTGTTCCCATAGATAGTGTTGAAACGCTGTACAATTTCGCGACAGATCTCAAGCATGGGCGCCTGATCTTCGCCGACAGGCACCGTTGTTGCATCGAACGCTGTAATATCGGCGGCTTGACTGACCGGATAACTGAAAAAACCGAGCGGAACACTGGATTGGAATCCGCGCATTTTTATTTCGCTTTTGACGGTGGGATTGCGTTGAACGCGCGCGACCGTCACGAGGTTCATGTAATAGGTAAAGAGTTCAAAAAGTGCCGGCACCTGAGACTGAACCAGCATGTGGGATTTCTTCGGATCGACGCCGACGGCCAAGTTGTCAAGCGCTACTTCAAGTGCGTTTTCTTTGACTTTTTCCGGGTGATCAAAATTGTCCGTTAAAGCTTGCGCATCGGCGAGCATTATATATATTTCATCGTACTCGCCTGAATTTTGAAGCTTGACTCGGTTGCGAAGCGAACCTGCGTAATGGCCGATATGAAGTCTTCCGGTTGGCCTGTCGCCGGTAAGGATAATTTTTTTCATGACGAATGTTTTCTCCTGCATAAGCATTTTTATATGATTGCCTTCATTATAGCGTAACGCACGCGAACGTGACGCGTGTCGCGCGGGCAAGCGAATCGGCTATACGATATAATAAGAAAACATATGATAAGAAAGACGTTATCTTTACTTCTATGATCACATGGTCCACTATTCAAGGCATGAAAAATGTGGCGCGTGCGGAAGCTCGCCGTTCCGGTAAAAATCGCCTTCATCTTTATTTAGATATGATCAAGTGCCGACGCCTTTATGGGGCGACGACAACAGATTATCTGGAGTTCGGATTTTCACTTCAGGATGATTCATTGAGATCTGAATACATTACAAGCCATATGTTGACGGCTCTGAAGCCTGCCGTAAACGGGAAAACGAGTCCTTTGGAAGACAAATGGGTTGGTTATCAACGGCTTCGTGCCTTCTACAAAAGAGACTGTGTCAGCCTTACAGAGTCAAATGAGGAAGAGGTACGGGACTTTCTTGATCGCCATCCTGTTTTTTTTGCTAAAGATGTCAACGGTCGCTGCGGTCACCAAGTTGTTTACGTTGAGCAGCAAAATGAGGAATCGGGGTTTGTAAAACGTTTGCGCGACATTGGCCTTACCATGCTGGAGGAGGCGATTGTTCAGCACCCTGATGTCGCGCGTTTCTCTGTTCGTTCGGTCAATACGCTCCGCATTGTAACGTTGAGAAATGACACGGACGAACTTGTGACGTTACCGCCGGTGATGCGCGTGAGCAGCGATACATCCAGAACAGATAATCATTACGGTCTGTTCCTGCTTCTTCTCGATGACGACGGCGTGGTTCGATCCGACGGCTATTTTCGGCCGTATCCGAACGCGAAACATGGATACGATCTCTTGTTGCCTGAACACCCGATGACCGGTTTTAGTCCCAAAGGCGCTAAAATTCCATATTTTAAGGAAGCACTTGATCAGATTCAAAAGATGGCGGTGCTGGTACCGGAGTTGAAAATGATCGGATGGGATATCGCGATGACGCCGGAAGGACCGGATCTTGTTGAATTGAATGATGATCCCGGGATTGATCTTCATCAGAATTATTACTTTACGAAGATTTACGGAAGGCCTCATGCCGGTATTCGTCGGCTCGCGGAGCGAGTGTTCGGATTAGCGTTTCAGCCTGATTTATCTATCCGTTCAGTGACGCCTGACGCTCATAATCCATCGGATTTATGATGACGCAAAAAGAGTTTTGAATGATATTTAGACGGTCATCATTGCGGCCGGAGCCGATCAAAGGTTTTGCTTGAAAAGCACGCTGCACTCTGGAATAATTGTGATAAACGGCAAGATATCGGCGTGTTAAACAGGAAGTACTTATGCATTTAATACAGGAATATGCCGAGTGTCCTGTTTTTTCATGGTAGAAAGGAGTATGTATGGAGCTTAAAACACCGCTTTATGACACACATGTCAAACTGGGAGGGAAGATAGTGCCCTTTGGTGGCTATCTTTTGCCGATTGAATATGAAACAGGCATGTTGAAGGAACATCTGGCTGTCAGGCGGGCGGCCGGCTTGTTCGATGTTTCACATATGGGCGAGATCTTCCTTGAAGGGAAGGGAGCGCTTGATTCTCTTAATTTCATTATGACGAATGATTTCACGAATCTAAAGGTGGGACGTGTTCGTTACACCCTCATGTGCAACGAAGACGGCGGCATCGTCGATGATTTGATCGTCTACTGTCTGGCGGAAGATCGATTCATGTTGGTGGTCAACGCGGCCAATACGGCAAAGGACGATGCACATATACGTGCCAATCTTCTGCCGGATACTGAAATGTACAACCGCTCCGAAGAGATTGGTCTGCTGGCGCTTCAGGGACCGAATTCTGCCGCCATTTTGCAAAAACTGGCAGACACAGAACGTATCCCAACCGGTTATTACAGTTTCTGTGAACATGTTTCGGTGGGCGGCGTAGAGTGCCTAGTGTCTCGTACGGGGTACACGGGCGAATACGGTTATGAGTTTTATTGCGCGTCGGATAAGGTTGTCGAGTTATGGGACATTATTATGGAGACCGGAAGCGAATTTGACTTAATCCCTTGCGGTCTCGGCGCACGTGATACGTTGAGGCTGGAAGCATCGATGCCGCTATACGGTCACGAGATGAATGAAAACCTGACGCCTCTCGAGGCGGGTCTCGGTTTTGCGGTCAAAATGAACAAAGACTTTATCGGCAAAGATGCGATAGAGAAAAAGGGCATTCCGCGTATGCGTGTTGGGATGCGAGTAGAAGGACGCGGTATTATCCGCGAGGAACAGGACGTCTACCTTGGGGAAAAGATAATCGGTGTAACGACGTCCGGAACATACCTTGCTTATCTCAAGGGTGCATATGCCATGGCTTACGTGGAAACCGGAGCGGTGGAGCAGGGGGATATAGTTGAAGTGGATGTGCGCGGTCGCCGCGTAAAGGCTGAGATCGTGCCCTTTCCCTTTTATAAAGCTGAATAAGAAGCGTGCGAAGACGATAGAAGAAATATATTCTGGAATCGAAACGGCACCAACACAAGAGGAAAAATGGAGGTCTAAATGAAAACACCTACAACGTTAAAGTACAGTAAAACACATGAATGGGTTCGCGAGATGGACGACGGCATCATAGAGATCGGTATTACCGATTTCGCACAAAGCGAGCTTGGAAGTCTCGTCTTCGTCAACTTGCCTGAAGAAGGTGATGAAGTGGAGAGCGGAGAAGCATTTGGCGACGTTGAGTCGGTCAAAGCCGTTTCCGACGTGATAAGCCCCGTTTCGGGCGTGGTGGTTGAGGTGAATGAAGTGCTTCTAGATCATCCTGAAATGATCAACGACAGCCCTTACGAAGCATGGATGATACGTGTCTCTGACATCACCGACGAGGATGAACTCTTAGACGCGGAGGCATACGATCTGTTCTGTGAAACCGAGGGTAGCTAAAATGGGCGGCTACGTTCCAAACACTAAAGCGCAGCAGCAACAGATGCTTAAGGCCATCGGGCACTCGTCGTTCGATGACCTTTATCAAGTGATACCGGAGTCGATGCGTGTCAAGTCGTTGAACCTTGAACCGGGGAAAAGCGAGTTGGAAGTGCGTCGGATTATGGAGGGACTTGCTGCTGAAAATAAACCTTTTAAATCGATTTTCCGCGGGGCGGGAAGCTATGATCATTACATTCCGTCCGTCGTAAAATCGGTGACATCGAAGGAATCCTTCCTAACGGCGTATACGCCTTATCAGGCGGAGATCAGTCAAGGCGTGTTGCAGTCCATCTTTGAATACCAGACGATGATCTGTGAATTGACCGGTATGGATGTCTCGAATGCGTCTGTTTATGACGGTCCTGTTGCTGCCGCTGAAGCAGTGCTCATGTGTGAGACGCGAAAGCGCAGCCGTGTCGTGCTTTCAGGGGCACTGCATCCACACGTGATTGAAGTAGTGAAGACGTATTGCGATGCGCGGTCTGTTGACGTCACCGTCGTGCCGCCTAAAGGCGGAAAAACGGACATCAAAGGCGTGAAAACTGCTCTAAAAGATGACGCTGCGTGCCTCTGTTTTCAACAGCCAGGCTATTACGGCATCATTGAAGACGCCGAGGCATTGTGCGTGCTGGCACATGAAGCCGGAGCGAAGGCAGTCATGTCAGTCAATCCGATCGCCATGGCGCTCCTCAAGTCGCCTGCGGAATGCGGCGCGGACGTCGCGGTAGGTGAGGGACAACCGCTTGGCATCGCGATGGGATTCGGCGGTCCCTATCTCGGCTTCATGGCAACGACTCAACGCATGATGCGTCAACTTCCCGGCAGGATCGTCGGAAAGACGACTGACAGTCGAGGAGGCCGTGCCTTTGTATTGACGCTTCAGGCGAGAGAACAGCATATTCGCCGCGAGAAAGCATCGAGCAACATCTGTTCGAACCAGGCGCTGTGCGCCATGACGGCAAGCGTCTATTTGGCAGCGATGGGTCCCGGCGGTCTTGAGGCCTGTGCTACGCAATGCCACAGCAAAGCCGTATACGCCATGGAACAGTTGACATCGATTAAAGGTGTGTCACTTTGTTACGATGAGCCGTTCTTTCATGAATTCGTCACAACGTGTCCCGTTGATCCCGAAATGCTCAATCGACGATTGGAAGAGGAAGGCATTTTGGGCGGACTTCCCGTCGATGAGGGTTTGCTCTGGTGTGTGACAGAAAAGCAGAGTAAGGAAGATATCGACCGGATGGTCGCGGTAGTCAGGGAGGTGTGTGAATTATGAAACTCATATTTGAACGAAGTTATAAAGGACGGGGGAGCGCGCACCTTCCCAAATGCGATGTGCCTGTTTGTCAACTTCCTGAATCGATGATGAGATCTGAAAAACCTGCATTACCGGAGGTTTCAGAAATTGAACTCGTTCGCCATTACACGGAACTTGAAAAGCAGACGTTCGGTGTGAACGACGGCTTTTACCCATTAGGTTCCTGTACGATGAAGTACAACCCGCGTATCAACGAAGAAATGGCCGCGTTACCCGGCTTTACGAACATACATCCCTTACAGAACACGGATACGGTTCAGGGCTGTATGGAAGTGCTCTATAAAGCTGAGGAATATTTGAATGAAATTACAGGCATGGATCGTTTTACGATGCAACCCTCTGCGGGGGCGCACGGCGAGTTTGCCGGATTGCTTTTGATTCGAGCATGGCATCTTCATAAAGGAAATACAAAACGCACAAAGATTATCGTGCCTGATTCAGCGCACGGTACCAATCCTGCAACGGTGTCGATGGCCGGATACGAGACGGTCAATGTGCCGTCAACGAAAGACGGACTCGTCGATCTTGATGCGTTACGTGAAGCGGTCGGCGAGAATACAGCGGGGCTGATGCTGACGAATCCGAACACGTTCGGTCTTTTCGATCCGAACATCGGAGAAATTACAAAAATCATCCATGATGCCGGCGGACTTTGTTACTACGACGGCGCCAATTTGAATGCCGTCATGGGGCAGGCACGGCCGGGTGACATGGGCTTTGACTGTGTGCACCTCAATGTGCACAAAACATTTTCGACACCGCATGGCGGAGGCGGTCCGGGTGCCGGACCCGTGGGCTGCAAAGCTTTCTTGGCGCCATTCCTTCCCGGTCCTGTCGTAGAAAAAGAGGACGGTGTCTTTAAGTTTAAGACGCCGGAGTTGTCGTTCGGGCGTGTCCGCGGATTTCACGGTAATTTTTTAGTGATTGTGAAGACACTGTCCTATATCCTTTCGTTGGGACGTGAGGGGATCCCGGAGGCTTCAGCTAACGCGGTTCTCAATGCCAATTATCTGTTGAATCGTATCTCAGATGATTACGATATCGCCAGCGGTCCGCATTGCATGCACGAGTTCGTGATAACGCTTGAGCGACTACAGAAAGAGACCGGCGTCTCTGCGCTTGATGTTGCCAAACGGCTGATCGATTACGGTATGCATCCTCCGACGATGTACTTTCCTCTCAACGTAAAGGAAGCGCTTATGGTTGAGCCTGTTGAAACAGAATCGTTGGAGACGCTAGACGAAGCGGCCGAGATTTTTAAGCAAGTGATGAAAGAGGCGAGAGAAAATCCGGAGTTGTTGCACGGTGCTCCGCATAACGCACCGATTGGGCGTCCGGACGAAGTGAATGCTGCGCGCAATCCGGTGTTGAAATACACGCCGTAGCGAGAAGTCAAATCCTTCACTAGATTGTTTAGCGGAGCTGCCGAATACGGATTGAAATACACGCCGTAATGCGAAGCCTTGTTGCCGGAAGATGACGGACACGGCGTGCGCCAAGCAAATGTCATCCACGCAATCGTTATTTGTTGGTAGACGACGATGGATGAAAACCGGTTCAAGCATAGGCTGCAATGCACGTCTAAACGGAAAGTCCGAGAGGCGGCAAAGGCAAAACTCAGGTAAATAAGCTGATTCAGAGGGTTTTTATGACATCATGACAGCCTAATGATAAGACTGCTTGAAAGGTGCTTCCTTTTTCCGGAGGCACCTTTCTTGAGAGGTGAAAAATGCTTACAACATTGACCGCGTATGTCAGTAAAGGAACGCAAGTCTGGGATAATCAAGCTCTTGAATCGTTCTTTCTGAATGATGTTAGAGAAGGGGAGTGCATCCTTTATCTTTGGCAGAATCAGCACACGGTTGTTATCGGGCGAAACCAGAATGCGTGGAATGAATGTGCGGTCGATGATTTGGAGCGGTCGGGAGGTAAGCTCGCACGTCGTCTTTCCGGAGGCGGTGCTGTTTACCACGATTTGGGGAATTTGAATTTTACATTTCTCATGCATTCGCAATATTACGATGTCAAGAAACAATCAGGTGTCATACTTGACGCGGTGCGTGCCATGAATATCGATGCGAAAATGTCGGGTCGAAACGACCTTACCGTCGACGGAAAGAAGTTTTCGGGTCATGCCTATTACCGAACCGGAAATCGCAGTTTCCACCACGGTACAATCATGCTCGAGATCGATATAGCCAGATTGTCCTCATTTCTCACGGTGTCTAAGCCCAAGCTGGAGAAATATAGCGTTCAATCGGTAAAGTCGAGAGTCATCAATTTACGTGATTTAAATCCGGATTTAAATGTTCACTGTGTGGAAGAGCAGCTGATGTCAAGTTTCAGTGATGTCTATGGTCTTCCTTTAGATATTTTTCCGGAGAAACGTTTTGATCACAACGTGATCGATAAAGAACGCCTAAAATTTGCTGACTGGGACTGGCGTTATGGTTCAAGAGCCAATTTCCCCGAAAAATCTGCCGATAGATTCAGCTGGGGTGAGGTTGAGATCGGTTATCATGTACAACAAGGTGCCTTGACGAACGTCGTTTTATATTCCGACGGCATGGACGCGGATTTTTTATCGGAGATTCCTGCGCAACTTGAAGGATGTCGTTACACGAAACAAGCGCTTGTTGATCGTCTCATGATGATCGAGACGAGAACGAATCAGGAAAGAATGATCCTAAAAGATATCGGATCACTGTTTTAAACTTTGAAGACAGATGTTGTATAAGCACCAACATGTTTTTTATTACAAGAAAATGGCGACAGGCCAAACGCTAGGACATGCGTGTCCAACGCATGTTAAAGGAAAAACTAGACAAACTGGACAAGTTAAGCAGAAAGGAATGTCATGAACACTTCATATGACGTTATCGTGATCGGCGGCGGTATCGGCGGCTATACCTGTGCGGCAAAGCTTGCTTCCTTGGGTAAGGCAACAGCTCTGGTGGAGCGTGATCTGTTAGGAGGAACATGCCTGAATAGAGGCTGCATTCCGACTAAAACACTGTTACATGCAGCATCTCTTTTGATGGACATTGAAAGAGCGGCGTTTTTCGGTCTGTCGGAAACGACTTCTTCGGTAGATTTTCCGGCACTGAAAGCGCGCAAGGAGGAGGTTGTTTTAACACTTCGCCAAGGCGTTGAACGAATGCTCAAATCCGCCAAGGTCAACGTCATCGAAGGCAAAGCTTTCGTACCGAATCCGGGCATCGTCGATGTGACCATACAAAATGGTGAGGTCGTGCGCTTTACGGCAGATGATATCGTTGTTGCGGTCGGCTCTTCGCCGGGGAAGCCACCCATTCCCGGCCTTGATCTTCCCGGTGTATGGACAAGCGACGATATTCTCGATCAAGTTCCCTTGTTAGATTCGCTGGTCATCATCGGAGGCGGGGTGATCGGCATGGAATTTGCCTCATTTTATGCGTCGATTGGAACTGATGTGACCGTACTTGAAGCGCTACCCTCAATTCTTCCGAACATGGATCGCGAACTTGGACGCGGTCTTTCGACTCTTATGAAAAAACGCGGCGCGACAGTGAAAGCCGGCGCTATGGTGAAAGAAGTCACAACAGCGAACGACGGTCTGACTGTCGTGTATGAGGTTAAAGGCAAAACGGAAGAGGCCAAAGGAGAGGCTGTGCTGGTATCCACCGGGCGGTATGTCCGCTTAAATGATGTCCTCGCGCCCGCTGTACTGCCTCAACTTGATAAGGGAAGAGCCGTGACCGATCACACGATGTGTACCAACATTCCAAATGTATATGTTATTGGCGATGCGGCGGCGGGGAGTCCGCAACTTGCGCACACGGCATCTTCACAAGGACTGGTTGCCGCGGCGGCCATCGCCGGCGTGCCTTGTGATATCGATATCTCACTCGTGCCGTCATGCGTATATACGGATCCTGAAATCGCTTGCGTCGGATTAACGGAAGCGGAAGCGAAAGATGCCGGAATAAACGTTGTTACCGGAAAGAGTCTCACGTCGGCAAGCGGCAAATCACTGATAAGCGGACAGGAGCGCGGTTTTGTGAAACTTGTCGCCGATGAAGACGGTGTTCTATTGGGGGGACAACTCATGTGTGCCCGCGCGACAGACATGATTGGAGAAATCGTTGCCGCTATCTCAGCGGGGATGACCGTTAAAGAGCTGGCTTCTTTTGTCCGTCCACATCCGACGTTTGAAGAAAGCATCGGCGAGGCGGCGAGCATCACCGCCGAAAAAGTGGCCCAGTTGCAAGGGAAATGATTGTCGTCTTAATCGAGAGGACGTTTGAAAACCATCAAATATCGAAAGACGGCGAGTTTTCGCGGCAATATGAAAACCAGTTGCCGTTTTCTATGATCTCTTCCCGGGCAAGCTCGGAAAACAGTTGCTCACTGTTTATGTTGCCGCGCTCAAACTGCTCTTTTGCTGAGGAATACAGCGACGCCATCTTTTCGTGATCGAGGCTTTTTCGCTCTAAGGACAGCTTGCCGTAATAGCCGGAGAGGAATACCGTTATTGCCGATACTCCGCCCAAAACGATCTTCAGTAGACCGCGCAGGGTAAATATCTGACCGTCGTGTTGCATGAAGAAAGCGGGAAGCGGCATGGTTGTGATTGGTTTCGCAATAACAGCTTTGAAGAGAAACTCTAATACCATAACAATTGCGAACATCGTTATTGAGCAGACCAGCATAGCTCTCGCGGCCTTTTCGTTTATGTGGTGCTTGCGCCTATTGCGTCCCAACGCTTTCTGGTGATATTCATACTGACCGTCTATCCAATATTTCTTAATCATATCTATCGGTATTTCCGGCGTATCCGGCACGCCAACGAGTGTCGCGGAAACGGCTTCTTTTACCCACGTAGAATCCTGTTTTTGTGTCCACGTAAAGGAGTTGCCTATATTCTCGTTTGATCCGGTCGCAGAAAGATAGAACTGTACTCGCATCGCCTCCGACAATACCCGGTACTGGAGATAATACGTGTGAGCTTTAGACTTTCGGGCGGACATAAAGGCCAAAAAGTAAATGATGATTAGAAGGCCGTAGCACAGCAGAAAGATGTCGGATTCGAGTACGTCATACAGCAGAAACGAAAGAACCAGCAGCACGCCGAACACGGAAAAGTAACTTATCGTTCTTAAATACTGCTTTTGAAAGCGAAGTGAAAGAGAGTTTGCCTTGTGATACAACTCACTTAAGCATTGCAGTTTGACATTGTCTCTAAAAAATTCCTCCGGCAAAAGTTCGTTTCCGTTCTCCGAACTGCCGGTCAGCATAGCAGCATCTCTGTTGAAAGTATCCGTCGTACGTAATACCTCACGCAGTGACCCGGGCTCATTTTCGATAAGACTGACGGTAACAGGCAGTTGTTTGTCGCTGCTTTGTCTTGCGGTCATGATGTGGATGACCGCGCCGTCGTTAGCAGCTTTGAAATAGTCTTTGCCTCCATAATCACCGCGTATCATGAAATCTACAATCTCTGCCGTACCGCAGCCGTCTGATTCGGCAGTTGTGCCGTCCCACAACGCCAGCAGAACATGGCTATGCGCTGCCACATAAATTCCGGCTTGGCGGTAGTGATAATCATGGCTTGTTTCATCGAGCAAAGGTTCAGCATTTGGTGCGATAAAAACTTCCTTTGCGTAAGCAATCATTGTCTCAAATTGTGAAACAGTATCCGCATCGAAGTCAAGGCGGTATTCATCAATGCCCATAGGTAAAGGGCATTTGAGCGTGATGCCCAGTTCTGCCGCGACATCGGCGCACAACAAATCAGCTCCGGCTGCAAGGGAATTTAGCATGATTAGCGGAGAATAGGGATATTCTGTTTTTAGCTTCTGCAGCTCGGCGCGAACCAGATCCCGCAACAGCGGAACGTCCTTTTCCCGCAGATCTCGGTGCCCGGTGACGCCGATAACGATGGAAACCGGCATATGGAAGTCTCCTTAGCGATGCATTCGGTGTCATCTCATCCGATATATCGTCAGTCCGTCATATTCACGGATCAGCTCTACCATCTGCTCCATGGGGTCGGAGTCTTTGAATTTTTCCTGTGCTTCAAGTTCAGTGTAGTCTATCAAATCATGATGCAGCCGGGTGCGCTCCCGCATAATGATATCGTTTTTCTTTTCACCGCCTTCAAGTGTTATCGCGCCTACATGTCGCGTTCCGTAATCCCAACCCATGGCTCGTTTTTCAGCGCACCAGCGCTCATGCTCAGCCATTGCGATTTTCGTTAAATCATCCTCATGACCCGGTTCTTTTATGAGCGTCTTGAAGTCTGTAACCGGCTCATAGTCCACCGGACGGTCTGTATAAAAACAGCCGATAGATTCAAGCTGTGCAGCAAAGCCCTTGGCCTGCGCGATGTTGGAGAGCTTGTATTCCAGTGACAAATTTTCCTCAAAAGCTCTTTTCATCTCATCCTCTGTTTTGGCACCAGCGTAGCGCCCGTTGAGGGCAAGAGCGAAATCATAGAGATTGAGATAATTGCTGTCAGAAAGATAAAGCCCCGTCCTTTTCTGCTTTTCTTCTATGCGAACATCAATGATATGACCGGGATCGGGCAGCTTTACATTTGGCTCAAAGGACGGAACGACGTCTTTTACAGCTATGATCTCGTCGATATCGTCTACAAATTTACTGCGGTCTTTCCGTACAGCGCCGGACTTCTTGGTATAGCCGTCGTACAGCATGTCGCGATAGGATTTTGCCGACAAGACTTTGCTTTCATACGTTTTATCGTAGTAATAAGTAAAGTGAACTCCGCCCTCAGTTGGAAAATCCATATCAAAGTCGAAAGCAAATATACCGCTCCGGCTGTTCTGGCCGTAGGAGGCTCTGTCCCAGCATTGCAACTCGTCGCAGAGCATGAGCAGATAGGCAAGCGGCTGTCCGTCGGAAAGGCGCAGCGGCTCCTTGGTGTGCAGGAAAGAGCGCATAGTGAACTTGAACAGGCTGTTATGAAGGATAATGGCGCAAAAAGCGTCCAGAACCTCCTGTGGAAATTGCTCATAACGCTCGATGATCTTATGCCTGGTAAGATAGGTCTTTGCCAGCATCAACCCGCTGAAATAGGCGTGATCCATGTATAGATAGTCTTTCTCAGCCGGATTCTCATGGACGGCTCGGTCTCGGAGCGTTTTGCGAAGGGTGTACTCGGCGTAATACGGCTCGATTTCCGTGCGCCCGAGGTAGCTTTCACTCAACCGCTCGACGATGGCCTTGGCATACAAGTCGTTCAGGTCGCCCAACCGCGACACGGTGAACTCGTTCATGTTGCGGTAGGATACATAGGGTGAAAAGCCGTAATCGTCGTTGTTGCTCTTGTCCAGTTTGCAGACATAAGCTTTCATCTGCTGGTGGGCAATCTCAAAAGGATAGCCGATGTCGTGGAACAAAGAGGCCAGTCCCCAGTATTCGAGGAAATGGCAGGCTGCTTCATTGCCGTCCTTTAGCCCGTACTTTTCGTTGTACGTTCGACGCACAGCGGGTACGTTTTTGTATATGGCAATGCCGATGAGGAAGACATAAACAGAGTGGGAATAGTGATCTCTGTGCTTCATCAATAGGGAACTGGCGTTCGCTTCGTGCTCCGACAGCATTTCCAGAAGCAGTCCGGTCGAATCATAACCTGTGCCGAAAGGCTTAAAGATCTCGCAATAGCAGTAATAGATATCAAAGGCGTCCTCGCGGGAACCGGAAGAGAGAAAGCGCCCTATGGCAGTCTCAAAGCTCAGTCGGTCAAGATCTTTTTCCACGTTGTAAGGTATCTGACCTTTCCCGGCGCTCCGTCCATCCGAGTCGGACAACTCGATGCGCGCCGGCGTGTCGGTATCAAATTTCAAGTCCTCGCAGCATTCGCGGATAAAGGTTAATGCCTCACGCCCGTAATTGCGTTTAGTCTGTGGAAGTTCCGGAATCCATACCGACTTATCGATACCATAGGTTATGCGGTTAAACTCTCGGATTTTCAGCAATGAGTTATATCCCATAATTAACCTCATCTCTGTTTAGGCTTCACGAATTAGTCTCTTTAATATATTGTATGATATCTCATTAATTTACGAAATTATTTACTTCCAGAATAATTTACAGCGTAAATCCTGCTAAAAAGTCGATAATATCTAAATTAGTCATTGTATAGCAATTCACCCTCCAAATCCCACAACTTAAAGGCAACGCGTTCTCGGTTTATCAGCAGAATATGGTCTTTTACTCCGAAGGCCAGTTCCAATGCCCTCATACTCCGTATGTTCATCCTGCACTGTAAACCCACTGTGTATCGCCTTTGCAACGGTGATGTCCAAATCCTTGTGTCGATAACTGATGAACGCATCGTACTTGTATTCCATGATGCCCTTCTCTGCAATTATCGGCTTTTCGGGTTATATGTTATCTGTGTAAAGCATGTTCAGGTCAATTTGTAATACCGTCGCTTAAAGTCGAACCGCCTGCAAGAAAATGCAAAGAATTTTTATCACGATTTTAAAATCGTCTCAATGAAATAGCAGCTTAAAGGAGCTTAGAGACAGAGTAAATACATCTCTATCGCAAGTCGTATCTATCTTTGTCGATGTTGACGCTACGACAACATCCATCGGCGCTATCTTCGGCACATCCAACACAACCACTTATGTGGAGAGCGTTGCCGGCATCAGCGCTGGTAAAGCCGGTACGTTCGCCAGCAATAGTATACGAATTTTTAAAAAAGTAGTTTTTACCTCATTTTCATATGTTATGGATGTTTATTTAATTTTCAGTTTTTCTATTCTTCTTCTTGTTAGCCATCGGAATTGCCAGAGCCAGATAGCTTACGCATAGGATGGAAATCCACAGCTCAACATTAGTTTTTTCTCCGGTTACGGGAATGGAAACCGATGCTTCCAAAATCATAAAGGTGCCTGTAGTTTCTCCATCGGTGTATAGAATAGTGATCGTATGTTCGCCGGAGTCCAGTTGTTCCAGAAAGGATTCCTTCAAGGTGATTATGGTACTGCCGGAAGCGACATCATAGTACTTAGCATCCACTTCCTGACCATCCACTTTTATTCCAACAAACTTGTCGTGAGGCCCGTCAGCAGTGAACGAAAGGTCTAAATTGCTTTGCTTGGTCCACATGCCGTTGTTGCCATGAACAATGTCATAGGCGGTTATATCGGGTTGGATGGTCAGTTTGGCGGGAGTACCGTATGAAATCTCATAGTTGGCCGTTACATCCACATCGTTTGCGAAAATCACGGCATCGCCGGCAGTGACGGTTCCGTCAGTCGTGATCTCGTTAGTACTTGGGGTCAGGGTGACGGTGGCTCTATGCCCCTCTGCTAACCCGGAGACCGTAAATTCTGTTTGAGAGATCGTGTCTCCATAAATAATGGTCTGTTCCTTTGGACTGATGGTCACAGGACGTGCTGATATGGTCAGTTTGGCGGGAGTACCGTATGAAATCTCATAGTTAGCCGTTACATCCACATCGTTTGCGAAAATCACGGCATCGCCGGCAGTGATGGTACCATCCGTCGTGACCTCGTTGGTGCTGGGGGTCAGGGTGACGGTGGCTCTATGCCCCTCTGCTAAACCGGAGACCGTAAATTCTTTTTGTGAGATTGTGTCGCCATAAATAATGGTCTGTTCCTTTGGACTGATGGTCACAGGACGTGCTGATATGGTCAGTTTGGCGGGAGTACCGTATGAAATCTCATAGTT
>JAAZJH010000061.1 GCA_012800435.1 Clostridiaceae bacterium | reverse complement strand
TGTCCACTTTATAAGTACATCTCGCGTATCAGGATCGAACATCATCATGCGTGTTGCCTCAAGAAATGCCGGATTCTGAACATATTTTGACCAGTCAGTCATAAGCGCACCTCTTTTTCTGTTGTACTGATGCTAAAACCTGCCAGCTCGGACTATCCTTTGTACTCATCGAAATGAATTTCTGAGAATAAAACGGCATATCGCTCGGCTCAGCGTCATAGATTAAACAACGTTAATATTGAATAGTATTTGGTTAATTTATAATACTCTATACACTGCTAAAAAAGACAATACTACAAGAACATTTATTTCCTAAATTCCCGGTAATCTATAACCTTGCGAGCTTAAGGATGTTACCTATCCCGATCCTGAAAGTTATAGATATGAAAGGTGAGGTGACCATTGGAACTAAAATTCTTGCCCCCTTCATGTGTTTCGGGGTTCTCTTAGAACTCTCTTAGAACATGGATACATCAACGTTTCAAGATATAAAAAAGACGACTGCGGACTGTCTCCGTTTTGTCGTCCTATTATGGCGTCCTAGGCATGTATCGAGTCCGCGTAGGCAGTACGACCTGATAAACTTGACTTTTATTGGCGTCCCAGGCAGGAATCGAACCTGCATCAACAGCTCCGGAGGCTGCCACCTTATCCTTTAGGCCACTGGGACACGCTTTGTCATTTTAGCGCAGGAATGTTTAAAAGACAACGACGGACAGTTTCGGGCAGTGCCGGGTAAAATTTTAAAACTTTTCCGTTTGTCCTTTTGAGTCCTGGCGAGTTACTCTAAGTCATTTTTTGTTGATTTTCTTTTATTTTTCAATTAACACGGTGATGGGGATGTGACGATTTGTTGATCGTGTTAAAATGACGATTGTCGCATGACGAATCTTTTTCTCGGAGGTAAGATCTTGCCTAGAAAAAATGCAGTTCGTACCTATCATCTTGATCAAACAAAGCAACCTCTTCGTGACGCGCTAGGGGAGTTCAGGCGTCGACGTATTGTGTCATTCGATGTTCCCGGGCATAAACAGGGGCGAGGGAATGAGCCTTTAGCTGCCTTTCTTGGTCGGCAGTGTCTTTCGGTTGACGCCAATTCCATGCAGCTTTTAGATACACTGATCCATCCGACAGGCGTCATCTTGGAAGCGGAGCAACTTGCCGCTGACGCTTTCGGTGCCGACCGATGCTTTTTTATGGTAAATGGTACGACGTCGGCGGTTCAGGCCATGATTCTATCTACATGTGCTCCCGGAGACGAAATCATCTTGCCGCGGAATGTGCACCGCAGCGTCATTAACGCCTTAATCCTGTCGCAGGCGATTCCGGTTTATGTCAATCCGTCCGTCAATCTGAAGTTGGGCATTCCCCTCGGCATGTCTGTTGACGATGTGGCAGAAGCCATTCGGCAGCACCCCAAAGCAAAGGCGGTGCTGATTAACAACCCGACCTACTATGGCGTGTGCGCGAACGTTAGGAAAATTGTTGAGCTGGCGCACGACGCAGGCATGCGCGTGTTGATTGATGAGGCTCACGGTACACATTTCTACTTCGGAGAGAATCTGCCAGTTTGCGGGATGGAAGCCGGTGCCGATATGAGTGCCATCTCGCTCCACAAAACAGGCGGTTCACTGACACAAAGTTCAATGCTTCTTTTAGGACCGAATATGCGTGAAGATCAAGGGTATGTGCATCAGATCATCAACTTGATGCAGACCACCAGTGCGTCGTATCTCCTACTAGTGTCGCTTGATATCACGCGGAATCATCTTGCGCTTAACGGGCGGGATATTTACTCTCGTGTCGTTGATTTTGCCAACTATGCGCGCCGAGAAATCAATGAAATCGGTGGCTTTTACGCGTTTTCTCACGACGCTTGCGACGGTGACGCGTTTTTTGATTTTGACATGACGAAACTGACGGTCAATACGCGTTCAACCGGCCTGTCCGGTATAGAGGTTTATGATCTGCTTCGTGACGAATACGATATACAGGTGGAGTTTGGCGACTTGCAGAATTTCTTGGCGATCATGTCGGTAGGCGATCGTCCTGCGGCGATTGAGCGTCTTATCGGCGCATTAGAAGACATTAAGCAGAATTATGGTACCGAGCCGGCAAAGCTTGTCGTCAATGAATATATCTCGCCTGAAGTGGTTATGACACCGGCAGAGGCATTCTATAAGCCGTCCGAACAACTTTCTTTAGAGAAGTGTTGCGGGCGGATTGCGACAGAATCCGTCATGTGTTATCCGCCGGGGATACCGATTCTCGCGCCGGGTGAGCGTGTGACGCCGGGGATTTTAGAGTATATTCAATATGCCAGAGATAAAGGAAGTCTATTGACAGGTACGGAAGATCCGGAGGTCAGGCAGTTATACGTCATGCTAGAGTAACGTCGTGGCGCGTTTGCGAGATATGTCCTGCAAAAACGTGCCGTTAAGTAGGAGGGCTGAATAATGGAATTGTGGTTCAGCGAACACCATTCTGCAGATGTGAAATTGAGTTTGCGTGTGCGTCATCAGCTTTATTCTCGCCATTCCGAGCTGCAGCTTATTCAAGTTCTGGATAGTTATGAGTTCGGTCGTGTGCTCGCACTTGACGGCGTGATCATGATCACGGAGAAAGATGAATTTATATACCATGAGATGTTGGTGCACGTCCCGATGGGTGTGAACCCTGATGTGAAGCGCGCGCTCATCATCGGAGGCGGCGACGGGGGAGCGCTCCGTGAGCTCTGCCGCTACCCCGATGTAGAGGAGATCATTCTTGTCGAAATCGATCCGATGGTGATCGGCGTAGCGAAACGCTTCTTGCCGACGATGGCCTCGTCTTTTAGCGATCCTCGCGTGACGGTGGTCTACGAAGACGGATTGCGCTATGTCCGTCGCGCCAACACGCCGTTTGACTTGATCATTGTCGATTCGACCGACCCCTTCGGTGTTGGCGAGAGTCTCTTTTCACGTGAGTTTTACGGCAACTGCCGGCGCGCTCTTTCAAAGAACGGCATACTTGTCAATCAGCACGAAGGGCCATATTACCGCCAAGAAGCAGAAGAGGCAGCAACAATTTTCGCGCGCACGTCGAAGATTTTTTCGGTAGCTCGTGTGTATCAAGCCGGCATCCCGACATATCCCGGAGGTCATTGGCTTTTTGGATTTATGTCAAAAGGACTGGATCCGATTGCAAATTATGATGCAAAACGCTGGCTTTCATTAGGGATTGAAACACGCTACTATAATCCGGATCTGCACTTGGGAAGTTTCGCATTGCCCACTTACGTGAATCGTTTGCTCGAAAAAGGTGAAATCTTAGATGACGTTTTCAAGCGTGTGATCCAAGGGCAGATCTGGCCGCCGGAACGCGATAAGATCGAAAAATCGGAAGAGACCGATAAAGACAATCCGTGAGATGGCGTTTTTGTTACAGGTTTCTT
Organism: Clostridiaceae bacterium; assembly: GCA_012800435.1. Taxonomy (GTDB): domain Bacteria; phylum Bacillota; class Clostridia; order Saccharofermentanales; family DTU023; genus UBA4923. The sequence continues at coordinate 56,260 of JAAZJH010000061.1, read as the reverse complement.
TGTTTTATGGATTTCTGGATCCGTTAATGACAGTTCGCGAGGAAGCAATCCTCCCAGCGGGTCAAAACTGAAATCTGCGAGAGAAGCATCACAGGTGCCGAAGCGTGACTCCTTACAGGCTGAAGGTTACGTAAAGAGAAGCACTGTACATCCGGAGGAGGTATCGTCCGATGAACAAAGGCATTGAACAGACACTATCGATGTGGAGAGCGACGGCTATGGAGCCGTCTACTTTTTGCGGTTGCGTGGCAACGGAAGAGTCGAGTCGGTTTGCTCTTTTTGGCGCACCATTTGACGGAGCGGCATCCTTTCGTCCGGGGGCGCGTTTTGCGCCTCAAGAGATGCGAAACAACTCGTGGGGACTTGAGACTTATAGTCCTCGGTTGGATCGCGATCTGGAAGAGATTTACGTTGCGGATTTCGGTGATCTGGCTTTGTCTGCCGCATCGTCGGAGGAGGCATTGGCACGCGTTGAAGCAACGGTCGCTCTTCTATTTAAGCACAAGAAGATTCCGGTTATGGTCGGCGGCGATCATTCAATGACATTGGGCGCGATCCGTGCCGCTGTCCTTGTGTATCCGAATCTTCACGTGGTGCATATTGACGCGCATACAGACCTTCGCGATGAGTTTTATGATAATCCGCTGTCGCATGCGTGTGTAATCCGTCGCGCCCACGAACTGATTGGAGATCATCGTATTCACTCGTTCGGAGTACGTGCGGGACTTCGTGAAGAATTTCTCTTTGCGCGAGATCATATTGATTTTCATCCGTTTTCGCTAAAAGAGGTGTCTATATTGCCGGATGAAATCGGTAATGCTCCTGTCTATGTCACGATCGATCTTGATGTCCTTGATCCTTCGGTAATGCCGGGAACAGGAACGCCGGAGCCTGACGGCGCGTCTTTTGCTGATCTGATGTACGCGCTTTCTATCGTTGGCGATCTTAACGTCATCGGGACGGATCTGATGGAGTTATCGCCTCCTTGCGACGCTTCAGGCGCGTCGACCGTGACGGCATGTAAGGTGCTTCGGGAGTGGCTACTGATGATACAATAGGCATAGGAAATGACTGTGAAATTAGGAACGACTACATTTTAAAGAAAGGGACTAATATGGCAAAAGCGTTGATCATTGGGGCGGGCGGTGTTGCACAAGTAGCAGCGCATAAATGTGTTCAACACGGTGGCGTTTTTACCGATCTTTGCATCGCAAGTAGAACAAAGGCGCGTTGTGATGAACTGAAAGCAAAACTGGACGCGAAAGGAACGGATGTTCGTATCTCTACAGCGGAAGTTGATGCAGATTCTCTGCCGGATCTGGTCGCGTTGATCCGGCGTTATGAACCGGAGATCGTGATTCATTTGGCGCTGCCATATCAGGATCTTACGATAATGGACGCCTGTCTCGAAACAGGTGTTCATTACCTCGACACGGCCAATTATGAGCCGAAAGACGAAGCGCGTTTTGAATACAAATGGCAATGGGCATATCAAGATCGATTCCGTGAGAAAGGGCTGACCGCTATTCTAGGGTCGGGGTTTGACCCCGGTGTCACAGGCGTGTTTTCCGCATATGCTCTAAAGCATGAATTTGATGAAATCCATACCATTGACATTCTCGATTGTAATGGCGGCGATCACGGGTATCCCTTCGCGACGAATTTCAACCCGGAAATCAATATTCGTGAGGTGACTGCCAACGGTCGGTATTATGAGGACGGTGTTTTCGTTGAAACGGAACCCATGGAAATTAAACGCCGGTACGACTTTGAAGGCGTTGGCGAGCGCGATATGTATCTGTTGTACCATGAGGAGCTCGAATCCCTCGCAAAGCACATTCCCGGCATTCGCCGTATCCGCTTTTTCATGACTTTCGGTGAAAGTTATCTGACACATCTTCGCTGTTTGCAAAACGTCGGCATGACGTCCATTGAGCCGGTGATGTTTCAGGGAATGCCCATCATACCACTTCAGTTTTTGAAAGCAGTACTTCCGGATCCGTCTTCATTAGGGCCGCGAACGGTCGGAAAGACGAATATCGGCTGTATCTTTATAGGTAAAAAAGACGGCCGCGATAAGGTGTTTCGCCTTTACAACATATGCGATCACCAAGAAGCTTATCGTGAAGTTGGCGCACAGGCGGTTTCCTATACAACGGGTGTGCCGGCTATGATCGGAGCGTCGCTCGTTCTGGAAGGCGAGTGGAAAAAAGCCGGCGTATGGAACGTTGAACAGCTCGATCCCGATCTTTTCATGGAAAAACTCAATCGCTTTGGCCTGCCTTGGATCATCGATCGCGATCCTGTGCTTGTACCCTAAGAAACATTGGCGCAGAATTGTCGACATAATGATTTAGTTGAAAAAGAGGAAATTACGTTGGATAAAATCGTTCAGCCTAATGTATTGAGGCTTCCCTTGTCGAACATAACGACACCGAGTTATGTGATCGACGAGAAAAAGCTGGTGGAAAATTTGCGTCTTCTCGGCGAGGTTGCTCAGCAAGCCTCCTGCCGGATTTTGTTGGCGCAAAAAGCATTTGCCTGCTTTGACTTCTATCCGCTCATCGCGCAATATCTTGACGGTACGGCAAGCTCCGGTTTATTCGAGGCGCGCCTTGCACGGGAAGAAATGGGAGAAGAGCATGAAGTTCACGTCTACTCTCCCGCTTATAAAGACGATGAGTTTACAGAACTGTTGGATATTGTTGATGTTATGGTCTTCAATTCCTTTGACCAGTGGGATCGTTTCCACGACCGCGTGCTCGACCACAATCTTTCCGGCGGACGCCAGATTTCATGCGGGCTTCGGATCAATCCCGGATATTCGGAAATTGAAGTATCGCTTTACGATCCTGCACGGCCGGACTCCAGACTAGGTGTGCCTGCCGATGTTTATCTTCGTGAAAAAGAGGCAGGACGGTTCGATGGGTTGGAGGGTCTTCATTTTCATGCGCTTTGCGAACAGAATGCCGATGTTTTGGAGCGTGTCTTGACTGCGGTGCGCAAATCTTTTGGCGATTGGCCTGCCGATATGCGCTGGCTGAACCTTGGCGGGGGGCATTTAATCACAAAACCCGGCTACGACGTAGATCGTTTGGTGCGCGTTATCCTTCAATTGCAAGAGGAAACGGACGCGGTGATTTATTTGGAGCCGGGCGAAGCCATCGCGCATGATGCCGGCTATTTGGCCGCCTCCGTGATCGATCTTTTTCAGAGCGACCCGCCGGCTGTCATCTTGGATGCGTCGGCGACCTGTCATATGCCGGATGTTCTCGAAATGCCGTACCAGCCGACGTGCTATCTGATTCCCTCAACGGAGCGACGCGGCAAGGCATCGACTGTTTATGCCGGCGCTCCGGCCAATACATACCCTTACAAGGTGCAGCTTACCGGACCAACCTGTCTTGCAGGGGATATCATCGGCGTGTATTCTTTTGACTGCCCGCCGCTCCCCGGAGATCACATCGTATTTACTGACATGGCTGTATACACCATGGTCAAAAACAATACATTTAACGGAATACCGCTTCCCTCCATTATGCGTGTGGATCAGGAAGGAAAAATCACCATGCTTAGATCGTTTTTATACGATGATTTTAAAGATCGACTTGGATCAACCGGAGCATAGACAAGTTAGATCTCCACGTTTAAGTCTCTTGTGTACGTTGATTTCAAAGGACGACTTGAATCAGCCGGAGAACAAGAAAATAAGGTCTTTACACGTTGATCGTCTATGTATGGCGATATTAAAACACGACTTGGATAAATTAAGGTATCGAAATTAAAGAAACAGAATAAACAGAATAAGCAGAATAATAAAGAATAATAGGTATAAAACATAGGCTTACTATGATTAGAAGAAGACGCGCCCCCCGGCGCAGAGCCAGCAGCATTAACTTTACCGAAGGACCGATTTTGAAAAATATGGTCCTATTTGCGTTGCCGCTGCTTTTAATGAATTTGGTTTTTCAGCTTTATTGTGTGCTGGATCTGATCATCGTCTCGAATTATTGCGGAACGAACGCTATGGCCGCGATCGGCGCGACGATTTATATTTCCCAGGTGCTCTCCGGTCTTGCGCTGGGTCTTTCGACCGGATGTTCCGTGATAACGGCGCAGTCGTGGGGCGCTGGTGATTATGACCGTCTGTATAAGGCGGTTCACTCCGGTTATGCAACTGCTTTTGCCGTCGGAACGCTATTTAGTGTCTTAGGAATAATTCTGGCGCGTCCCATGCTGACGCTCATTGGAACACCTGCGGATGTTCTTGTCGATGCGACCGGTTATCTGCGTGTCTACCTGATCAGCATTTTGCCGGTGTTGGTTTACAACATGGGTGCGGGTATTTTACGCGGTGTCGGCGATACACGGCACCCCTTTTTGTTCATGACCATCACGGTTATTCTTAATCTCGGTCTCAGTCTTCTATTTGTCGGTGTTCTCAAGTGGGGCATCATTGGGGCGGCGGGCGCATATGTTATCGCGCAAGTTGTATCGGCCATCCTTGTTACGACAAGCCTCATGATAAGCGAAGAACCGTTCCGCCTTTTCTTGCTCGACATTGCGTTCCATAAGGATGTGCTGCGACCGACGATAAAACTCGGTGTACCTGCAGGACTGCAATCCTGTGTGTCGTCGCTGTCTAACGTGTTTGTACAAAGCAACATCAATACATTCGGTAAACAGGCAATCGCGGGTCTTGTCTCTGCGAGTCGGCTCGACGGCTTTGTTTTTGTTCTCATCAACGGTTTGGCTTTGACGGCCATGTCGTTCATGAGTGCTAACATCGGTGCGCAAAAAAAGGAACGCGCTAAAAAGGGACTTGTTCGAATAATTCTTTTTTCGATCGCGGCCATCGCCGGACACGCAGCGCTATTGCTTCTGTTGCGCTATCGTTTATTGAGCTTGTTCGGTGTGGATATAGAAGTGATGCACTACGCAAGTATCACGATGTTTTATGTGCTTATTCCGTATGTCTTGTTTGCGATGACTGAAATTCTGGGCGGCACTTTGCGTAGCGCAGGCCAATCGGTTCTTCCGATGGTCATCACCATGGTCATGGCCGGTGTACGTGTAGTATGGATTTTGGCGGTATTGCCGTTCTTTAGGACATTTAACGTTCTTGTAATGAATTATTCTGTATCGTGGACGGTTGCCCTTGTCGTGTATTTGGTGTATTTTAAGCGCCGAGGTGACCGAATCTTCGAAAGGCAGATGTAATTATCCGATCTTCCGGTATGGGCGACACTGAAGGAGGCACATTTTGAACTCAATAAAACACGATTCCACTGGAGATCAGGCTGTCAATGCTCAAGAGGCAATGCAGCCTCAGGATCTTGCCGCAGAAAGCCTCATGCGTTTTCGCTTTTTCCCGCTCGAACATGAAGAAAAGCTTGGAGACCGCTTTTTGCTGCCGTGGCTGCTTTGTCAATTGTATTCGGCAGATGCAAGCCGAAAAGGCCGTGTCCGTCGGGCACGCCGTGATCTTTGTCAATTTTTCGAGCAAAAGGAGCTGACGAGCGCATTGGAAGAAGCAGGGGATCGCCGTGCTGAACTTTTGGAGGAGGCGATCTTTGATTCTGCCAACGTTTACTTGACGATTTGCCGTGACGATGATAGCTATGGTCGAAAGTTTTTCGGTTTTGTAAAAATGAAATCTCAAGATCGTGAAAATAAAATACTCTCTGAAGTCTATCAGGGTATGTTGCCGTTGCTTGCCGCCATGCAGGACTTTCCTGTGCGTGCTGTTATGGCTCGCGCGATCCATACGGCCTGTCAAGCGATCCTTCCGCAACGCGCGTCTTCCATTGAGTCAATGCTTGCGGCGTTTCTTGAGGGCAACGATCGCGCACGGCAACTTCTTGACGGCGAAGTGTCTGAAGCGTCGTATGAAAAATGATTTGCGCGCGGACGGCAACAGCCAGCGTCGCAACATCGAGATGAAGGTAGTGCGCAACCTGTAATGTGCGTTCGATGTTTGCGAAGGCGCGTCCGTTTTCAATTGTGGATAGAGCGCTGGCGCCAAATTGGAGTGCCGCGGTCAGTCGAGCCTGTGTCAATTGTTGTCGTCGCCGTTCATGTCGGATGATGTAACCGATCCACCGTGATGCAGCATTTTGTGCAGGTGGACGATTGGCTTTAATCACTGCCGGATGACGTGGTGCGTTCTGTATGTTTTGACAAGTGAACACTGTTTTGCCGACACGCGAAAATCCCCGGCAACGAGACGCATTGCCGTTATTGCAGTAATACTTTTCGACGTTACGACCTGTTGGAATGATTTCGCGCTTAGGAGCAGTCCTTTGTGCACGAGCTCTGTTACCGGATGAAAACATGCGATACCCCTTATCTTTGGTTTCCTGACCTCGGATAACAAGCGCCGCCATAATAACATAGCGCGTAGGATTCAATTTTTGCCCTGATCAAAATTAAATGAGAACCTGAAACTTAGCGCCTTGCCAATGCTTCGCGTTCTTTTCCTTCAAAATAGGTTGTCAATTCGTCCATCATCTGCGCATTGCTTTTATAATCTTCAGGGTAAATCGGTTCGCCGAATTCGATGGACAATTCTTTTCGACGAAGACGTTTCCAGTCGATTGGATGCGGCACGGACATGTAGCGCGAAAAGATCTCATACCCGCCGTCAATAAAGGTTGGGATGACAGGAGAACCGGTTTTACGCGATAAATAGGCGACACCGTTCTTCATCTCTCCAAGGCGTCCGTCATACGTTCGCGTGCCTTCGGGATGGATCATGATGATCGCGCCTTTTTCGAGTTGCTGTTTTGAAAGCACAAGTCCGCGCATAGGATTTCCCTCGCGGTCAATAGGAATGGCTTTGCCGACGCGGAACATAATGCGTCCTGTGAGGCCATAATTTTGTTCAAGATCAGATCCTGCAATACATGAGAATCGATGGAGCTGTTCTTGGGGGATGCCTCCCATGATCCAGAGCCCGTCAAACATCGTCTGATGATTTGCCGCGATGATGTAAGCGCCTTCTTTTGGAAGGTGTTCTTGACCACGGTATTTCAGACGTATCAGAAGGCGACTTAAGAGCATGCCAACAGCATAGATGAGATGTCCTTGCCATCCTCTGGATTGCAGTTCTGTCGGTTTTTTACGTCGTTTAGGCATCGTAAACCCGGATTCTTTTCCTTATGGTCTCATTGTCCATGCTAAATGGTGTCGATCATTTCCAACATCGACAAGCTGTCGAAGCCTTTAGCAATTAACAAACCCGTCTCTCAAATGGGTAAGAGAGACGATCTGACACTGTTTTTGAAGAAGTCAATACACTATAACACGGTTTACCCGAGAACGTTTTTTTGTTCCTCTCGCCGTTGAGTAAAAAAATTGCGTAGAAGGTCACTACACTCCTCCTCCATTAGACCGCCCATAACGGCAACGCGATGGTTGGAAGGGAGCGCAAACACATCCGCTACGGAGCCGGCCATCCCTGATTTCGGATCGTAAGCACCGAAACAACAGCGACGAATTCGCGCTTGAATCATGGCTCCGGCACACATTAGACACGGTTCAAGTGTTACATAAAGGTCGCAATCATTAAGACGCCAAAAGCCTGTGACGCGGCATGCCTCACGGATCGCTTCTATTTCTGCGTGACCGGTCGCATCCTGACGATGCTCGCGCGTGTTACCGCTTTTGGCAATAATGTCACCGTTTCGAACAATGACGCACCCGATCGGAATTTCTCCACGGTATGAAGCTTCTTTCGCCAGAAGGAGTGCCTCGCGCATGAATCGCATGTCTTCCTCGGATGTCATGTCGTGATTTGTCGTTAGATTATCGTTCATGTAGACGTCCCCTCCTTACTTAAATCCGGATGATGGAATCCGGATTCCATCATAACACCTCAAAGCTGCATATTTTAATCCGTTGCTCACATTTATTTCTCATGTTAAGATGGCAAGCGTGACCACCATTTAGAAAGAGGATCCACTTATGCCGTTAAAAGAAGGAAAATGCATTAACTGCGGTTCATTGCTGATGCTTGATCCCTCCATGCCTAAGGGACACTGCCTTTTTTGTGACTGCGTTTTCGATAATGAGGAGGCTTTTCGGGCGTTCGAGCATCCAGAAGAGTTTACTTTCCCCAATGATCCTCAGCCGCCCTATACAGGTCCGTCATTGGTGCCCTTGCCTTACCAGCGCGGTCCCGTTGTGGTTACGCAAAGTGCCGCAGCCGTGAAGAAAAAGGATGATTTTGTTCTTCCTAAAAAAGATATTCCCGATGTTCGTATTCCACGGAAAGTTTTCTTTTCCATCGTCGGAATCGCCTTGGCAATTGCCGGGATTTTCAGCGCGATTACAATTCCGATGATGAATCGTAAGAAAGCTCAATATACTAAGATCAGCGAGCGATTTGTAGAGGTCGTTAATCAACCGATCACTTCGGAGAAGAATTTAGCGATTCATAACCTTAGTCACAATCGCGTAATCTTGGTGCTTCATGAAGATATCTCCGACGATGAGGGTGTTCGTCTCTTTAACGAATATTGCGACATCCGCGCCGATGTCCTCGATATGAAAGATCGATCATTTAAGTCGACTCGCGAGCCCATAACATTCCGCATTGCTATGCCGAGCGGTGATTTATCCATTAATAATCCAAAAGATGAGGCTGCCATCGTCGATAATCTCCATAAGGAGTAAGCAGAAGACCAAGATAAAACGCGAAGGCACAGCGGTGTAAACGCAACAGCCGATCGACACATCGTTATCATTTGATGGATGAAGATTTTCACGACAGAAATGCATTTTTGAGCTCTTTTGTTTTTCTTTTATTCATATTTGATTATTAGGTTCGTCATTTATTTAAAGTATGATGGTGTTGCGGAACAAAGAAACCGCACTTTTCATACTTTTCTCCTCCAATTGATACACAGCTCCGAGGCAAGGCCTCGGAGCTGTATTCAATTTTCCGCAAATTTTGAAGGTCAAAGCTCCCGTTTCATTAACCGGCGTTTGAAGGGGAACACTTTATTATCTTTCTTGCTATTCTCTAGATTTCTAAGCATCGGTTTCATTGACAGAGGGAAAATAGTAGTGTTATCATGCCGTTGCGCTGAACGGCTTGTAGGTGAAAGATACATTGCTTTTAATCACCGCTTTTATGGAGGGTTGTCCGAGCTGGCCGAAGGAGCGCGACTGGAAATCGCGTATACCCTGAAAGGGGTATCGTGGGTTCAAATCCCATGCCCTCCGCCAAAATTAAGTCCCAAAACGCCTGGTATGACGGCGTTTTGGGGCTTTTTTGTTCCCGAAAAAATACGATCTAAATGTTATCCGGTGGCGTAAAGAGTTATTTTGGCGTAGCATCTTGAAGGATTTTTCCTTCGCGAAGGAGAAGGACTCGGTCGGCGAGCGCAAAGGCTTCCTGACGGTTGTGTGTTACGTAGATAACAGGTTTCCTGCTTTCTCGCAGGTGCGTGTGAAGGTCGGTGATCAGAGAAGTGCGCAGGTCATGATCCAGCGCGCTCATCGGTTCATCGAGCATAAGCAGACGCGGGTTTGTGACGAGCGTGCGCGCTAATGCAACGCGTTGCTGTTCTCCGCCTGAGAGTTCGGTCACCGAACGATCGGTAAAATCCTGCATATGAATGCTCTCCAGCACGAGTTTGACTTGACGCCTTATGTCGACTTTGTCGTGTTTTTTCATGCGAAGACCGAAAGCGATGTTTTTTGCGACCGTGAGGTGAGGGAAAAGCGCATAATCTTGAAACATGAGGCCGAACCCTCGTTTATGAGCAGGGATATCGGTCACGTCGTCGTTTCCCCAATACACGTGCCCCGCATCTGCCTTCTCCAATCCGGCAATGATGCGTAAAAGTGTGCTTTTTCCACTTCCTGAAGGTCCCAAAAGACAAACGATCTCGCCTTCTTGAACATCAAAAGAAACGCCGGCGAGCAGCTGTCGGCCTTCATATGTTTTCCAAATATCAAATATACGTAGCATCTATTACCAACTCCTTGGGTGATCTATTTTCCTGTCAGATGCTTCATTGAAGTAGGAGATCCTGTTTTCCCGGGAAGTCTCAGATGTTCAATGAAAAAGCTGCCTGCGACGCTCGTAATCATCAGCAGGGTTGACATAGCGAGCGCTTGACCGTAATTTAGCGCACCGGGTTGTGACAGATAGCGAAAAATTGCGATGGGCACTGTCGGCGTGGAGGCATTGGCAAGAAAACCGGATGCGCCGAATTCACCCAGTGAAATCGTAAAGCAAAAAGCCAGGCTTACCATCAACGCGCGCGTCAAAATAGGAAAATCGACTTCGCGTCGGACACGCCAAGGGCTTGCGCCCATGACGGAGGCGGCATCACGTAAGTTTTGCGGAATGCTTTTTATGGCGGGCAACATTGTGCGCACGACGAACGGCAACGCGATCAATGCATGCGCAATGGGCAGGATAATAGGGAATGAGCCACTCGTCCAGGGCGCGTGGTTAAAGGTCAGGAGGAAGCCCAAACCGAGAATGACCGAACCGGCACCTAAAGGCAGCATAAAAAGCGATTCGATGATTCGCGAGAAGCGCTTTCTGCTATCGGCGATTGCGTAGGACGCTAATAGCCCGATCACCGTCGCGATGATCATCGTTATGAATGAATAGAGCAGCGAATGTTGAATAGCAGCAAGCGGGCCGGCATAGAAAATCGAGTCACGGCGGTTCCGAAAAAGTTCTGTGTAATAGCGGAATGTAAAGCCGGTCTTTACGTTGCCGCGCTCCCCACGTGCCGCATCAAGAGTGACGAAAGAACGCGCAGTTAAGCTTAGTAACGGCATGACAAAGAGCAGAACAAGCAGGATGCACATCATGATCACGAATGTTTTCTCCAGGCGTCCTTTTGGGCGATGACGAAAGGGGCTTACCTGAGCCATTGAATTATTCCCAAATCGGGTGTAACCGACGCGATTCTGAACGATTGCAATCAGCCATGTAACCAGAAGCTGGACAATCGCCAGCACGCCTGCCATCGGAAGGTTAAAGCGGTCAAAGACTTGTTTGTAAATGGCCACTTCCAGTGTGGCATATCCAGGTCCCCCGAGCATGAGCACAACGCCGAAACTAGTAAAATTGAAAAGAAAGGCCAACATTGCCGCGCCGCCAATCGAGGGTATCAGCAACGGCAGTGCGACGCTTCGCCACGCTTGGAAAGGAGATGCGTGAAGCACATAGGCTGCCTCAATCAAGTTGGGATTAAGGCGCTCTAATCTCTGACCGACGATCCGAATTACAATGGAAGTATTGTAAAACACATGGGCGAGCAGAATAGCGGGGAGTTTATTGAGGATTGATAAGGGTGGTGTAGAGAGATTAAAAAGATGCATTAGCAAAAGATTGATCCAGCCGCGTGGTCCGATCAGTGTGTTGAACGCCGCTGCCACAACGACCGTTGGAAGAATGAAAGGAATAAGGCTGAATGCGCGTAGCATTTTTCTTGCCGGGAAATCGTAGCGCGCGAATAAAAATGCCGCTGGAAGCCCAACCAAGAGTGTCAAACACGTAGATAGGAACGCTTGTTGAAAAGAGAAAAAAAGCGGTCGCGTAAGCTGACTCCAACTGAAAAAAGCCCATCCCTGACTGAAGCGCGAAGAAAAGACGATCCTAATAATAGCTAGAAGCGGTCTGCAAAAAAAGAGCAGCATGAACGAGATCGGTATTAGCCACAACAGGAAGATATTGAGTTTAGAGCGCTTTGAATCGGACATTTAGTCAAGCATCCATTCTGTCCAATCATTGACCCAGCGGTCGCGGTTTTCGGCAATTTCCGATGGATTCATCGTGTTGTATGAATCATGTGCCTGTGTTAACAGCTCAAATTCAGGAGGCAACGCAGCTTCAGGGAGAACCGGGTAGACGAACATCTGTAAAGGAATATCTTCTTGGAACGCTTTACTTAAGAGAAAATCGATGAACAATTCGGCAAGCGCGCGGTTCGGCGTATTTTTTAAAATGCCTGCGCACTCGATCTGTCGCCAGACCATGCCCGGTTCGACAATTGATCCGGTAGGACTTTCATCCAATTGCGTTTCAGCATAAATCCATTCCGCTGCCGGGCTCGTTGCGTAGGAGACAACCATCGGGCAATGGCCTTTGCCGGAAGAACCCGAAAAATGTGTATAGTACGCTGTTTCCCAGTCTGAGGCGATTACGACATCGTTCTCTTTTAAAGAGATCCAAAAATTGCGCGCGGTGTCTTCTTTAAGTTCAGCGATGGTGGCCATCAGAAAACAGAGACCGGGAGAGCTGGTTGCCGGATTTTCAATGACAAGCAGTCCTTTGTAAATTGGATTTATCAAATCGTTCAGTGTTTGAGGTATGGGAAGGTCGTGCTCATCAAACCATGCTTTGTCGTAATTGATGCAGACATCGGCATAGTTTATGGGCACTACATTGAAGTGCTGATCAAGTTTGAATACTTCCGGAATCTTTTTTAGGGTAGCCGGTTGATATGGATCAAACAGTTGGTGATCAAGCGCCCTTGAAAGAAACGTATTGTCGATTCCATAGAACACATCTGCCTCAGGCTGTTCGCTGGTTGCTGATGTCAATATCAGCCGGTTGAGCGCCGATCCCGTATCGCCGCTTTTTATGAAGGTTATTGTGGCGTTGTTTGCCGTTTCAAAGGCAATGATGAGATCCCTCGACACCGAGAAGCTGTCGTGCGTCATGACGGTGAGCTGTTGAGGCTTTGTCGTTGCGTTTGTTGGCTGCCCGGCATAGCCTGATACACAAGAACCGCGGCTTTGATTCAGAAAATCATCTGATCCCTCTGTGCGTCCGGGCGCCGTTTCAGGATTACATGCCGTCAGTAAGGCAAGAATTATCATAAGAACAAAAATAACCCGGACATTCTTCTTCATAATTCTCATAGGTTGTACCTCATACATCATTTTTCCTATCGCTGTCGTTCGTGCCCGTCGGGAAGGGGTGCTGTGAAGTGAAAGAGCAGGAGCGCACCTTCGGCAAGAGAAACACGAAAAGGAGAGCAGTCCACCACGTTGCTGATGCCGCGGCTTTTCCATGGATAAAGTGTCTCGTTTTGCATGGAATAGCGCAATCCGTCGGTGCAGATGCCCGAGGCAATGCCGTTCCAAGGGATGAGGGACACGCGATCACCGACCTGAGCGTTGAGAGAGATCTCCTTTCTAACAAGGAAAATGCGGCATCCTCCATCCGAGATAAAGACTTGCGCGGAGCCAATTTCCGGCATGGCTAACAGCGCTATGTTCCCCAAAGTGTGATCCGGCAGGTCGCCAAGCACTCTTGTCAGCACAATTTTTTGAAAGCCTCGTTTCAGAGCTTCTATAAGTGCAAGTTCAAGGTCGGTTTCATCTTTGTCTTTTGGAAACGCTAAAATTTCAACGTTTTCTGCTTCACAATATGCCAAATCGGAAGGGGCAATTGAATCAAGATCGCCAATAAGAAGATGCGGTATGAGCCCACATCGTATAAGGTGATTTGCGCCGCCGTCAGCCGCAATCAAAAAGTCTTTGTCTAAAAGCTCAAGCGGATGATCCGCGGAAACTGTGCTATTTGCAAAGATGACGGCGCGTTCAAACGTAGCCATTTAAAAACCCTCCTTTAGGAGGGTTGCAAAAAAGCAATGTACATCCCTCCGCCGGCATGATCCAGATCAGGTGTGCGGGTCGGACAAAAGTCCCTCTCAGCCTTACGACTCCCCGTGACATTTGACGCTATCGTAGCACAGACGATGATGCAATGCAAAAATCTCATGTCGCGATCGCCGTTTATAATTAGGTGTCAGTAAACAATGTCAATGATTTCATATCGCAAGCCCACGTATCGCTGATGTAGTGTATATGCTTTTAAATGAGGACAAGTTCAAAAATATTTGTTATTCTGTATTTTAGGCGGTCATAACCGCTTTCATAAAGTCTGAGGAAAATTCAATAGTATGAAAAAAGTATGTCAAGTTTTGGGACAATTGCCGCTGTTCAAAGGGCTCGATCACGATTCTTACCATGCCTACTGCGAAAGTTCAACGATACGCACTTCTTGGAAAGGCGAATTGATCATCGTTGAGGGAGAGATGTGTAAGGGCGTCGGGATCATTTTGGAAGGGCAGGTCGCGCGTCAGAAATATACGGCATCGGGAGAATATACCACACTTGATCTTTTAGGTCCGGACTCTGTGTTTGGCGAAGATCTAATTTTCTCGTCGCACAAAAGGTATCCCTATTCGCTTGAATCACTCACACATGTGAAGTGGATCATGGTGTATCGTGAGGATTTGCTCGCGATGATCGCGAAGAGCCCGCGTCTGTTATCAAATTATCTTTCGATTCTGTCCGATCGGGTGCGCGAACAAGATCAACGCATTCATCTTCTTTCTCAAAAAACACTTCGATATAAAATTTCCTGCTATCTTTTACAGCAGCTTGAAGAAGATTTGCATGGGCAGGGCATGACGTTGCGCGACGCGATTGCGGTCCCAACAACGCAGGCCGTTGAGTTGCCCGTATCAAAAGAGGTCATCTCAAAACTGCTTGCGATGCCACGCCCATCTTTCTCGAGAGAATTAATCAGCATGGAAAAGGACGGACTCATTCATGTCGATGGCCGGGTAATCTGGCTCCGCGACTTGCGGCGTTTATCTTGTGGTCTTTACGAAGACTGTGAGGGCGAATAGAAAGATTTTAAAAGACACAGTTAAAAAGAAAGAGGACCGACCGACTCGGATAAGTGCCTCATCAAGACAAGGAAAGGATGATCTATGAAAACAGATCTGGAAATTGCGCAGGAAGCCATTCTTGAACCCATTGAGCAGATTGCCGAAAAAGCGGGCATCCCCGTAGAGGCGCTTGATCACTATGGCCGTTACAAGGCAAAGGTTTCGCTGGATGTCCTGAAAGAAAAGAGCGAAACAGCGGGGAAACTTATTCTTGTAACCGCGATTACGCCGACACCTGCTGGCGAAGGAAAAACAACGACATCCATCGGGCTTGCTGACGCGCTTCGTCGTCTCGGCAAAAATAGCACACTTGCTCTTCGGGAACCTTCTCTCGGTCCAGTTTTCGGTATTAAAGGCGGTGCTGCCGGAGGCGGTTATGCGCAAGTCGTTCCCATGGAAGATATCAATTTGCATTTCACCGGTGACATTCACGCGATCGGCACAGCCAATAACCTTTTAGCGGCGATGTTGGATAATCACATTCAGAAAGGCAATAAGCTTGGTATCGATCCAACCCGAATCACTTGGAAACGTGCACTTGACATGAACGACCGACAGCTCCGTTTTATCGTGAACGGTCTTGGAGGCAAGGCGAACGGCACGCCGCGTGAGGACGGATTTGAAATTACGGTTGCTTCAGAAGTAATGGCGGCTTTCTGTTTAGCGGGATCGATGATGGATTTGAAAACGCGTCTCGGACGCGTAGTCGTCGGTTATACGTATGACGGTGAGCCCGTAACGGCATCTGATTTACGTGCGAATGGCGCTATGGTAGCGCTTCTTAAAGACGCTTTAAAGCCGAATTTGGTGCAAACACTTGAAGGTACACCTACTTTTGTTCATGGCGGGCCGTTCGCGAACATTGCGCACGGGTGCAACAGCGTGCTTGCGACCCGCATGGGCTTACATTACGGTGATTATTTAGTTACGGAAGCCGGATTCGGCGCCGACCTAGGCGCGGAGAAATTTGTTGACATCAAATGCAGGACAGCTGGTCTTAAGCCTGATGCCGTTGTCTTGGTGGCGACGGTGCGCGCATTGAAAATGCATGGCGGCGTTCCTAAAAAGGATCTTTCATCTGAAAATCTTGATGCGCTTCACGAAGGAGCCGATAACCTGCTCCAGCACGTCCGAAACGTTAAAGAGGTTTTCCGTCTGCCGTCGGTGGTTGCGATCAACCGTTTCCCGGATGATACGGAAGCAGAACTGGATCTCGTTCGGGAACTTTGTGAGCGCGAGGGTGTCGCAGTGGTGCTCTCTGAAGTATGGGCAAAAGGCGGGGCAGGCGGCATCGAGTTGGCTGAAGAAGTCATTCGTTTGACCGATCAGAAGAGCGATGAACCGTTAGGTTTTACTTACGACCTTGATCGTCCTCTCAAAGAAAAAGTTGAAGCTGTCGCGAAGCGTATTTACCACGCGGACGGTGTCGACTTTGCATCGGGCGCTCGAAAAGAACTGGAGACACTGGAAAAACTTGGATACGGCAAATTGCCGGTGTGTATTGCAAAGACACAGTACTCTTTTTCCGATGACGCGTCGTTGATCGGAGTCCCGAAAGGCTTCAATATCACGGTACGCAATCTTAAAGTTTCTGCGGGCGCGGGATTTGTCGTGGCATTAACCGGAAATGTTATGACGATGCCGGGACTGCCGTCGTCGCCGTCCGCTGAGAAAATTGATGTGTCGGAAGACGGACGCATTACAGGATTGTTCTGATCGCATATTATTGCTCTGATTCGAGTATAATAGTAAAGATATGCGTTGAAGGCGGCGGCATTCGTCTGACTCGGCCTCGTGCCGTCCGTGAGCGCATTCCGGATTAACCGCCGTCGAAAGGCGGTTCGGATAGTTGTAAGAAACACACCATCCTAAGGTGCATGAAGCTTGGAAAAGGTTGTATAATCCTGTTGTTTCGGATATAACAACCTTGGAGATGATCGTATCGTATATTGGATTCGCGAATAGATAAGGGATGAAACATGATAGATTTGCAACAAAGATTAGATGAGATGAAAGATTTTTTGGACCGAACCGTTGGCATCATTTGTGAAGACGGCCACATTGTGGCGTCCACGGATCAAGCGCTGACCGACAAACATGATCCTGCGGTACGCGCGTTGCTTGCCTCAGGGGATGAACAATCTTTTGCGGCCGGACGCACTTACCGTACGATGATGCGAACCAATGGCGAGCGCATGATTTGCTTTGTATCCGGAACGGATGCTGTATCGGAAGCTTATGCCGGACTTCTCGTAAACTGGCTTGATTCTACATTACGCTGTGTTGAGGGTTTCGCGGTGCGCGGTTCGAAGGAACGCAAGGCATTTTTGAAAAATGTGCTCTTAGAAAACGAGCTTCCCGGCGATATTCCGCTCAAGGCTCGTGAATTCCGTGTGAAATATTCGGCTCGGCGCGTGGTGCTCGTTGTGAGTATGAAGCATGAAGAGCACAAAGCATGCCTTGAGACGATCGAACAGCGCTTCGTCGATCGTCCGGATGACTTCGTTTTGCCGATCGACGAAGGCAGCATCGTGATCATGATGGAAGTGTCAGAGAATCAGGATGATGAGCTTGACAAGATAATGCAAGAACTCATCGAAGCAATCAGAGATGAAGCGATGGCAGATGTCAAGATCGGTGTTAGCATGCCGTCACCATCGTTGCAGAATATTGCAAAAGCGTACCGTGAGGCATCCCTCGCGCTGACCGTGGGTGATATTTTCAGCGATGACCCCCAAGACGAAAAAATCAGGCGTTACGATCGTCTCGGTCTTGGTCGACTCATCTATCAGCTCCCGATTACACTCTGCGAATTATTCCTCAATGAAGTGTTTGAGCCCGGGAAGTATGAAGAGCTCGAGCCTGAAACGCTGCTCACGATTCAAAAATTCTTTGAAAATAGCTTGAACGGAAGTGAGACGTCGCGTCAGCTTTTCGTGCAC
Source organism: Clostridiaceae bacterium (assembly GCA_012800435.1). Taxonomy (GTDB): domain Bacteria; phylum Bacillota; class Clostridia; order Saccharofermentanales; family DTU023; genus UBA4923. The sequence continues at coordinate 38,598 of JAAZJH010000061.1, read as the reverse complement.
CGCAATACGCTCGTCTACCGTCTGGATAAAGTAGAGAAAATAACCGGTCTCGATTTGCGCAATTTTGAGGACGCCGTGCTGTTTAAGTTGGCGGAAATGGTACGCAAATACCTGAGATATGTAGAAGATAATAAGAAAAATTGACAGACCGCCCAGAGTCGCCGGCGAGCCATATCATATCTTTCTGAAAAAATATGATAGAGGTCCGGAGGATCGTGTCGAGTTCTGTGAACAACGGTACGTCGCCGCTGGTGATGTGCATCGTGACCTGCGAATGGCTACCGAGTTTCATGGCGCTTGACGGGTCGGAGTCTTAATAACGATGCCGATTATTGAATTCAGAAAAGTAAATAAAGTCTATCCGACAGGCACATGCGCCCTTCGGAACGTTTCTTTTTCTGTTAAAGAAGGGGAATTTGTTTTCCTTGTGGGAGAGAGCGGTGCCGGTAAATCCACAATCTTTAAACTTCTTACTTGTGAAGAGCGTCCCACATCCGGACAGGTGCTGATTGATCATTACAACATCACTCATATGAAAGAGCGTTATGTTCCGTACCTTCGCCGCCAGATGGGTCTGATATTTCAAGATTTTCGTTTGATTGATACGATGACTGTCGGTGAAAATGTGGCGTTTGCGATGCAGATCATCGGTGAGCCTGTCAAGAAAATAAAACAGCGTGTACCTATTGCTCTTTCGGTTGTTGGACTTCGCAATAAAATCGATGAGTATCCGAGTGAACTTTCCGGAGGTGAAGCGCAGCGTGTCTGTATTGCGCGCGCTATTGTTAATCGCCCGAAAATTATTATTGCTGATGAACCGACAGGCGATCTTGATCCGCTGAACGGCGAATCCATTATGGCACTTCTTGAGCGCATCAACAGCAGCAACGGAACGACGGTGCTCACGTGCTCACACGATCGCGTTCTCATCAATAAGATGCGTAAGCGCGTGATCGAATTACAGCAAGGCGAGCTTATACGTGATGAACCGTGCGGCCAATATTTCCCCGCAAGTGATCCGTCTAAAAAGTGGGTGCCTTTCGTTGAACATGAAAATACCGTATTGAATGGCGATGAGGAAAGTGCTAAGAGGAAGGCGGAGAGCGAAGCGCTAATTTCTGAAGGAGAGGCGGCGCTGCATCAGTTGCGATTGGAAGACGAAGAGGAAGCAAAAAAGAAGAAATCGGGTGAAAAAGAGCTCGATTTTGGCGCATTCAGCTCAAGCGAAAAGGATATTTCTGCGACGGATGACGGCAAGGAGGAGCGTGCGCCAAAACGGCGTTCTCGACGCGACATAAGGTCGAGAACAATTCCTCCATTCTCTGAAAAGGATGACGCTAAGAACGGGAAGTGTCTACGCGAAACCGAGAGTGATGTCAATTCTAAAACGGTCTCCCGAGATTTGCGTAGACCTGTCAACGCACTCCGCGATTATAAGCGTTTAGATATCTCTCGACGCGACATATATTCGGATGACATGCTTAGCGAAGAGCTTTCTGATCGACAAGGTCGCGCGGATATGAAACACGAACATGTGAGCGCGACACACGATCGTATAAGGGACGACTCAACACAATCGGAGCAGGATAGCTTAGAGCAGGAAAGCTTAGAGATGCGTCCGGACAACCGGTTGTCTGAAATGGCGCGTGCCGATGACCTGATGGATATTTTGCGCCGTCGTTCGGATCGTCGCCGTGATCGTATGTCGCTTGACGATCGCCTTAAACAACTGCAGGACGCATATTCATCCGACGCTCTCAAGGATGAAGGCTCAGATGATGATAATGAGGCGAGTTCCGAATGAAGAAATCTGAATGGAAATATGCGCTCAAAGCAGGTTTTGTCGGTCTCGGACGGCACCCGATGTTGGCACTGGTTGCGATATCAACACTTGCCATTATGCTCTTTTTAATGAGCGCGTTTGTCGCGATATCTCTAAACGCGCGTAAATTTTCTGAAATTGCGGCGAAACAACCGCCAATTGAAGTTTCTCTGAAAATCGGTGTTTCCGATCATGATCTCGAAACAGTGCAAACTTTTGTTGATACGCACGAAAAAGTGCAGGAATACAAGATGCTTACGCCCGAAGAGAATTACGCATACTTCGTTGAAAGTATGGGGAAAGAAGATCTTTGGGACGGATTTGATTACGAGGCATACATTCCTTATACCTTTAACATACGTCTTAATGATCCGGATTATGCGGAATCATTCAAAACGGAGCTTGAGCAGCTTCCCGGAATCCGTGAAGTGCTGATGGAAACGCAGGTGATGACCGCGCTCAAAAAAATAGAGAGATGGACCGGGCGCATCAGCATGATCGCCTCCATCATACTTGCCGTGATTGTGACCCTTGTTATGATGAATACGGTGCGCGTATCGGTGCTCTCGCGAAGTCGGGAGATTAATATCATGAAGTACGTCGGGGCGACGAACAACTACATTCGTGTGCCCTACATTGTTGAAGGTGCCACGATCGGTTTTATTGGCGCTCTTATTGCGAGTTTTGCCGTAGCGCTTCTTTACAACTATATTGTCGAGCGATTCAGCAGATCAACCATCATTGCGTCATCTGCTTTTTCATTTATTTCAGCAAGTCAGATGACAGGTATCATCTTTGTCATCAATATCATCACGGGTATCCTGCTTTGTGTTATTATCAGCGCCATTTCCGTTCGGAAGTACGCGCGCGTGTGATTATTTGTTTGTCATACGATTGTGATATCTTTTTTTTGGTGTTATTTGTCTTGACGTGCTAAGATATCAGAAAAGGAAAAGCTTCAAGTCACTGACGGACACGCCGTGCTTTTACTATTGGGAGAGAACTGATGCGACAGTTAAAGCGAATAAACATGAAGTCAACGCGGTTCGTGGCCGTGATGATGGTTGTTGTTCTTTTGAGCGCATTTTTCACGTTTAATCTCCAACGTCCGATGGTACACGCGGACTCTAATAAAGTCGCCACTCTGAAAAAAAATCTTGAGACGATTCAAAACAGTCTGAAGCAAGTTGAAAATAATCGCGCAGCGCTTGCTGCGAAAGAAAAACAACTTACCGGAGATCTTGCATTTTTACAGACGAGATCGGAGCAACAGCGTGAATTGTACGATACCGCGCTTGAGCAGAAGCAGTTCGCCCTGATGACCCTTGAAGAAGATCGTCAGGCTTGTATTCAAGCCCATGAAAACTATGAAGAGAAGCAACGTGAGTATTGCGAACGCGTTACACTGATGTTCGACTGGAGGCAGAAGTCGATCCTTGAGATTTTGTTTTCCTCTAACGATATTGAAGGTGTTTTCTCGACGCTTCGTTTTATGAAGATGGTAACGGACGCGGATGAGGAAGCGCTTGATGACCTTAATGCCGCGCAAGCGCTTGCAGAAGCTATCCAAGCCGATTCCGAAGAGAAGTATCAAGCGTCCATTGAATTGCTTGAGGAGGCGGATCGCGTTCTTGCCGAGATTCGAAATCAGGCTGCAATGACCGGGAAATCGCTCGAAGAGGTTAAATCGCAACTGACCAATTATCGTCAAAAGCAGGAACAGCTCAAGAAAGACGTCAGCGCTGCTCAGGCAAAATTGGATGCGCAACAGAAACTCGAACAGCAAGAGCGAGAACGAAAAGCCAAAGAGGCGGCGGCAAAGACGACTGTGAAGCCGAAACCCAAGCCTACGAATCCGCCTAAAGTAAGTACAGGTATGTTTGTCTGGCCGACACCGGGTTATTACTTTGTGACGTCTCCTTTCGGATGGCGTTCATGGAGTAACAGCTATCACGAAGGTGTGGATATTGGCGCTCCGACCGGAGCATACGTCGTTGCTATGGCTGCCGGAACCGTTATGGCGCGCGGCTCACGGGCCATCTCCGGAAATTACATCTACGTCAATCACGGTAACGGCATCATCACGCGTTATTACCACCTTAGCGGTTTTGCGTGCAGTGTGGGACAGAAAGTAAACGCCGGGCAACTCATCGGTTATGTCGGGTCAACCGGCCGCTCGACCGGTCCGCACCTCCATTTCGAAATTCGTATCAATGGAACCCCCGTCAATGGTCTGAGATATTTCAGATAAAGCGGAGATTTCTCGTATCTTTTATTGAATGAAAATATACATTAGCTTATCCGGACACTGCGCAAGAATGTGCGGTGTCTTTTTTCGTCATCTTTTGTTCTGAGGTCAATTGAAAACAAGCCAGTTAACCAGCATACTTTTCTCTCTATCTTCATTAACACGATTTTTCCGATATTTCAATGTTTGTGTAACTTTTTGCCAAGAACTTGGAAAGCATGTCGCTCGGATGTAGTATTATTATATTTAATTTTGAATGTGTATGCACTTGTATAATGTTTAGGGTGCGATGAATTGTGAATCGACATCGTAGAACCGCGGAGATGAATACACGTGCGCAACGCTTAGGTTCTTTCAAAGAGAACATCTGAGTGAATATGACGGAGGTTTTTGCGATGACGTATCATCAGGAGCAGAATCAAAACGATCAACAGAATCCATATGCGACGTATCAGAATACGCCACATCAAAACGCACAGTATCAGAATGTGACGCATCAAAATATGCCGTATCAGAACGCGCCGTACCGGAATACGCCGTATCAGAACAATCAGCCGGAGGAAGGTGATCGAGGACACGATCCGTCACAGTACTGGCATCCGGCTCCACAAGGAAAACCGAGCGGTTCGCCGAACGGGCAAGATTTTTCACATTACAATGCTCAACCCCCGCCGTACGATCCGTTAAAAAAACCTCCAAAAAAACGCGCAAGCTTTTGGACGATTCTCTTTGCCGTTTTGCTAACGGCGTCGATTACGTTTGCAGCGACAACAGCCGGCTGGTACGTCCTGTTTGGCGACCGGATTCGCCAAGCCGATGGTGTTGGAATACAACATCTCCCGGGAACGACGAGCACGGATCCCGATAAAGGAACCGTCGACCAACTCACACTCACTTTTTCGGAAGGCGAAGGTGTCGAAGAGGCGCTGGATAAACTTGCTACCATCTATAACCTTATTCAGGATAACTACTATCAGAAGAAAACAGACGCCGAACTCATCGAAGTCATGATGCTAGGGCTGATTGAGCAAATGGATAGCCCGTACACGATCTACATGACACCCGAATCTCGACAAGAAGGCTTAGATGCGATGAGTGGTGAATACGTCGGTATAGGCGCCACCGTCATGCAGCAAGATGATGGTGATTATGTCTTTGTTGACATCATTCCCGGCAGCCCCGCTGAAGAAGCCGGCCTTCAAGGCGGCGATGTCATCGTGAGCGTTAACGGGGAAGATGTCAGCAAGTTTGAAGATGTAAACCAGCTTGCGATGCATGTTCGGGGTGAAGAGGGAACGACGGTCACCCTTGTGTTGATTCGCGCGCTTTCAAAAGAGAAAGAGTCGGTAGATGTCGTGCGGCGTCCCATTACAAATGCATCGGTGCGCTGGAAGATGGTCGCGGACGGAATCGGTTACATTCAGGTCACCGAGTTTTCCCTTCATGCTTCTGAAAACTTTGAGCGCACTGTCATGGAGGTCATGGATGAAGGAGCGCAACATATCGTGATCGATCTTCGCGACAATAGCGGCGGTTATGCTGACGAGTGCGTCAACATGTTGGACGTACTGCTGCCTCCACAAGATGTGGTGACGATACGCGGCCGTGAGGACGGAAAAGAGTACGAGGAGAAGTGGTCGACGACGACGGCGGCGCTCGTTCCCGACAGCATGACGTACGTGATTTTGCTGAACGAGTATTCTGCCAGTGCAAGTGAACTCTTCTCCGGCGTCCTTCGCGATCTCGGCAAAGCGACCCTTGTCGGCGAACAGACCTACGGAAAAGGAGTCGGCACCTTGACGTGGGATCTTGAAGATAAGTCGGCTATTCAGATTACGACGTTTGAGTATTTTCTGCCGAAGGGAGAGTCAATCCATGGCGTCGGTATTGTTCCGGACTATGAAGTATCACTCTCTCCTGAAGCGGAAGCAAAGGCTATCAGCCTGCTGACGCTTGAAGAAGACACGCAGCTTCAGAAAGCATTGGAGATTCTTGAGCCGCGAGTAGAATAAGTGGCGTTAGCCGTCATGGCAATTACAAATCCGTGTGTCTACACGAAGTTATCTAATAAAGTATGATCTGCTGAATGCCGGGCAGTGAGATGTAGGAAACATCTTGCTGCCCGATTTGCTCAGGGATATAGCTTCAAAAATAACCATTGTCAGCCGGATTAAGCCGGACGATTCGAACATTTCACTGTCTGGGTTTACTTTTGCACTCAGTTAAAAATATCGCAGCGTTAAAGCATGCAAAATCGTATTTGCATTCATATTCTGATTGCGCTATACTACACGTCGTGCCTTTTCGCGCGATCCATTTGCGCGAAGAAAGCTTGGAGGGCGGAGATTGCTTTCCGGTTTGCTGCAACCGGAATGGGAACTTCGCCGGAGCTAGTCCAATCACGATATTGGGCTGAGAATCCACGAGCAGCAGGGTGCCCAGCGTTTACGACAGAGAGTGATCGTCTGGGTTTTCAATCGGCAAAGATTGATACGCCCGAGTCAAGAGCGATTCTAAAAGCAGTTATAGCAGGAGGAAGTATTTTATGGCCGTCAATCAGAAAATTAGAATTAGATTGAAAGCATTTGATTGCCGCATCCTTGATGACAGCGCGCGGCGCATCGTCAATACCGCCGAGCGAACCGGTGCGACCGTTTCCGGTCCGATTCCGCTCCCTACGGAGAAAGAAATCATCACCATCCTTCGTTCGCCGCACGTCGATAAAGATTCGCGTGAGCAGTTCGAGATTCGAACACACAAACGCCTTATTGATATTCTGACACCGACATCCAAAACGGTTGAGTCGCTGATGCGCCTTGAAATGCCGGCGGGCGTAAATATTGAGATTAAATTGTAAACGTCCATAAGACGGGTCATGTTTGCGAAAGAAAGCAAACCAATAACTCAGGAGGTTAAGACATGGGGAAGTTCATGCTCGGCAGGAAAGCCGGTATGACACAGATCTTCGATGACGCCGGGAATGCCATTCCCGTTACGGTAATTGCGTGCGGCCCCGTTACAGTGTTGCACACGAAGACGAAGGAGATCGATGGTTATCAGGCGGTATGTGTCGCCTTTGAAGAGAAAAAGAAGGTCAACAAACCGCATAAGGGTCAGTTTGACAAAATCGGTGTTCCTCCGATGCGCGTGATTCGCGAATTCAGGACGGAAGACATATATGAAGATGGTCAGGTCATCGCGGTCAGCGATATGTTTGAGACAGGTGATGCCGTGGATATCGCCGGTACGTCAAAAGGCAAGGGCTACCAAGGTGCCATTCGTCGTCATGGCATGCGCCGCGGTCCTCGGACGCACGGTTCTAAATATCATCGCAAGGCAGGCCCGATGAGCTCCTCAGCAACACCTGCTGAAGTGCGCAAAGGAAAGAAATTGCCCGGCCAGCTCGGAAACAAACGTGTTACGGTTCAAAATCTCCGCGTCGTACAAGTCGACGGCGAGCGTCATTTCCTCGTTGTCAAAGGCGCGGTTCCCGGTGCAAACGGCGGTCTTCTCGAGATCCGATCATCGGTTAAGAGAAACCGTAAATAAAGGAGGTATCGCAATGCAAATCGATGTATATAACATGGATGGCGAAGTCGTTGATACGATGGAGCTTTCCGATTCAATTTTCGCGATTGAACCCTCCGAAGATGCCGTTTACCGCGTAATGCTTGCCCAGCTTGCCAATAGGCGCCAGGGGACACGCAAGACGAAGACACGCAGTTTCGTCCGCGGCGGCGGTCGAAAACCGTACCGCCAAAAAGGAACCGGTCGCGCTCGTCAGGGCTCTATCCGTGCACCCAACCATGTCGGCGGCGGTGTCGTCTTCGGACCTACGACGCGCAGTCATGCCATCAAACTTCCGAAGCATGTTCGCCGTCTGGCGCTCTTCTCAATGCTTTCGTCAAAAGTGAGCAGCGAGAAGCTGATGGTCATGGAAACGCTCAATATCGAAAGCGGCAAAACGCGCGATATGGCGGCATTCTTGAAGCGTGTCGGCGCCGATTCGACAACGCTTTTGGTGACACGTGACGTGAATCGGAGTGTCGTGCTCTCCGCGAGGAATCTCGTAGGTGTGAAAACGTCACCGGTAAACGCTATCTCGGTCTACGACCTTTTAAAATACGATCGGCTTATCGCGACGCGCGATGCCTTGGAATCTCTTGAGGAGGTGTACGCATGAAACATCCGCATGACATCATCCTTAAACCCATTATCACCGAAAAAAGCATGTCGGAAACGGCCTATGGAAAATACACGTTTGTGGTAGCCAAAGGGTCAACGAAATTGGAAATTGCCCAGGCATGTGAGGCGCTTTTTGATGTGAAGGTGGTACGTGTCAACACGATGAACATGCTCGGGAAGAAACGTCGCATGGGAAAAACATCCGGCAGGACGGCTTCTTGGAAAAAGGCCATTGTGACGATCGATCTTGATCCCGCGCCCGTGACATATGAGACGAAGGGCGGGAAGACAGAGACCACCGCGAAGAAGTATAAGACTGAAATTGCAGAATTCGGATTTGGCCAATAAGTCCGCCGCGTGATAGAAGGAGATCATTATGGCTATCAAAAGCTATCGCCCGACTTCTCCCGCAAGAAGGCAAATGACCGGCACCGATTATTCCGGTCTCTCCAAGAAAGCTCCGGAGAAGAGCCTTCTAAGGGTGAAGAAAAAGAATAGCGGCCGCAACGCCCAAGGGAAAATTACCGTTCGCCATCGTGGCGGCGGAAATCGTCAGAAATATCGCATCATTGACTGGAAGCGCAACAAGTTTGACATCCCCGCGAAAGTTGCGTCCATTGAGTACGACCCGAACCGCACGGCATTTATCGCATTGCTTCACTATGCTGATGGCGAGAAACGCTATATTGTCGCGCCGAACGGGCTAAAGGTCGGAGATACGGTCGTGTCAGGCGATGATGCCGACATCGTGACCGGCAACTGTCTTCCGCTCTCGCGGATTCCGGTCGGCACGCAAGTACACAACATCGAGATGAATCCGGGTCATGGCGGACAGCTTGTGCGCGCTGCCGGTACCTCGGCTCAACTGCTTGCCAAAGAAGGACGTCACGCGACGCTTCGAATGCCATCAGGTGAAGTGCGGATGGTGCTTCAAAATTGTCGCGCCGTCATCGGTGAAGTCAGTAATCCTGAAAATGAAATTCAAACCATCGGCAAAGCCGGTCGTAAACGTCATATGGGTCGTCGTCCGCATGTTCGCGGATCTGCGATGAACCCGGTGGACCATCCGCATGGCGGCGGTGAGGGCAAGGCGCCTATCGGCCATCCGAGTCCAATGACGCCATGGGGCAAGCCCAGCCACGGATACCGCACACGTAAGCGGAATCATCCGACCGATCGTCTGATTATCAGACGCCGTCATAAGAAGAGATAACGGAGGAGTAGCATGAGTAGATCTTCGAAAAAAGGCTTTTTCGTAGACGAACGCTTGATCAAGCGTGTACGGGAAATGAACGATAGAAACGAACGCCGCGTACTGAAAACATGGTCACGTGCCTCCACGATTTTCCCGGAAATGGTGGGTCATACCATCGCGGTGCACGATGGCCGAAAACATGTTCCCGTTTACATCACGGAAGAGATGGTCGGACACAAGCTCGGCGAGTTCGCCCCAACACGCTTTTTCCGCGGGCACGCATCCACTGAAAAGCGTGCCAGATTTAGATGAGCCGGAGGAGGTAGATAGCTGTGTCTCGAAAAGTCATGAGCAAACAGGAATTGGACGAGCGCCGCGACGAGATCCTTGCGGAGTATGCGAAGCCGCGTCGACGCAATGCAAAATTGCGTACCTTGACTAAAAAGGAGCGCAAAGCGCTTGGTATTGGACGCGATCAGGGCAAAGCAACGGCCAAATATGTGCGCATGAATGCGCGTAAAGTGAATAACGTGATTCGCCTGATCGTTGGAAAGCCGCTTGAGGAAGCATACGCGATACTGAACTATTCGCCTCATATCGCCAGAGAGCCGCTCTTAAAGCTTCTGAAATCGGCAGAAGCCAATGCGGTAAATAATAACGGACTTAATGCCGATCTGCTTTACGTTGCATCATGTTCAGCGTCTCAAGCGCCGACCATGAAACGCATACGTGCACGCGCACGCGGTCAGGCAACGTGGATTCTGAAGCGTTCCTGTCATATTAATGTCGTACTGAAAGAAAGGGAGCAGGAGGTCTAATTATGGGTCAGAAAGTTAATCCGCACGGTTTGCGTGTGGGCGTGATCAAGGACTGGGACTCTCGCTGGTACGCGAATAAGAAAGACTATGCCCGCTACTTGGTTGAGGACAAGCGCATTCGCGACTTTGTGAAAAAGGAGACCGGACGTGCCGGTGTGTCTCGAATTGAGATTGAACGTTTAGGCGACGATAAAACGACGATCACCATTACAACGGGAAAACCAGGGATCATCATCGGTCGCGGCGGTTCGGAGATTGAAGCGCTTAAGAGAAAGCTTGTTAAAAAATTCGGACGTACGTTCTTCATCAATGTGAAAGAAGTCCGCAATGTTGACTGCGAAGCGCAGCTTGTCGCGGAAAATATCGCCAGCCAGCTTGAAGAGCGCATCGGGTTCCGTCGCGCGATGAAACAAGCCATCGGCCGCGCCATGAAAAATGGAGCTCGCGGCATCAAAACGATGGTCTCCGGGCGACTTGGCGGTGCGGAAATCGCTCGCAGTGAGCAATTTCATGAGGGCACAATCCCGCTTCACACGCTGAGAGCCGATATTGATTACGGGTTTGCCGAAGCCAACACTGCGTACGGAAAAATCGGAGTGAAGGTGTGGATCTACAAAGGCGAAGTCCTCGCGGCAAGAAACGTCGCGGCAAAATCCAATCCGAAGGAGGGAAGATCCGATGTTGATGCCTAGGCGCGTAAAACGCAGAAAGCAGCATCGCGGACGCATGAAAGGAAAAGCGCTCCGCGGCAATAAAGTGACTTACGGCCAGTACGGCATGGCTGCTGAGGAACCTTGTTGGATTACAGCTAATCAGATTGAGGCTGCTCGTGTTGCCATCAACCGTCACTTCCGTCGTGGCGGAACGGTCTGGATTAAGGTTTTCCCCGATAAGCCTATTTCTAAGAAGCCGGCAGAAACCAGAATGGGTAAGGGAAAAGGCTCTCCGGAATACTGGGTCGCCGTTGTGAAACCCGGCCGAGTCCTCTTTGAGGTTGCCGGAGTCACGGAAGAAAGAGCACGTGAAGCTCTTCGTCTGGCTTCCCATAAGCTTCCGTGCAAGGTGAAATTTGTCAAAAGCGAGCGCAAGCTTACACAAGAAGAATTTGAGAGATTCGCTGAAGTTCAGGTCTTTGATGAACCTGAAGTCGTGCTCGATGCCGACGTTCTTGAAGGCGAAGAGGGCGCGGTGGACGCGACTGTTGAATCGGCAGAGACAGATGCCGATGCGGATGAGAAGGAGGTCTGAGGGTGAAAGCATTCGAACTGCGTGAAAAGAACCAGACCGAACTTGAAAATGAACTTCAAGCCCTAAAAGAAGAATTATTCAAACTGCGTTTTCAGCATGCGACGAATCAGCTTGCCAATCCCATGGAGCTGAAGCGTGTGCGGCGCGATATCGCGCGTGTCAAAACGGTGATGCGTCAGCATGAGCTTGAAGCGGTTTCGAAGTAAGTGAGGAATGACCATGAGCGAGCGAAATCAAAGAAAACAGCGTATGGGCGTAGTGGTTAGCGACAAGATGGATAAAACGATTGTGGTCGCCATCACGGAGCATATCCGCCATCCGCTTTATAAAAAATACCTGAAACGCACTGTCAAAATGAAGGCGCATGACGAGAATAATGACTGCCGTGTCGGCGATCGCGTCCGCATTATGGAGACGCGTCCTCTAAGCCGCGAAAAACGTTGGCGTCTCGTCGAGATTGTCGAGAAGGCTCAGTAAGGCATCTTTTGAATTAGAAGGAGAAACGAATCTATGATTCAGGTACAATCCCGTCTTAAATCAGCAGATAACTCCGGTGCGAGAAGCCTTATGTGCATCAAGGTTCTCGGCGGTACCGGCAGACGTTATGCTAATATCGGCGATGTTATCGTGTGTACGGTAAAGGAAGCGACGCCGGGCGGAGCCGTTAAGAAAAGCGATATTGTGAAAGCGGTTGTCGTCCGGACGAAATACGGCGTCCATCGAGCAGATGGTTCCGTGATTCGCTTTGACGAGAATGCGGCCGTTGTTCTGAATGACGAAGGCAACCCGGTCGGAACGCGTATTTTCGGACCCATCGCCCGCGAGCTGCGCGAGAAGAATTATATGAAGATTCTTTCTCTTGCGCCTGAAGTGCTGTAATGGGCAAGGAGGATAGAATGTCGCACAAAATACATGTTCGCGTAGATGACCAAGTCTACGTATTGACGGGCAAGGATACCGGCAAAACAGGCAAGATCATCGCCTGCTTTCCGAAAACCGGTCGCGTCATCGTGCAAGGTGTCAACATAGCGACGCGCCACGTTAAACCGCGTTCAAGGATGCAGCAGGGAGGTATCATCCGTCAGGAAATGCCGATTGACGCGTCTAACGTGATGCTCGTATGCCCGCATTGCAAGCGTCCGTCAAAAACGGGGTTCCGCTTTGAAGATAACGACCGGAAAGTTCGTTACTGCAAAGCCTGCAAAGCAACCATTTCGCCTGTACGTAAAAACATCAAGAAATCAGGCGGACGCGACGATGGAAAGGGGGGTAACGAATGAGCAGACTATTAGATCACTATAAAAATGAAGTCATTGATGATCTGATGAAGCAATTCAATTACACATCGGTGATGCAAGTTCCCCGACTTGAAAAAATCGTGCTGAATATGGGTGTCGGCAATACCCGCGAAAACCCGAAAGTCGTTGAGAGCGCCCTTCAGGATTTGACAACCATCGCCGGTCAGAAAGCAATCGTGACGTATGCGCGCAAATCCGTCGCTAACTTTAAAATCCGTAAGGGTATGAAAAATGGCGTAAAGGTTACTATTCGCGGTCTGCGCATGTATGCGTTTTTAGACAAATTGATCAGCATCGCGTTGCCCCGCGTTCGCGACTTTCGCGGCGCGAATCCAAACTCATTTGACGGACATGGCAACTACGCCATGGGCGCGCGTGAGCAACTGATTTTCCCCGAAATCGAGTACGACAGCATCGACCAAATTCGAGGACTCGATATCGTTATCGTGACGACGGCGGAAACCGATGAAGAAGCAAAAGCGCTTTTAAGCGCACTCGGCATGCCGTTCAGAAGGTAACAGGGAGGAGATACCATGGCGAAAAAATCGCAAGTCATTAAAGCACAGCGTGAACCAAAATACACCACTCGGAAGAAGAACCGTTGCCAGCTTTGCGGACGCCCGCGCGCTTATATGCGCAAATTCGGTGTTTGCCGTCTCTGTTTTCGCAAGCTCGCGTATCGGGGTGAAATTCCCGGTGTGCGCAAGGCCAGCTGGTAAAGAAGGAGGATAAGCATGCAGATCACGGATCCTATCGCGGACATGCTAACACGCATCCGTAACGCCGGACGAGCCGGCAAAGCCACATGTGACATTCCCGCTTCCAAGATCAAGCGCGCCATCGCCGACATTCTCGTCGACGAAGGTTACATTGAAAAGGTGACGTACCGCGAGGACGGCAAGCAGGGTGTGCTGACGGTCACGATGAAATATTATGGCAGTAAACCGGTCATCACGGGCATTAAGCGGATTTCCAAACCGGGACTTCGCATATATGCCGATGTGGAGAATCTGCCCCGCGTCCAAAGAGGACTCGGTATTGCTATTCTCTCTACATCAAAGGGCGTGATGACGGATAAGTACGCGCGTCGGGCATCCGTCGGCGGCGAAGTGCTCGCTTACGTATGGTAACGGCTCGCGTGACACTCTGAAATGGGCTTTGCCCGCAATCTAAAGAGCAGGAGAGCATCTTATGTCCAGAATTGGAAGAATGCCGATCCCCTTGCCCGAAGGAACAAAAGTGGAGATCGGTGATGAAGTCATCAAGGTTAGCAAGGGTGACGCATACCTTGAGGAGAAATTACATGAGGGCATCCATGTCGTCGTTGAGGATCAGCAGATCCTCGTGACGCGCGAGAATGACTCGCGGATGTTGCGTTCATTGCACGGTTTGACCCGTTCACTAATCAACAATATGGTTCACGGATTAAACCATGGATTTTTTAAGAATCTTGAAATTGTCGGTGTGGGTTACCGCGCGGAGTTGGATGGCGACAAACTTGTGATGCATCTGGGATACTCGCATCCGGTCATCTTTGATCCGCCGGCGGGAATTACCTTTGAAGTTCCGAGACCGACTCGTATATCGGTGCGCGGCGCCGACAAGCAGCTTGTCGGTGAACTGGCGGCTAAAATCAGAGCGTCCCGTCCCCCTAACCCTTACAAAGGTAGCGGAGTCCGCTATTCCGGTGAGGTGTTGAGACTCAAGGTCGGCAAATCCGGCGTGAAGGGAGGGTAAACCATGATTAAGAAACCATCACGCAATTCTATGCGCCAGCGTCGCCATGCCCGAATTCGCAAAACGATGTCGGGTACGGCAGAACGGCCGAGACTTTGTGTATTTAGAAGCGCTTCGCACATTTACGCGCAGATCATCAATGATGAGGAGCATCATACGTTGGTTGCGGCCTCTTCGCTTGATCCGGCGCTTCGTGAAACACTTAAAAGCGGCGGCAACATTGAAGCGGCGAAGGCGGTCGGCAAACAAGTAGCTGAGCGTGCGCTAGAAAAAGGAATTCAAAGCGTCGTGTTTGATCGCGGCGGTTATGACTACCACGGCAGAGTTGCCGCGTTGGCCGAGGCCGCGCGTGAAGCCGGACTGATCTTTTGAGGAGAAAGAAGTACATGAGTAAGAATTTTAATCGTGACAACCGTGACAGCAGAGACGAGCGTCCAGGGCGTGGGCGTCGCGGTCGGAGTGACCGTCGTGAACGTGACCGTCGCGAAGAGCGCGATCGCGATAGCGAACTCCAAGAGCGCGTCATCAATATAAGCCGTGTTGCTAAGACCGTTAAAGGCGGACGCAATCCGCGATTTGTCGCGCTGGTTATTGTCGGTGACGGCAAAGGACGCGTAGGGAAAGGTCTCGGCAAATCGATCGAAATTCCCGAAGCGATCCGTAAGGGCGTCGAAGCGGCAAAGAAAAACATGATCACGGTAGCGATGTACAAGAGCACCATTCCTTATGAAGTGATGGGGAAATTCGGTGCCGCGAAAGTGCTTCTTAAACCGGCTGCCGCAGGTACAGGCGTCATTGCGGGCAGCACGTTGCGTGCAGTCTGCGAACTAGCGGGCATTCAGGATATTCGTACGAAATCTCTCGGTAGCGCGAATCCGAATAATATCGTCAATGCGGCGTTCGAGGGTTTGAAATCTCTTCGTACGCTAGAGCAAGTCGCTGAAATTCGCGGCAAGAGCAAGCACGAGATTTTATAAGGAGGGATAAAGAGTATGGCTCAACTGAAAGTTACGCTCCTTAGAAGCACGAACAGTGCCAGAAAAGATCAGGTCGCGACCGTGCATGCGCTCGGGCTTCGCAAGATCGGCCATACGGTTATTCAGCCGGATAATAAGGCCATTCGAGGCATGCTCCATAAGGTGCGCCACCTTGTGGTCGCCGAAGAAGTAGAAGGAGAAAGCGATGAAGATTAATGAACTTTCACCCACGCCGGGATCTCGCAAACGAGCCTTGCGTGTCGGCCGCGGTTACGGATCCGGCAGAGGTAAAACTTCCGGACGTGGCCAGAAGGGTCAGAAATCCAGATCCGGCGGCGGTGTCCGACCTCAGTTTGAAGGCGGCCAAATGCCTTTGTACCGGCGTTTGCCGAAGCGCGGCTTTACCAATAAACGCTTTAAGAAACAGTATGCAACGATCAATGTCAGTGAACTCATGCGCATGGAAGAAGGTTCGGAAGTGACGCTTGAGACACTGAAAGAAGCCGGAATCATTAAGGCGTCCGCCGCTTGCGACGGACTCAAGATCTTAGGCAAGGGAGAGCTTTCAAAAAAGTTTGACGTCAAAGCCAAGGTTTTTACCGCCTCCGCAAAAGAGAAAATTGAGAAGGCAGGCGGAAGCTGTGAGGTAATCTGAAATGGGCAGTATGTTTCAGACCATGATGAATGCTTGGAAAATACCTGATCTTCGTAAGAAGATGGTATTTACTTTCCTTGCCATTCTAATTTACCGTTTCGGTGTAGCGATCCCCACACCGATGATTGACGCGGCAGCTTTTTCAGCGCTCGTCGATCGCTTCGGTCAGCTGGGACAATTCCTTGACATCATCTCCGGTGGCGCGTTTAAGTCTGTTTCAGTACTGGCGCTTGGCGTGTCTCCGTACATCAACGCATCCATCATTATGCAGCTTCTGACGTTTGCCATCCCTGCGCTTGAACGCCTTTCCAAGGAAGGTGAAGAAGGTCAAAAGAAGATCAAAAAAATCACCCGCTACCTTACGTTGGGACTGGGGCTTGTGATGGCGACGTCGTATGCGCTTTTAACACGTGGCGTCACCACGCCCGGTATTCCTGAGTGGCTCAGTCTCGTGGTGGTCATTGTCAGTTTCACTGCGGGAGCAGCATTTGTGATGTGGCTTGGAGAAGAGATTGATCAGCGCGGTGTCGGCAACGGCGTATCGTTGATCATCTTTATCGGTATTGCAAGCAGCCTACCCGGCTATGCCTCACGGCTTTTCCTTTACTTCCAAAACATCACGGCAGTGAGAAGCATCGTCCTTGCAATTCTCTTTTTACTGGTCGCGCTGGTCCTTTTTGTCGCGCTTATCGCTTTTGTCGTATTTGTACAGAGCGCTGAGCGGCGTATTCCGGTGCAATATTCAAAACGCGTCGTCGGTCGCAAAGTATATGGCGGGCAGAGTACTTATCTGCCCATCAAGGTGAACCAGTCTGGGGTTTTGCCGGTCATTTTTGCCATGTCTCTTTTGATGGTGCCGTCAACGATAGCATCGATGACGGGTTCTCAAGGAAAATTCGCGAAATGGCTGATGGATTTCAACTCTAACCCGCTCTATTACTTGATTTACGCGCTGTTAATTATTGCGTTCACCTTTTTCTACGCAATGATCAGTTTCAATCCGCTTGAAGTTTCCCGAAACATGCAAAAAAACGGGGGCTACATCTTGGGAATTCGTGCCGGACGTCCCACGGCCGAATTCATTGGTCGCACAGCCAGGCATCTGAACTGGGTCGAGTCGGTCTTCTTGATCTTCATTGTTTTATCTCCTTCATTGCTCGGTTTAATTACCGGCATGCAGGGCATCTGGTTTGGCGGTACGGCAGTGCTCATCCTGGTCGGTGTTGCCATGGATATTGTGACGCAGCTTGAGGCACAGATGTTGATGCGCCACTACAAAGGATTTCTTGACTAATGATAAAAAAAGACAAAAGAATCGTTTTAATGGGTGCTCCCGCCAGCGGAAAGGGTACATGGTCAAAGATCATCACCGAAAAGTATGCGCTTGAGCATCTCTCAACGGGAGATCTCCTTAGAAAATTCCGCAAGAAGGATACCGCGCTTGCCCGCAAGATTGGCAGTTATATGGATCGCGGTGCGCTTGTTCCGGATGACATCGTTATTGGAATGGTTGATGACTTGTTGACGGAAGGTGAGGCAAAAGACGGGTTTGTATTTGACGGTTTTCCGCGTACACTCCCACAGGCCGAAGCGCTTGACCTCATTCTTGAACACCATGGCGAGTCGCTTGATCTTGTCATCGATCTCGATGTCGATGAGCAAATTCTCGTCGACCGCGTCGTATATCGCCGAGTCTGTATCGATTGCGGACAACCGTACAACCTGAAAACCGCTGCCATGCGACCTAAGGTTGAAGGCGTCTGTGATCAATGCAACGGCAAGCTGATTCAACGCTCCGATGACACGGAAGAAACTTTCATGGAGCGCCTGAAAGCTTATCATGATCAAGCGGATCCCTTGCTTGATTATTATGAGAAACAGGGGAAACGAGTTGCTTTCCCCTGCAGTGAAATGACGGAGCAAACACGTCGCGAGATGTTTGAGCTCATAGAGGAGAAGTTGTCTCTGTGATTCGGTTGAAGTCAAAGGCGGATATCGAGAAAATGCGTGCATCGGGTGCGATCCTTGTACGTGTTTTTGAGAAGGTGGCGCCGATGATGCAACCGGGTATCTCAACAGCAACGATTGACCGTGTCGCTCACGATCTAATCGTAGAAGCCGGAGCGATTCCATCGTGTCTCGGTTATGATGCCGGAGGACCGACCCCGTTTCCCACAGCGACGTGTATATCGGTGGACGACGAAATTGTTCACGGATTTCCGAGCGAAACGAAGGTTCTTGAAGATGGCATGATCGTCTCTTTAGATGTCTGTGCCTGTCTTGACGGCTTTCATACCGATGCAGCCCGCACCTTTATCATCGGAGATGTGGATCCTCGCGTGCGTGAGCTTGTAGAAGTGACTGAGCAGGCATTTTTCGAGGGATTGAAGGAAGTTCGGCCGGGCAAACGTTTAGGCGATGTCGGCGCCGCTGTTCAGACGTTGTGTGAAGCGCATGGCTTCGGTGTTGTGAGGGAACTTACCGGACACGGGGTCGGTTACGAACTGCATGAGGATCCCGATGTGCCCAACTACGGCCGGCCCGGACGCGGTCTTCGTATCCGTCCGGGGATGACCTTTGCTCTTGAGCCGATGGTCACGCTAGGCAGTCGGCATATCAGTGTTGCAAAGAACGGCTGGACCATCATGACAGCAGATGGTCTTCCGGCCGCTCATTACGAGAATACGCTGGCGATTACGGAAGACGGCGTTGACATTCTTACACTATGAATGCCGGTCTTGACGATCACGGGCGACTTCTCTCAGGAACGGTCGTTCGATCACGAGCCGGTCGTGACCGCGGACACATCTATATCGTGATCAATGATAGTGGTGGTGAACGAGTCATCGTTTCAGACGGCGCGAAACGCGGGCTCATGCATACGAAAAAGAAGAATCGGAAGCATTTACGCGTGGTTGGTTGTGCGCTTCCGGCATCGGCATTTGATGACGCGATGAAGAACACTCCGTGCATGAGAGAACGTGACACGATGATTCGGAAACTTTTGAAACCGTTTCGTCAAACTGAGATAGACGAACTCTGAAGAGATGGCATGAATGGCAACGTAATATTGGTAAACGTAGAGATTAGTAGAAATCAAGAGAAAAAGCGGTCACTCGCATGTGCGAAGGAAGCCGGATCGCCCAAAATAAGGGTGGATACGTAAACGGAGGACAGGATGCCAAAAGAAGAAGCCATTGAAGTCAAGGGACTTGTGGTTGATACAATGCCGAATGCGGTGTTTCGTGTTCGTCTTGAAAATGGTCACGAGGTGATTGCGCATATTTCTGGCAAACTGCGCCAGAATTATATCAAGATCCTGACAGGGGATCACGTGACTGTTGAGTTATCGCCTTATGATCTCAACCGTGGCCGCATAATATGGCGGTCCAAATAGATAAGGGCTTGAAAATGAGCCACAGCAACGGTAAAATAATTGACTGTGCGCCATTTGACAATAGGCACAAAGGAGAAAGACCATGAAAGTGAGAGCTTCTGTAAAACGGATTTGTGAAAAATGCAGAGTCATCAAGCGTCATGGACGCGTGATGGTGATTTGCAGCGATCCGAAACATAAGCAGCGTCAGGGCTGAAAAAGATCACGCGGTCTGAAACCGTGTCGGTCGGGTTATCTTGCGTGGAGGCAGGAGCCCGTCTCACCACAACGATGGATCATTTAACTCTGAATACGATGGAGGTAGTAAATGGCACGTATTGCCGGGGTGGATTTACCCAATGATAAACGCGTAGATATCGGACTAACCGCTATATACGGGATCGGTCGCGCGAGAGCCGCCGAAATTCTCGGAGCTTGCGGCGTCGATCCGGCAACACGCGTTCGCGATTTGACGGACGATGAAATATCGAAAATCCGTGAGCAAATCGATCACAACTACAGAGTCGAGGGCGATTTGCGTCGTGAAACCGCGATGAATATTAAGCGTCTTTCTGAAATCGGATGCTACCGCGGCCGCCGCCATCGTCTCGGCATGCCCGTTCGCGGACAGCGAACGAAGACTAACGCACGCACACGCAAAGGTCCGAGACGGACTGCCGCTAAGAAGAAGAGATAAGGAGGACGGAATATGGCCAGTAGAAGACGACCGGTTGCCAGAACAAGAAGGCGCGACCGTAAAAATGTTGAAAAAGGCGCGGCACATATCCATTCGTCCTTTAATAACACGATTGTGACGATTACGGATCCGGCGGGGAATGTTATTTCATGGTCCAGCTCGGGTGCTCAAGGCATGAAAGGGTCTCGGAAGGGAACGCCCTTTGCTGCTCAGCTCGCAGCCGAGGAAGCCGGCCGTAAAGCGGTGGAACACGGCATGAAAACGGTCGAAGTGTTCGTGCGCGGACCCGGATCGGGACGTGAGTCTGCTATTCGCGCGCTCGCGACAAGCGGACTTGACGTCGTGATGATCAAAGACGTGACCCCTATTCCGCACAACGGCTGTCGCCCGCCGAAACGCCGTAGAGTCTAAGAGGAGAAAAGAGAATGGCTAGAGACAGATCGCCCATTTTGAAGCGTGCTCGTTCGCTTGGTGTCGCGCCGCAAATGCTTGGCATTCATAAGAAATCGAGCCGCAACCCGGGTGGCCGCCAACGCAGAAAAGAAGGTGACTACGCCCGTCAGATGCGTGCCAAACAGACGGCGAAGTTTGTATACGGCGTACTGGAGCGTCAGTTCCGCAATACTTACGAACACGCGACGAAAATGCCCGGAAAAACCGGTGAAAACCTTTTGAAATTGCTCGAGCTGCGGCTTGATAACGTTGTTTATCGCCTCGGCTTGGCCGATACACGCGCCCAAGCGCGTCAATTTGTCAATCATGGACATATTAACGTTAACGGTCGCCGCGCAAGCATTCCTTCTATGCGCCTAAAAGAAGGAGATGAAATATCCGTACGTGAAAATTCACGAAAGACGAAGGCCTTCGATGACTTGCCGAACACTATCGTGCCGGCTTGGCTTTCAGCCGATCTCGATCATCTTAAAGGGCGCGTTTTGAGAGTACCGGAACGCGACGAGATCGATCTTGATGTCGATGAGACATTGATCGTCGAGCTTTATTCGAAGTAAGCACTTAAGTCTGCCTGACAGGTGGCGAGGAGAGTCAAACCTATGGAAGCCAATAATATGAACATCGAATACAAAACACATTCTGAGGATGAAACGTATGGCCTCTTTGTCGCCGAGCCGCTAGAGCGCGGATACGGCACGACTATTGGCAACGCGTTGCGACGTGTGCTGCTTTCGTCATTGCCGGGATGCGCGGTCACATCGGTGCGCATTGAGGGAATTCTTCAGGAATACTCGACCATTCCCGGCGTGATTGAAGATGTCACGGAAATCATTCTGAACATCAAGATGATTCGCGCACGTCTGAATGTTCCCGGTCCGAAAACTATTTTTATCAATAAGGAAGCGGGCTATAAAGGACCGGTGACAGCCGGTGAATTCATCCAAAGTGATGAGCTTGAAATTGTGAATCCTGATCTTGTGATCGCTCATATGAACGGTGAAGGTCCGCTCTTTATGGGTTTGACCTTTAATGCAGGCGTCGGCTACGTCAACGCTGATCAGAATAAGGCCGCCAATGCACCGATCGGCGTCATTCCTGTGGACGCGATCTTCACGCCGGTACGCAAAGTCAATTTTCATGTCGAAGACACACGCGTCGGCCAAGTCACGAACTATGACAAGTTAACGCTTGAAATTTGGACCGACGGGACGATCACCGCTGAAGATGCCTTGATGAAAGCGGCGGAAATCCTTATTGGGCATTTGCAGCTTTTCATGTCTATGACGCGCGATAAGCCGGAAAAGGAAGAGATGCTGCCGATCATCGAAGAAGAGAAGGACAGCATCTACGATGCGCCGATCGAAGAGCTGAAGTTTTCTACACGGATTTTCAATTCGTTGAAACGAGCCGACATTCATACGGTCGGTGATCTCGTTGCTAAATCGCGCGAAGAGCTCCTCAAAGTGCGTAACTTAGGGGCAACGTCTCTTCTTGAACTTGAAGAAAAACTATCTGAACACGACCTGTATCTGGCCGGTGAAGAGCAAGATCAGGATTCTTTCAGAAAAGAATAGATGGAATAACCGGAGGAGGATAACACCATGGCCGGATATCGAAGATTAGGCCGAAAAACGGCTGCAAGAAAGTCCATGCTGAGAAATCTTGTCACGACGCTGATTGTTGAAGGCAAGGTTACTACCACAGAGACGCGCGCGAAAGAAGCAGCGCGCCTTGCGGAGAACGTCATTCGCATGGCGGTCAAAGAGCAGGCGAATTTTACAACGAAAACGATCCGGGTATCGTCCGCCAAACTTGATGACAAGGGCCGCAAGGTGCTTCGCACGGCCACATCAAAAAATAACCGCATCTACGACGTGGTTGAACGCCAGGATGATACTAAAACAGTTCAGGTTGATCAACCTGCAAGACTGGCCGCACGTCGCCGCATCATGAAGACGCTTGTCGAGATCAAAGATAAAGACGGGAAGAAAGTAAATACAGTCAATTATCTGTTCAACGATGTCGCGCCGCGCTACATCAACCGTCCGGGCGGCTATACGCGTATCATCAAGTTGGGAGCGCGCCGCGGTGATTCGGCGCCTATGGTCATTCTTGAGCTGGTTTAACGTTGGGGGCACAAGCCCGCATGCTATGCATGGATACGAGAGAGGACTTTAAGCCAATCAGGTTTTCAGTCCTTTTTTCGCGTTTATCGACTTTCTTGTGAGGTGAGACGTTATCTTAGACTTTATGAAATGGGCAGACGATTGAAAAGAACGCTACAATGGCATCGGAGAGCTTGAGAAACGCCACCGACGTTTACGGTATTATCGATAATTATCACCGATCAAGTAGATGGCAGGAGCAGGATAGCAAAGCAGGACAATGATTCAGTTTGAACGGGTATCATTCGCTTATCAAGGCAACGAAGATCGAGAGAACATCAAAGCCGTTTCTGATGTATCGTTTGCGATCCCGAATGGTTCGCACGTCGTTTTTCTCGGTCGTAACGGATCAGGCAAATCAACGGTCGCGCGTCTCATGAACGGTCTGCTGCTTCCGGATGAGGGACGCGTTATCGTGGATGGGATGGATACATCCGAGAATGCATTCATAGACGAGATCCGACGCCGCGCCGGTATGGTTTTTCAAAATCCCGACAATCAAATCATCGGCACTACTGTTGCCGATGACATAGCCTTCGGTCCATGTAATCTCGGGCTTCCGGCAGAAGAGGTTCGGGCGCGTGTGACACGCGCATTGGAAGAAACGGGCATGACAGATTATCGTGACCGTGAACCCTATGCGCTTTCCGGCGGACAGAAGCAAAAGCTTGCTGTTGCTTCTGTCTTGGCTATGCAACCGGAGATCCTTATTCTCGATGAATCGACTGCCATGCTTGACCCCTCTTCTCGCCGTGCTCTTATGGAGTTGATTCTGGATCTAAAAGAGAAGAAACAACTTACGATCGTCCATATCACACACCATATGGAGGAAGCGCTGTTAGCCGACTACGTCTATGTCTTAGATGAGGGCAGGATCGCGCTTGAGGGCACTCCTGCGGACGTTTTCGACCAAAAAGACTGCGTATTGTCCTTAGGTCTTAGTCTTCCCACACATATTGAGATTTCGCACCGCATCTCCGACGCGATCGGTGTTCCTTATCAACCTGAAAAAGTGACTTCCTTTGACGGTGCTGTTCAATTTGTAAGAGAGTCCTTGGCAAAAGTGTCGGATCGGGCGTTTTTCGACAATTCTTTAGAAAAAGAGATGTCGCAGATGACATTGGATCAAACACAGGGCGACCATTCTCTTGGTCATGATGAACTGTCAAGAACAACAGCTCGAATTAAGGATGATTTTCCGCTCACCAAGGGGCGATCGCCCAAACCTCTTCAACAGGGATTGCCGGTCGTCATAGATGTTCAGCACCTGTCATATGCGTATGAAGGACTGGCAGGAACGCATGTGCAAGCGCTCCAAGACATTTCTCTAGAAGTTCGGCAGGGTGAAGTGCTCGGGATTGTAGGGCATACCGGTTCCGGAAAATCAACACTGATTCAACATTTTAACGGCATTATTCCGTCTTCTCGCGGAACGGTAACTGTTCTTGGCGAGGATCTTTCCGAGCGAAAAATCATCCGATCAATACGTCGAAAGGTCGGTCTGCTCTTTCAGTATCCGGAGGATCAGCTCTTTGAAGAGACAGTAGCTCTTGACATCGCCTTTGCGCCGAAACAAATGGGCAAATCGCCTGAAGAAGTTGCGTACAGTGTTGAAAAAGCGGCGAAGCGGCTCGGTGTTGACCATTTATTGGTTCGCTCTCCTTTTGATTTGTCCGGGGGTCAGCGACGACGTGTCGCGATCGCTGGCGTGCTTGCGGCGGAACCGTTGATTCTAGTCTTGGACGAACCTGCTGCCGGTCTTGACCCCGCCGGACGAGAAGACCTTTTTGACGATCTGGCGACGTTGACGAACGAAGGCGCAACACTGATCATCGTCTCACACGATATGGAGGCGATGGCGAAGCGATGTGACCGTATTTTGGTAATGAAGGAGGGGCGAGTCGCGAAAATCGGAACTCCTGAAGATATCATCAGTTCGGCAGTATTCCTCGAGGATGCTTCTCTAGATGTTCCGCCCGCGAAGCGTTTTTTGGATGCGCTTGCCGACGATTTTTCGGAACTTGGCACGTTTGCGTTTGATGCCGAAGATGCGACGCAAAAAATACTCGAAGCGGCACAATTTATGAGGAAAAAAAATCCGGCTGCCACAATCGATGCGCCCGCTATCCGGCATGATATTCTATCGGCCTCAAAGAATAATGAGTTATTCTCTGAAACCGCTGCATGTTCGATTAAACACGATTATTTGCCTCGCGTGTCCGCCTCGGATACCGAACATGAGGACATAGAATCCTGCGAAAAGAAAGCGTCATCACATGGGTAAGCGCAGTCTTCTTGGTCGTTCTATTCCCGGCACGTCGTTCATTCACAGACTCGACGCACGTGTCAAGTTTATCGCGGCAATCCTTTTGATGATCGCTACGCTTTCTTCAAAAAGCCCGATCGTGCTTGCCGTCATTTCTCTTTGGGCCATGGTACTTGTCGCTCTTTCTCATATCCGTGTGCGTATCGTTCTTCGTAGCGTCCGACCGATCATCTTCCTGATCATTTTTGCGATGGTGATCCATTTTTTCACCGTACGAGGAACACCGCTTTTTAGAGTCGGCTCAATTGTGATATCGCTCGAGGGCTTGACGTCCGGTTTGCTTACTGCGCTTAGAATCAGTTTGATGGTGATCCAAACATCACTTTTACTTACTCTGACTACAACGCCGATTGCCATTGCCGATGCTATGGAACGTTTGCTGTTGCCGCTCAAGCATCTTCATTTTCCCGTACAGGAATTCTCGATGATGATGTCGATTGCCATGCGTTTTGTTCCCACACTATTGGATGAAGCGACGCGTTTAATGAAAGCGCAATCGTCACGTGGTGCTGACTTTGATACCGGCGGACTGATGCGGCGTGCGCGTGGCCTCGTCAGTATTCTCGTGCCGCTTTTTGTGTCCAGTTTCAGACGGGCGGACGATCTTGCCGTCGCGATGGAAGCGCGTTGCTACGGCGGCACATCCTCTCGGACGACGCTCTACGCGATGAAGTTACAGCGTCGCGATTATCTGTTTTTGACGGCGGCAGTACTAATCAGCGCATTCGTGTTTCTATGGCAGGGATAGGGACGCAGTTAAGAAGGATGAAAACAAGGCATGACCGATGATTCTGTAAAAATAAAAGCGATGCGTGGCGTACGGTACGCAATTCTTACGACGTATGACGGCGCTTTTTTTTCAGGATGGCAACGTCAAAAGAACGCTGTCTCCGTGCAACAAACACTTGAGGATGTATGGAAAAAACAAACCGGCGAAACCATTCGGCTCACCGGTGGAAGTCGCACAGATGCAGGTGTCTCTGCGCGTGGCCATGTATCCTCATTTCGTTCCGAAACATCGATTCCGGAGCAAAATATACCCCTGTTTTGGAATGCGAAACTCCCGGACAGCATCGCCATAAGAAAAGCCATACGCGTTGAGGACGACTTCAATCCACGGTACGACGCGCTTGGAAAGGAATATCGTTACCGTATCATGAACAGCAGGGTGCGTCCCGTATTGTTTCGCCATCTCGTATCACACATTCCGGGTACGCTTGATATGAGCGCCATGAGACAAGCGTTACCTTTTTTTGCCGGGACACATTCTTTTCTTTCGCTGATGGATCAAGGATCACCGACAAAACGGCCCGTGCGCACGATTCAACACCTTGAGCTAATTGAGGAAGGCAGTTTGATTACGCTGGTCGTTCGTGGCGACGGATTCCTTTACCACATGGTGCGCATTCTCGCAGGTACACTCGTGCTCATAGGTCAGGGCAAAATGTTACCGGAGCAAGTTCCTAAATTGCTTGAATCAAAGGATCGAACGTTAGCCGGCCCTACGATGCCGCCGCAAGGATTGACGCTGGAGCGCGTATTTTTTGAGAAAACACTCTTTGGCGATGATTGTTGGCCTTATGAAGATGAACGACGGGATAAGATGTCATCGGGTCAGTGACGGGAGAACATGTCATCAAAGAGCAATGGAAAAGCATACTATTACCGGAGTCCGATTTTTGTTCCATGTGTCTATAACATCGGACGATTGACCTGCATCCTTTCGACAGGCGTAACCTTGAGAAGTTTGGAAAACAAGGGCAAAATAAATATGACATATCGTTGCAAACCATGTTGAAAGCCTCACAGATGTTTGCGTCGGAAGGATATGAAAAATGAAGGAATCAATACAATTCACGAACCACTCGATGTTGACGGATTTTTACGAGATCACGATGTCGAACGGTTATTTCAAGCATGGCATGAAAGACACGATCGCGGTTTTTGACATGTTCTTTCGCAATGTCCCGGAAGATGGCGGTTATGCGATCATGGCCGGCGTCGAACAGATGGTAGATTATCTTGAGCATCTTCGCTTCACAGAAGATGATGTCGCCTACTTGCGCGAACTTGGCGTCTTCGAAGAGGATTTCCTAGATTATCTGAAAGAGTTTAAATTTGAGTGCGATGTATGGTCTGTTCCGGAGGGCATGCCGATTTTTCCTAACGAACCGATCGTGAAGGTGAAAGGACCAATTATTCAGGCGCAGCTTGTCGAAACCATGATCCTTTTAACCATCAATCACCAGAGCCTCATTGCCACCAAGTCTTCGCGTATAGTCCGCTCTGCGGAAGGGCGTACCGTGATGGAATTCGGTGCGCGCCGCGCCCAAGGGACTTGGGCTTCAGTGCTCGGTGCTCGTGCTGCATACATTGGCGGTGTTGCAGGAACGTCTTGCACACTTTCTGGCGAACTATTC
This sequence comes from Clostridiaceae bacterium, assembly GCA_012800435.1. Taxonomy (GTDB): domain Bacteria; phylum Bacillota; class Clostridia; order Saccharofermentanales; family DTU023; genus UBA4923. Next base: position 10,978 of record JAAZJH010000061.1, on the reverse strand, counting down.
AATATTCCCGTCTTAGGTACGATGGCGCACAGCTGGGTACAAGCGTTTCCTTCAGAATACGAAGCGTTTGAAGCGTATGCGCTTGCCTATCCGGATGACTGCCAGCTTCTTGTTGACACGTACAATACTCTTAGAAGCGGGGTTCCCAACGCGATCCGCGTCGCGCGAGAAGTATTGGAGCCGATGGGGAAACGTCTTAAGGCGATCCGCATTGATTCCGGCGACTTGGCATACCTCACGATGACGGCACGAAAAATGCTTGATGACGCAGGCCTTGAAGATTGCACCATCACCATCAGTAATGCGCTTGATGAATATCTGATACGAGATCTGGCGCATCAAGGCGCCTGTTTCGATTCGCTGGGTGTCGGCGAACGGCTCATCACATCACGTGCTGAACCTGTCTTTAGCGGTGTCTATAAAATATCCATGATTGAGAGAAACGGCGTTCAAGAACCGCGAATGAAAATTTCCGACAATCCTGAGAAGATGACGAACCCGGGAGAGAAAAACCTCTTCAGGCTTTACAGTCGCGAGACAGGACGTGTCGAGGCTGACCTGATCACGTTAGCGGGCGAAATAATCGATGATACGCAACCGCTCACCATTTTTGATCCGTTACATTCCTGGAAACGCAAGACGCTGTACTCTTTTCGCGCGGTGCCTATCCTGAAGCCGCTTTTTGTAAAGGGTGTGCGTTGTCATGAACCACGCGATATTGAAGAAATTCGATCCTTTTGTAAAAAGGAAATGTCGACACTTTGGCCGTCGCTATTGAGATTTGAGAATCCTCAAACCTACTATGTAGACCTTTCAGACAGGCTTTGGGCGCTTCGCCAGAACTTCTTGGATAATGCTTCGCGCGGTATCTTTGAGCCTATGGCAACCGCTGAATAAGACGGCGAAACGTACGAAAGATTAATGACACAGTAAATGGCGCAATATATGAGTATCGTAGACATTCACAATCACTTAGGGGGCTGGTCGCCCGATGCCGGACAGACCCTTGATGAATTACTTTCAAAAGCATCGGAGCTAAATCTTCACGGTGTTGCGATTTCGGATCATTATGACGCTGACGTCGACTGTTATCCGGGAGAAGATCCATGGGTTTTTGATCTGAAGGAATACATGAACGCCTATTATGACCTAAGGCGCCTTCCTTCGCGACGTCAACCCGGCGATCCGCCCGGTTTTCTGATTTCGGTTGAACTGGGATGGACAGAGGCGGTTGCTGACGAACTTCGCAATCTTCTGCGTGACAATCCTTTTGATTACGGCATTCTTTCGGTGCACTATCTTGATCATTGCGATCCTTTTTACGACAAACAACAAATATATCGAGAATCTCTTGCCGATACGTATACGCGCGTCATAAATGTAATCGCGGATTCCGCTGAAGCTGTTCCTGAAGCCCGTATCATCGGCCATTACGATTTCTTTTCGCGCTATGCAACGGAGCAACGTTCCAAAATGTTCTACTGGCATGCGCCGGATGCTTTTGACCGTTTGTTCCGTATCATGCGTGATAACGGCCAAATTCTCGAAATCAATGCAGGCACGATAGACTCGCTGATGCGCAATAAAGGTTACTCGTTACAGGACGCTCTTCCTGACAAAGATGTGTTGCGTCGTTACCGTGAATTTGGCGGACGTTTTCTGGCGTTTGCTTCGGATGCCCATTATAATATACAATTCGGCCGTTTTATGCGACCCACGCTCGCCTATGCCGCATCCCTCGGCTTTCGCGATTGGGCATGGTTTGAAGCCGGTGAGCTTCGCTTTACGAGACTCCAAACAGTTTAGTCTATCATTGTGCAGTTCATCGATTTTGCGACCCGGCTGAACTTAGTTTTAAGCCGGCAAGCTTTGTTTCACAAGACTTAAATCAGTTTACTATTTTCAATACTGCAACACTGCAGTTAATTGTTTTTGCCCCCGGACTTGATTTAGGTCGGGAGAGCTTTAATTCTTGAGAATTGTAGTCTCAGCTTTTTTTCTATACCGTGCTCGACGGTTTTTAGGTCCTAGCTTTTTTTGAAGCGAGTAAACGTCAGATCTCAATAATTCAACTGATTGAGATATATAAAACCTTCAATACTCAATTCCTCGTCCAATTCCTCCCTGGGCAAAAATTCAATTAAATTAGACGGGTTGCTCCGTGTCTGTTTCCTTTCAGGTCAATTTTTCAATTAAAAGAGGAAAACGGTGTTCATATGCCGTTTTACCGGACAAAAATCCTAATATTATTGAAAAATTGACCACGCTAGCGACCTTGAAGATCAAAAAAGCTAAAAAACTTAAAAAATTGTCCATACTTCCTACTACGCGCTTTGTCTGGTCAAAATTCAAATATTTTACTGCGTCTTCGTCACTGAAAACTTTTGTAACTCGGTGCAAGGGGCGGATGTATAATAAAAGTAATCTGGTAATAAAATCCGGGAGAAAGTTATGCTGCACGTCGCCACATTCGAACAGGCAAAAAATCTTCTTGAATTGAAATTCGGCAAGTGCCACGTCGGCAAGGAGCCCATCGCCCTTATTGACGCAGTCGACCGCGTTTTGGCGCAAGCTGTCGTCGCCAAGGAAGATGTGCCGGGATTTGATCGGTCTACGGTAGATGGTTTTGCCGTTCATGCGGCAGATACTTTCGGCAGTTCAGAGAGCATGCCGGCGCTTCTTCGAAATATCGGCGAAGTGACGATGGGAGAGATATGTGAGCTGAGGTGTGAGCGCGGAGAATGCGTTGCGATCCCAACGGGCGGACAATTACCTAAAGGTACAGACGCCGTCGTGATGATTGAAAAAACAGAGGACTACGGCGGTGGCCTCATTGGAATAACAAAGTCGATCGCACCAGGGGAGAATATCATATTTCGACATGACGATGTGTCACTTGGTGAGGAGGTATACTCTTCGGGTAAGCGCCTCAAGCCAACAGATATTGGTGCACTTGCCGCGCTGGGAATTACCGAAGTTTTGGTCGCCAAGCGTCCAATGGTCGGTATATTATCGACTGGTGATGAGATCGTTCCTTTCGATACTACACCGCAAATCGCTCAAGTGCGCGACGTCAATTCGATCCTTCTTGCCGCCTGTGTAACACAGATTGGTGGGCATGCACGTCGGTACGGCATCTGTCCGGATGACGATGGCATGTTGGAGAAGCGCATCACTTTGATGGCACGTGAATGTGACGCCATTTTTCTTTCGGGAGGGAGTTCGGTTGGCGCCAAAGATGCCTTAAAACGCACTGTCGAGACACTTGGGGAAGTGTATTTACACGGTATTGCCGTAAAGCCGGGAAAACCGACGATTTTTGGCGAAGTTGAAGGGAAGCCGCTCATAGGTTTCCCGGGTCATCCGGCCGCCGTGTACTTTATTTATGATCTGTTTGCCAACCCCTTGCTTCGCAGTATGATGGGCGAAATTGATCCCCTACCGTCCCCGTGTTTCAGGGCAAAACTGGCAAGCGCGATACCGTCAAACCATGGGCGGCAAGAATACGTTGCTGTTCTTTTAACAATAGAGGAAGATTGTTTCGTCGCTCGTCCCTTGATGAGCAAGCCAGGCTTGATCACACAATTTGCACGTGCCGACGGATATATCGAGGTGCCGCGCGATTGTGAAGGTTTTTCCGAAGGCGAACAGGTGACCGTCTTTGCGTTATAACGCTTTGATCAGCACTTTTTGACGCGCAAGGTTTCTAGAGGAGGTCGCGCGAATGGCTTTTCAGTATCTGACGAACGTTCCGCTTGATGAAGCTTTGGCAGAATACATGACTGCCCTAGAGGAGAGAGGGCTCTTCACACAGCGTTCGGAAACGGTGTCGGTAAAACAAGCTGACGGACGCCTGACAGCATCAGCGGTTTACGCCAAAATCAGTGCGCCACATTATAATGCTTGTGCCATGGACGGTATTGCTGTCTACGCGAAGAATACGTTTGGTGCAAGTGTGACGACGCCGGTACGTCTGCAACCAAGCCAATATAATGTAGTCGATACCGGCGACCCGCTTCCTGAATCATGCGATGCCGTTGTCATGATAGAAGATGTGCTTTGGAAGGATGAAGGGGAGGTCGCCTTATTCGCGGCAGCGACACCGTGGCAGCACGTGCGCCAGATTGGGGAAGATGTCTGCGAAGGCGACATGTTGATGCCTTCTTTTTCGCGCATTACACCTGCTGCGATGGGAGCGATGTTGGCTTCCGGGAATCTGGACGTCGATGTCTTGGTCAAACCGCGCTTCGCTGTCATCCCGACCGGCGATGAGATCATCGCGCCAACTGCAACCCCCGAAGCAGGTGCAATTATCGAGTTCAATTCGACAATTTTCAAGGCGATGATGCAACGTTGGGGCACTGATATAGAAGTCTTTGACAGAATTGTCGATGATCCTAAAGCGCTTGAGACAGGCATACGAACTGCACTGTTGCATTACGACGGAGTGATCATCATCGGCGGTTCATCGGCAGGTCGGGAAGACTATACGGCACAGACCATAAATGCCATAGGAGATGTCATTGTTCACGGCATCGCGATCCGACCAGGTAAGCCGGCCGTTTTGGGATGTACAGAAACCGGCAAGGTGCTCTTCGGTGTGCCGGGCTATCCTGTTTCGGGAATGATTATATTGGAAGAAATACTGCGTCCCATTATTATGAGAATGCAAGCTCAGCCTTTATTACCTCCGAATGAAGTAAAGGCGGTCGTCTCCCGCACATTAAATTCTTCATTGAAATACCGTGAGTTTATCCGCACACGACTCGGATACGTCGGAGGCAAGCTCATCGCTTCGCCGCTGATGCGCGGGGCGGGGATCGTAACTTCTTTCGTGAAAGCAGACGGCATCATTGATGTTCCGCAAAATGTTGAAGGTTATGAACCGGGGCAGACAGTCTCGGTTCGCCTGTTGCGACCGATTGATGATATTAAACGTACTCTTGTCATCACCGGAAGCCATGACCCGCTCATTGATGAAATGACCGACTTGATGCGACGCCATTGGCCTGATGCGACGGTGGCGTCGTCGCATGTCGGCAGTATGGGCGGATTGTTCGCAATCAAGCGAGGCGAGGCGCATATTGGCGGCATTCATCTCCTTGATGAATCAACGGGAGAATACAATCTTTCCTACATTCGTCGGTACTTTCCTGATGGCGGTGTGTTGCTCGTTGAAGGGGTGCAACGTGTACAAGGGCTAATAGTAGCGCGCCAAAATCCTTTGAGCATTGAGAATTTTGCCGATCTCGCCCGAAACGGTATACGGTATGTCAATCGCCAGAAGGGATCAGGCACACGCATATTGTGCGATTATCTGTGTCGAAAAGACGGTATCGACCCCGGAGCCATTGACGGATACGATCGGGAGGAGTATACACACACGGCAATTGCGGCGCTGATCGCAGCAGGAAGCGCGGATGTCGGCCTCGGTATTTGTGCTGCTGCCAAGATTTACGGATTGGACTTTATCCCGATTTGTCACGAAACGTACGACTTCTTACTGTTAGAAGAGGCGTATAATTTACCCATGGTACAGCGTTGGCTGGAGACGATTCGAAGTCCGGCGTTTTCTGAACGGATCATGAAAATGGGCGGCTATGATGTATGCAATCCTGGCAAAGTAACTGCATTCTAAATACATCATGATGCGTTGCCGTAACGGATAAGATTGCCTAAAGGGTAAGGTGTTGCAAGACCGATCCCATAAGCGATAAACGGCAGTGACAAGCTCGCACACAGGAGAGGACGTTACGGTAACGGAAAGCCATTACAGAGAGGATCACGATGGAACAACAGGGAAATCACTTTGATGAAAAAGGCAATGCCATTATGGTCGATGTCTCAAAAAAAGAGGCTACACTGCGCATAGCGAAGGCCGAAGGGCATATCCTGATGAATGAGACGGCGTATCACGTTGTGGAAAGCGGCACTTCTAAGAAAGGCGACGTGCTCGGCATAGCACGTGTTGCCGGCATTATGGCTGTGAAACAGACGTCGAGCTTAATTCCGCTTTGTCATCCGCTCATCATTGAAAGCACATCGATTGAGTTTGATTTGGATCTGTCAAAAAGATGTGTTCGCGCGGTGTGTACCGTTCAGACGACGGGGAAAACCGGAGTTGAAATGGAGGCGCTTTGCGGAGTGAGTGTTGCGCTTCTCACTATTTATGATATGTGTAAAGCTCTTGATCGAGGTATGGAGATTTGCGGAGTAACGCTTGTCGAAAAACAGGGCGGCAAAAGCGGTCATTACCGGAGGAAAAAAGAAGAACAATGAATGATGCATATGGCAGAAGACTTCATTATCTTCGAGTGTCGGTGACCGATCGGTGCAATTTGCGTTGTCGGTATTGCATGCCGGAATCCGGTGTCGTCTCTTTTTCTCATGAGGACATCTTAAGTTATGATGAAATCGTTCGCGTGGTGCGTATCTTGGCAAACCTCGGGGTGGATCGCGTTCGTCTCACCGGTGGAGAACCGCTCGTAAGAAAAGGCGTACAATATCTCGCCGCTGATATTAAAGCGATACCGAACATTCGGTTTTTAGGATTGACGACGAATGGGGTGTATTTACCTGAGATGGCAAGCAAGCTTGCGGCTGCAGGCGTAGACGGCGTCAACATCAGCATCGATACGCTCGACCGGAAGCGCTATGAAGAAATCACCAGAAGAGACGCGCTTCCACAAGCTTTAGACGGTCTAAGCGCCGCCTTAAAAGCACCTTTTTCCTCCGTCAAAGTCAATTGTGTTCTTTTTCCTAGAAGTCTGCCGGAGGACTGGCTTTCCGTTATTTCGCTCGCAAAGAAGTATCCGGTCGATGTCCGTTTGATTGAATGGATGCCCATGACAGGCGAATCGATTGAAGACGCTGTAACGGCAGACGAAGCATTTGAAATAATTGAAAAGGTGTACGGAGTATTGCAACCTGCCCGGCAAAACGTCGGTGCAGGTCCGGCACGGTACTGGCAGGCGTCCGATTTTAAGGGACGTATTGGAATTATTCAAGCCATGAGCCACAATTTTTGCAACGAATGTAATCGGTTACGTCTGACGGCAACAGGCGATTTAAAATTATGCCTTTTCTACGATATAGGCATCGCATTAAAACCGATGCTTCGCGGTGGTGCAAGTGATGAGCAGTTGGCGGAAGCTATACTTGAAGCGATTAAACATAAGCCGAGACAGCATGCCGGAAAACCAATGGTTCTGGAGGAGGGCGGTATTTGTTCTGTGATCGAGCCTACGAGCGGGATGCATAAGATCGGAGGATAATTCCGAAAGTTTAGAAACGCAGTTTCCATTATCAGATGGGGCTGTGCAAAGAGCGGTGTTTTGACAACGTAATCTTGTTATAACTCTGGTTTTGCTTGATCAAGAATTGATTGTAATGAAAGAGAAACGCACACAGCAATCACTAGTATGCGCCTTAACATATTTCTACGGGTGATTTCAAAAGAAAAAGACGTGTGCGCAACGCATCCATTTGACCTTAACTTTTAATTAAGAATCGATGATGAGGAAGAACGATGCATTGCGACACGTCTTTACAGCCTATGCTATGGGTTTTGGCAGTCGATGTTATCGTGAAGTCTGATCACGGCATCGCTGAGTGACGTGCCAAAAGCACAGTGTGTCCGAAGCGGGCACTTGGATTTTTCTTCTACGGGACATTCAGGGAAACACCTTTTGCCAACACCGTCTATCCTAATCGTCGCATCTCCAATGTGCAAAAGGCTGCCCTCCCGCAATGTCGAGTAATCCAAGCCTGAAGTAGTTAAATTCGCCGTAAACTTCACGGCGCAGAAACCTTTAATCGGCATTTGCTCCACAATGATTCCAACATTCCCGTCAAGGAGCGACAGTGCGCGGTTTTCGTGATGTGAGTACCGATCATTTTCAAGTCCGCCGTCGGCACGAAGTGTAGCGCACTCCATAGAGTGTGCTACGCCTTTTTCAGGGAAACACTTGATTTCAATCACATTTGCTTTCGGTTGTTCCATATTCTCTATTTAGAAGCATTTAGCTTCTTCTTTCATGTGTTTGACGGTCAACCCGTTGGGGGTTTCCTTTTATCGTCCACAATTCAAATGCATTGTCTCAAAGGCACTATATCGTAAACGGCGGTGTTTTTTCATGCCGTTCAGAAATGTCCTGCCACTCATCCGCCTTCGAGCGTCTTGAGGACAATCAAAGTATCGTTGTCTTCGAGGACGTCTTTTTTGTTTGCACGCCTGTTTTGGACGAGCATCACATGCATCATAAGATCATCAACGGTCCACGGCATTTCGGCGACAGAGACGAGTTTTTTCAATGCGTGCTCAACGGTCGCGCCGTCGCTGAGTTCAAGTGTAATGCTGGACGCGTCGGGCGACATATCAAGACCCATGAGGCGAACGGTGACTTTCATGTGATCACCCGTAAAAGTCGGCGATGACCGCTTCCATGCCGCCCAGCTCTTCCAACGAGCTTAAGGAGGGGATGAGGGTCTCTTTATCCCAACCGATCGTTTCAAAGAAGTTGTCGGCGAGGCGCTCATGATCCACTTTGACACCGGCAATCGGTCCTTCATAAGGCGGATTGGACTCGTAGAAACGTTTTGACAGTGTGAAGTCCTTGCGGGTCATGCCTTCTCTTATGTTAAAGGCGTGGCGGATATTGAACATACGAGTGCCGAGTTTGCGGAACTCTTCAGGACTATATTGGAATCCGGTTACTGCCTCAATCAGATTAAGGAGTGCATCCGGCGGTGACACCATGTTACCGAACATGCACAATCCTGAGGAATTCAATACTTCAGTGCCAACGACGCCTTGAAGATCGGCTTCACCGGTGTCGCTGTAATCGAAGTCGGGACCGGATGGTGCAAGCCCGAGGCCGCCTTTGACGTGGCGACCCGGCGTCGGGTCGTACTGATATGTTCGGGTTACGCCGTATGCCAGTCGCCCGTCGTGCTGAGGCTCTTCAATGCCGCTTGCGACGACGAGGTATTCATGACCTTTGCCGAGGTGATCGGCCGCATAACGCGTGCCCTTGATCAAGACTTGGCCGATGCCCTCATTCTTGCATATCAATTCAGTTAAAGCGACGATGGAATCACCATTTCCCCACGTTGCCTCAATGCCGTCGAGCTCTTCCTTCGTAAAGAGGCCGTTCTCATAGCATTCGACGATCCAGCTGACGGTCGCGCCTGCTGAGATCGTGTCAAGACCATACTCATTGCAAAGCAGATTGCAGCGAAGCACTGACTCGTAATCGCTGTTCAATATTTGGGAACCAAAAGCGCCCATCGTCTCATACTCGGGGCGATCGATGTTGGCAAGCTCCCAGCGCTCAGACGGAACATCCATAATGGCGCCGCAGGCAAGCGGACAATTCGAACAATTGTATTTTTTCAATACGAATTGCTCGAGATTTGCTGAGCTGACAAGATAGGCTTCCTCTTCCGTATAGTCGATGCCGGCTGCACCGCCCCAGTTTTTGATGCTGGCATCGCTGCTTAACGTCGAAGGGATGTAAAAAATACCGGTTCCAAATCTTCCGAAGGCGGTGGCTAATTCGGCTGCAGCGCCTTTCATGTTATCGGAGATGCTTTTGTTCGCTGCGACAAGCTTTTTGCGATCAGCGACCTCGGTTGACAAATTGCCGCGCACGACAACGGCTTTCAGATTCTTTGATCCGATGACGGCTCCGGTGCCGCCGCGACCGGCTGCGCGGTGCCCGTCGTTGATTACGGCGGCAAAGTATGAGAGGTTTTCACCGCCGGGTCCAATGAGCGCTGCGTTGATTTTTTCACCGTGTTTTGCTCGAATCTTCGCCTCTGTTTCTGAGACGGTCAATCCCCAAAGATCGGAGGCGTCAAGAATTTCAGCACGTCCTTCGTCCACAAAGACGTAGACTGGTTTTTCCGAGATGCCATTGACGAAGACGGCATCAAAACCGGCTGCTTTCAACATCGGCCCGAAATAACCGCCTGCGTTTGCGTCGTTCCAGCCGCCGGTTACAGGAGATTTGGAAACGACCGTGTAACGACCGCCGAACAGTGCCCGATTATTATTCAAAGGCCCCGTCACGAATCCGACCATGCTGTCTTCACCGAAAACGTCCGCGTTTGCCGGCATTTCCTCATAGAGGATTTTAGCACCGAGTGCCGGTCCGCCTATGAAATTACGTGCATCCTCTTCTTTAAGCGGCCTAATTTCAATGTTTCCTGTACTTAAATTGATGAATAGTAGTTTGCCATGATATCCGTACATTTTGCTTCTCCTTTCATTTCGCTGTCTTATTGTCATGTGTCATCAGATAGGTTCATTTCCTGCGTCACCAATATAAAATAAAAAAGGAGACCGCAGGAAAAACCTGCAAACTCCTTTGCAAGCATGGCAGGCGAACCGGTTACCCGGTACACCCTATCGTTTGCCACAACCTGTTTTGTCAGGTTATAGCAACTCGGAGAATGCTGTTGAAGACACGGTAAAGGTTTTTTACGCTCAAAGAAAGCTGTACCTAACCATTATTTTTGTACATTATAACTTGTTCTTACCCTTCAAATCTAGTATTGAGATCATTTTTTCAGGGAGCAATGGCTGACGTTTACCTTTTTCGACAACGCAATACCGTTTTTACAGATCTTCGATTTCTTGTTTGAGGCATTCTCCTTTTTTTGAAAACGCAATCAACGTCTGATTGGATGAGCCTCGAAACGGCAGATTGAGACTACGCAACTTGAGAATGAACGGGCCGTCGATCAATAAGTCGGTCTCTTCTAAAAGATTTCTTATCGCTTCGTCTTCTTCGGCCAATCTTTTTAAATGAGCATACGTATAACCTGTGTACGTAATGACATCACCTGAGCATTCTTTGATCTTTTTTGCTAAGGCGGCAAGAGGAGCTGCTTGAAGAAAGGGCTCGCCCCCTGACAGGGTGATTCCACGATGCAGGTCGAATGCTTGATACATGTCGACCAAATCGGCCACACT